>NZ_WJZD01000022.1:0-112338 GCF_021609665.1 Pseudomonas sp. PA-1-3F | reverse complement strand
GCCCGGCAGAGCATCTTCCCCGGAGCCCGCAGCCGCGCGCCGCCCATCGTTTCGTAAGCCCTTCACCGCGTTACTTCACCCCGGCCGACTTTAGACAGACAGCCGCAGGCTGCTGGCCGTGTTGTTTACGATTGATTGATGGAATTTGTCATGTCCAGGTTTTCTGCTGACACCCGTTTGGGAAGTACTGCCCTGCTCACCGCCTTATGCGGCGCACTATTGGCTGCCCACGCTCACGCCGACGAGCATGAGCTGAGCCCTACCGTCATCACCGCGATCGCCCCCAGCTCACCGCTGACCGTGGTCACCAACCCCAAAGACCCTCGCCAACCGGTGCCCGCCAGCGATGGCGGCGACTACCTCAAGACCATCCCCGGCTTCGCCCTGGTGCGCAACGGCGGCACCAACGGCGACCCGGTGCTGCGCGGCATGTTCGGCTCGCGCCTGAATATCCTCACCAACGGCGGCATGATGCTCGGCGCGTGCCCGGGCCGCATGGATGCGCCAACTTCGTATATTTCGCCGGAAACCTACGACAAGCTCACCGTGATCAAAGGCCCGCAAACCGTGCTCTGGGGCCCGGGCGCGTCAGCGGGCACCATCCTGTTCGACCGTGAACCCGAGCAGTTCGGCGAGCTGGGCACGCGGGTCAACGCCAGCGTATTGGCCGGTTCCAACGGGCGTTTCGACAAGGTCATCGATGCTGCTGCCGGCGGCCCATTGGGCTATGTGCGCGTGATCGGCAACCAGGCCCACGCCGACGATTACAAGGACGGCAACAACGACACCGTCGCCTCGCGTTATGACAAGTGGAACGGTGACGTGGCTGTGGGCTTCACGCCCGACGCCGACACCCTGCTGGAACTCACCGCCGGGCGTGGCGATGGTGAAGCGCGCTACGCCGGTCGCGGCATGGACGGCTCGCAGTTCCTGCGCGAAAGCCTGGGGCTGCGTTTCGAGAAATCCAATATCGGCGAGGTGCTGGATAAGGTCGAGGCCCAGGTCTACTACAACTACGCCGACCATGTGATGGACAACTACAGCCTGCGTGTCCCTTCGGGCACCGGCATGATGGCGGGCCCCATGGCGTCCAACGTCGACCGCCGCACCCTTGGCGCACGCATCAAGGCGACCTGGCGCTGGGCGGATGTGCAATTGATCAGCGGCCTGGATGCACAGACCAATGAACACCGTGCGCGTAGCAGCATGGGCATCGACACGTATAAGGATTTGCCGCGCAACAAGGACGCCAATTTCCACAACTACGGTGTGTTCGGCGAACTGACCTGGTACGCCGCCGACAACGATCGCCTGATCACCGGCGCACGCCTGGACCGCGCCTCGGCCAAGGACTTCCGTCAACGCACCGGCTCGGGAATGATGTCGCGCCCGAACCCGACCGCCGGCGACACCCGCGCCGATACATTGCCCTCGGGCTTTGTGCGTTATGAGCACGACCTGGCGGACAGCCCCACCACGCTGTATGCCGGCCTGGGCCACGCGGAACGTTTCCCGGATTACTGGGAGCTGTTTTCCCCCAACACCGGCGCGGCCGGTTCGGTGAATGCCTTCGACGGCGTGAAGCCCGAGAAAACCACCCAGCTCGACTTCGGTGCCCAGTACAAGAGCGCCGACCTGGAAGCCTGGGTGTCGGGCTATGTCGGCCAGGTGCGCGACTTCATCCTGTTCGACTACAGGCCCGGCATGATGGGCACCACCTCCCAGGCGCGCAATGTGGACGCACGTATCATGGGCGGCGAAGTGGGCGCAGCGTACAAGCTGAGCCAACACTGGAAAGCCGACGCCAGCCTCGCCTATGCCTGGGGCAAGAACAGCAGCGACGGCAAGGCCCTGCCACAAATGCCACCGCTGGACACGCGCCTGGGCCTGACCTACAGCGAAGACGATTGGAGCGCGGGTGCGTTGTGGAGGGTGGTCGCGGCGCAACACCGTATCGATCCGAACAAAGGCAACGTGGTCGGCAAAGACTACGACAAGAGCGGCGGCTTCGGCGTGTTCTCGCTGAACGCGGCATACCGCATCAACAAGCACTTCAAGGTCAGTACCGGGGTCGACAACCTGTTCGGCAAGGCTTATGCCGAGCATCTGAATCTGGCCGGTAACGCAGGCTTCGGTTACCCAGCCAACGACCCGCAGGCCATCAAGGAGCCGGGGCGTACGCTCTGGACCAAGGTGGACATGAGCTTCTAAAAGCATCGCAGGCAAGCCAGCTCCCACAGGTGCAATACAGCCCCATGTGGGAGCTGGCTTGCCTGCGATGACGGCGTAACAGACCAAGAAAAATCAAAAGCCTTATGCGGAGCACCCGATGACCACACAAAAAATTTCCTTCTACAACCTGGCCTGGCGCTGGCACTTTTACGCCGGCCTCTTCGTCGCCCCCTTCATGGTGCTGCTGGCCCTCACCGGCATCATCTACCTGTTCAAACCCCAGCTCGACCCGCTGATGTACGGCCACCTGCTCACCGTGCCCGCCGCCGAACACGCGCTGAGCGCCGACGAGCAACTGCAGCGCGCCCAAGCCGCCTACCCCCACGCCGCGATCAGCAAATACCTGCCCCCTGCCGACGCCACTCGCAGCGCGCAGTTCGTGATGCGCAACGATGCCCACGAAGTGACGGTGTTCATCGACCCCTATCGCGGCACCGTCCTCGGTGAGCAGGACGCAAACAACAACCTGCAAGCCATCGTCCGCGCCCTGCACGGCGAACTGATGATCGGCACCGTCGGCGATCGCCTGATCGAACTCGCCGCCGGCTGGGGCGTGATGCTGGTGGTGTCCGGCCTGTACCTGTGGTGGCCGCGGGGCAAGTCATCTGCAGGCATTCTGTGGCCTCGCTTCAATACCCGTGGTCGGGTGTTCTGGCGTGACCTGCACGCTGTCGCCGGCTTCTGGGGCGCGGCGTTCCTGCTGGTGATGCTGCTCAGCGGCATGACCTGGACCGGGTTCTGGGGCAAGCAATACGCCGACCTGTGGAACACCTTCCCAGCCGCGATGTGGAACAGCGTGCCGCAGTCCGACCAGCAGGCCCGTGTGCTCAACACCGCCACCCAGCAGACCGTGCCCTGGGCCCTGGAAAACACGCCGATGCCAATGTCCGGCGACCACGCCGAGCATATGAATCACGGCGCAATGCACGCAGGCCCGGCCGCACCCACGGTGCGTCTGCAACAGGTGGTCGACCTGGCCAACGCACGCAAGGTCGAGCCCGGCTACAGCATTACCTTCCCCACCACCGCCACTGGTGTATTCACCGTCGCGGTGTTCGCCGACGACCCGCGCAACGACGCCACCCTGCACGTGGACCAGTACACCGGCAAGGTCCTGGCCGATGTACGTTGGGATCATTACAACCTGGTCGCACGCGCCACCGAAACCGGCGTGATGCTGCACGAGGGCAAGATGTTCGGCTGGGTCAACCAACTGATCGTGCTGGTGATCTGCCTGATGATTCTGCTCAGCGCGGTCAGCGGCGTGGTGATCTGGTGGAAGCGCCGGCCACAAGGCGGGCTAGGTGTGCCGCCGCTGCGCCATGACCTGCCCAAGTGGAAAACCGCGATGGCGATCATGCTCGGGCTGGCGATCATTTTCCCGTTGGTAGGGGCTTCGTTGGTCCTGGTGTGGGCGCTGGATCGCTTGTTGCTGTCACGCATCAGCGCAACCGCCTGAAGCATTGTCGCGCAACGCCCTCTTTTGAAGCCTGCCGTGCACTCAACGGCCTCCGTGGCGCCAACCTGGTGCGCCACGGAGCGGCTTTACCTCCCGAACCCGCCGGTAAACCGTGTCTGGCGTAGCAGGCACAGCCTTTGCAAAGCCCTGTGTATCTGCCCCACAACAATTATCGGTACACGGAGATCGCACCATGAAGCGTCGCAGCTTGATCAAGGCTTTCACTTTGTCGGCATCTATTGCCGCCATGGGTTTGACCTGGACCGTCCAGGCCGCCGAGACCATCAAGGTCGGCATCCTGCACTCGCTGTCCGGGACCATGGCGATCTCCGAAACCTCGCTCAAAGACATGGCGCTGATGACCATCGACGAGATCAACGCCAAGGGCGGGGTGAACGGCAAGATGCTCGAACCGGTGGTGGTGGACCCGGCGTCCAACTGGCCGCTGTTCGCCGAGAAAGGTCGGCAACTGTTGACCCAGGACAAGGTGGCCGTGGTGTTCGGCTGCTGGACCTCGGTGTCGCGTAAATCCGTACTGCCGGTGTTCGAAGAACTCAACGGCTTGCTGTTCTACCCGGTGCAGTACGAAGGCGAAGAGATGTCGCCCAACGTGTTCTATACCGGTGCGGCCCCGAACCAGCAGGCGATCCCGGCGGTGGAATACCTGATGAGCGAAGAAGGCGGCAGCGCCAAGCGTTTCTTCCTGCTCGGCACCGACTACGTGTACCCGCGCACCACCAACAAGATCCTGCGCTCGTTCCTGCATTCCAAAGGCGTGGCGGATAAAGACATCGAGGAGGTCTACACCCCGTTCGGCCACGCCGATTACCAGACCATCGTCGCCAACATCAAGAAGTTCTCCGCCGGTGGCAAGACCGCGGTGGTCTCCACCGTGAACGGCGACTCCAACGTGCCGTTCTACAAAGAACTGGCCAACCAGGGCTTGAAAGCCACCGAGGTACCGGTGGTGGCGTTCTCGGTGGGTGAAGAAGAACTGCGCGGCATCGACACCAAGCCGCTGGTGGGCAACCTCGCGGCCTGGAACTACTTCCAGTCGGTGGAAAACCCGGTGAACCAGAAGTTCGTCGCCGATTGGAAAGCCTACGCCAAGAAACACAACCTGCCGGGCGCCGACAAAGCCGTGACCAACGACCCGATGGAAGCCACCTATGTGGGCATCCATATGTGGGCGCAGGCGGCGGAAAAAGCCAAGTCCACCGACGTCGACAAGGTGCGTGAAGCCCTGGGCGGCCAGACCTTCGCTGCGCCGTCGGGTTTCACCCTGACCATGGACAAGACCAACCACCACCTGCACAAGCCGGTGATGATCGGTGAGATCCAGGCCGACGGGCAGTTCTCGGTGGTGTGGCAGACCGAAGCGCCGATTCGTGCACAGCCATGGAGCCCTTACATTCCGGGCAATGACAAAAAACCGGACTATGCCGTGAAGAGCAACTAACGCCCCCACAGCTCGAATGTGGGACATGGTCACTGTGGGAGCTGGCTTGCCTGCGATGCAAACAACTCGGTGTGCCTGACACACCGCAGCGATGCCATCGCAGGCAAGCCAGCTCTTACACACAGCCTGCTCCCACACTGTCCCCGCATGACCAGGACATTTTTATATGCCCACTGCCCTCCACCGCCTCATCCTCGCCCTGCTGTTGTTGCTGCCCTTTGGCGCACACGCCAGCGACGCCGAAGACTTCCTTGCCGCCAACCCGGTGCAGCAAGCCAAACTCCTGCAGGACTGGGCCGCCCACCCCGACCCAACGCGTATCGAGTTGGTGGATGCCCTTGAGCAAGGCCAACTCACGCTCAACGGTGAAACCAAGACCGTGCGCCTGAACAACCGCCTGCGCGGTTTGATCAATAACGTGCAAGCCAGCCAGCAACTGCTCGCCGCCGACCCCAAGGTGCGCCTGGACGCAGCGCGCACCCTGCAAAAAAGCGCGGTGCCTGCACAACTTAAATTCCTCGACCAGCAGGTTGCCGCCGAGACGGATGAGCAGGTGCACAGCGCCCTCAGCCTGGCCCTGGCCAACCTGCAACTGGTCGACCCCGACCCGGTGGTGCGCCTGGCGGCCGTGCGCTTGCTCGGCAGCACCGGCGACCCGCTGGCCCGCACGCGCCTAGAGGCGCTGCTGGCGCCAGGCGTGGAAGCCGACGCCGCCGTACACACCGCCGCTGAGACCAGCCTGGCCCAGGTCAAACGCAAACTGATGATGGGTGAGATCCTCGGCCAGGCGTTCAGCGGCATGTCCCTGGGCTCGATCCTGCTGCTGGCGGCCCTGGGCCTGGCGATCACCTTCGGCCTGCTCGGCGTGATCAACATGGCTCACGGCGAGATGCTGATGCTCGGCGCCTACTCCACTTATGTGGTGCAGTTGATGATGCAGCGCTATGTGCCCCAGGCCATCGAGTTCTACCCGTTGATCGCGTTGCCGGTGGCGTTTTTTGTCACCGCGGCCATCGGCATGGCGCTGGAACGCACAGTCATCCGTCACTTGTATGGCCGCCCCCTGGAAACTCTGCTCGCCACCTGGGGCATCAGCCTGATGCTGATCCAGCTGGTGCGTCTGGTGTTCGGCGCGCAGAACGTCGAAGTGTCGAACCCGGCCTGGCTGTCTGGCGGCATCCAGGTACTGCCCAACCTGGTGCTGCCGTACAACCGCATCGTGATCATTGCCTTCGCGCTGTTCGTGGTGGTGCTCACCTGGCTGCTGCTGAACAAGACGCGCCTGGGTCTGAACGTGCGCGCCGTCACCCAGAACCGCAACATGGCCGTCTGCTGCGGCGTGCCCACCGGGCGCGTGGACATGCTCGCCTTTGGCCTCGGCTCCGGTATCGCAGGTTTGGGCGGCGTGGCGCTGAGCCAGATCGGCAACGTCGGCCCGGACCTGGGCCAGAGCTACATCATCGACTCGTTCCTGGTGGTGGTGCTCGGCGGCGTCGGTCAGTTGGCCGGCAGTGTCATGGCCGCCTTTGGCTTAGGGATCGCCAACAAAATCCTCGAACCCCAGATCGGCGCCGTGCTCGGCAAGATCCTGATCCTCGCGCTGATCATTCTGTTTATCCAGAAACGCCCGCAAGGACTCTTCGCACTGAAAGGACGGGTGATCGACTGATGAACCAGCCATTAATGCTTACGGCCACGCAAAAAGCCGGCCCCAAAGTCACGATTGCAGTCGGTGCAGTCATCCTGCTCCTGCTGCTGGCGTTGCCCCTGTGTTCGTTATTGTCTGCGGACAACCCGCTGCATGTGTCGGCCTACACCTTGACCCTGGTGGGCAAGATTCTCTGTTACGCCATCGTCGCCCTGGCGCTGGACCTGGTGTGGGGTTACGCCGGGATGTTGTCCCTGGGCCACGGTTTGTTCTTCGCCCTGGGCGGCTACGCCATGGGCATGTACTTGATGCGCCAGGCGGCAGGCAGCGAGTTGCCGGCGTTCATGACCTTTTTGTCCTGGACCGAATTGCCCTGGTATTGGGCCGGCACCGACCACTTCCTCTGGGCGTTGTGCCTGGTGGTACTGGCCCCCGGTGTGCTGGCCTTGGTGTTCGGTTTCTTCGCCTTCCGCTCGCGGATCAAGGGCGTGTATTTCTCGATCATGACCCAGGCCCTGACGTTCGCGGGGATGCTGTTGTTCTTTCGCAACGAGACCGGGTTCGGCGGCAACAACGGCTTTACCAACTTCCGCAGCATCTTAGGTTTTGGCATCACTGAACCGGGCACCCGGGCGGTGTTGTTTTTCGCCACGGTGCTGTTGCTGGTGGCCAGCCTCTACATCGGCTGGCGCCTGGCGAAAAGCAAGTTCGGCCGAGTGCTCACCGCCCTGCGCGATGCCGAGAACCGCCTGATGTTCTGCGGCTACGACCCACGCGGTTTCAAGCTGTTCGTGTGGGTGTTGAGCGCAGTGTTGTGCGGCCTTGCCGGTGCGCTGTATGTGCCGCAGGTGGGCATCATCAACCCCAGCGAAATGTCACCGACCAACTCCATCGAAGCCGCTGTGTGGGTAGCGCTGGGCGGGCGTGGCACGTTGATCGGGCCGTTGCTCGGCGCTGGTGTGGTCAATGGCATGAAGAGCTGGTTTACCGTGGCCTTCCCCGAGTACTGGCTGTTCTTCCTGGGCGCGCTGTTCATCATCGTCACCCTGTACCTGCCCAAGGGCGTTATCGGCCTGCTGAAGAAATGAGGAACGTCATGCTTGAACCAATTTTCGACGCAGGCAGCGGCCGCGATGCGATTGGCATCGGCCAGGTCGCGGGCAAAGGGCTCAACACCCGGCACGGCACCATTCTGACCCTGGAAGATATCAGCGTCAGCTTCGACGGTTTCAAGGCCCTCAACGACCTGAACCTGTACATCGGCGTGGGCGAGTTGCGCTGCATTATCGGGCCCAACGGCGCGGGCAAGACCACGCTGATGGACGTGATCACCGGCAAGACCCGGCCCAGGCACGGCAAGGCCTGGTTTGGCGAAACCCTGGACCTGACCCGCATGAGCGAAGTGCAGATCGCCCAGGCCGGCATCGGGCGCAAGTTCCAGAAGCCCACGGTGTTCGAAGCCTTGAGCGTGTTCGAAAACCTCGAGCTGGCGCAGAAGACCGACAAGTCGGTGTGGGCCAGCCTGCGTGCGCGCCTGAACGGGGAACAGAAGCACCGCATCGAGGAAGTGCTCGACACCATCCGCCTCACCGCCTCCGTGCATCGCCCCGCCGGCTTGCTGTCCCACGGCCAGAAGCAGTTTCTGGAAATCGGCATGTTGCTGATGCAAGACCCGCAACTGTTGCTGCTGGATGAACCGGTAGCAGGCATGACCGATGCCGAAACCGAATTCACCGCCGAGCTGTTCAAGCGCCTGGCCGGCAAGCACTCGTTGATGGTGGTGGAACATGACATGGGGTTTGTCGGCTCCATCGCTGATCACGTCACCGTATTGCATCAGGGCAGCGTACTGGCCGAAGGGTCGCTGGAACAGGTGCAGGAAAACGAGCGGGTGATCGAGGTTTACCTCGGCCGCTAACGCTGACACGAACGGCTGATCGTTCCCACGCTCCGCGTGGGAATGCCAGGTTGGACGCTCCGCGTCCCGCTGAGCAACGGTGACGCAGAGCGTCACGGTATGCATTCCCACGCAGAGCGTGGGAACGATCATTGAGGAGAATCGAACATGCTGCAAGTCGACAAGCTGCACCAGTACTACGGCGGTAGCCACATCCTGCGTGGGCTGTCTTTTGACGTGAAGATCGGCGAAGTCACCTGCCTGCTCGGGCGTAACGGCGTGGGCAAGACCACCCTGCTCAAGTGCCTGATGGGCCTGCTGCCGGCCAAGGAAGGCGCAGTGAACTGGGAAGGCAAGGCCATCACCGGCTTCAAGCCGCACCAGCGCGTACATGCCGGCATCGCCTACGTGCCCCAGGGCCGGGAGATATTCGGGCGGCTGACCGTAGAAGAAAACCTGCTGATGGGACTGTCGCGCTTCCCCGGCTCCGAAGCCAAAGAGGTGCCGGCCTTCATCTACGAGCTTTTCCCGGTGTTGCTGCAAATGAAGCATCGACGTGGCGGTGACTTGTCCGGCGGGCAGCAGCAACAGTTGGCGATTGGCCGTGCCCTGGCGAGTCGCCCGCGCCTGTTGATTCTCGATGAGCCCACCGAAGGCATCCAGCCGTCGGTAATCAAGGAAATCGGCGCTGTGATCAAGAAGCTCGCGGAGCGCGGCGATATGGCGATCCTGTTGGTGGAGCAGTTCTATGACTTTGCCGCTGAACTGGCTGACCAGTACCTGGTGATGTCCCGTGGCGAAATCGTGCAACAGGGCCGTGGTGAAAATATGGAACGCGAAGGTGTGCGTGGGCTGGTAACCATCTAATCTGTAGCCTCCTAACGATAAGCACACGCCATGAACCTGCCCGTTACCCCTGCCCTGTTCACGCCCAGCTGGCACGCCGAGCTGG
This sequence comes from Pseudomonas sp. PA-1-3F, assembly GCF_021609665.1. Lineage (NCBI taxonomy): Bacteria > Pseudomonadati > Pseudomonadota > Gammaproteobacteria > Pseudomonadales > Pseudomonadaceae > Pseudomonas > Pseudomonas sp. PA-1-3F. The sequence continues at coordinate 102,691 of NZ_WJZD01000022.1, read as the reverse complement.
AACTCGGCTACGCGCGTGTCAAAGACACCACGCGCCCGGTGCTGCGCCGCCACCTTGGCCCGCTGCGGGTGCAAAAACACCTGTACGCCGAAGGCCCCGAGGTATGCCAGCACATCATCGTGCACCCGCCCGGCGGGATTGCCGGTGGCGATCGCCTGGACATCAGCGCCCATGTGGGCACGGGTGCCTGGGCACAACTGACCAGCCCCGGCGCCGCCAAGTGGTACCGCGCCAGCGGCCCGGCGTTTCAACACGTCAAGTTGACCGTCGAGGCCGGCGCGACGCTGGAATGGCTGCCTCAGGAAACCATCGTATTCAGCGCCGCCCAGGCCGAACTGACCACGCGAGTGGATCTGTCGGGCGATGCTCGGTTGTTCTACTGGGATGTGGTCGCTCTGGGCCGCCCGGCCAGTGGCGAACGGTTCGACCTTGGCCACTTTCAATCGCACCTGGACATTCGCCGCGACGGCCAGTTGCTCTGGCACGAACGCCAGCGCATTGTGGGCGCCGATGGATTGCTGGATTCGCCAATCGGGCTGGATGGGCAACCGGTGTTTGCCACGTTGCTGGTGACCGGTGAGCTCGACCCTGAACTGCTTGAACAATGCCGCTCACTGCCCCACGCGGTGCGCGGGGATTTGACCCAATTGCCTGGCTTACTGGTGGCGCGCTGTTTGGCCAGTGAAGCACTGCTGGCGCGGGGATGGTTGATTGATTTATGGCGGCTTTTACGCCCGGCGCTGTTTGGGCGTGAAGCAGTCGCACCAAGAATCTGGAGCACATGAAGATGCGCCCTTTTGTAGGAGCGAGCTTGCTCGCGAAAATCGTTAACGATAACGCGGGCATCCTGAATGCACGCGGCGCCCTCGGGTTTTTCGCGAGCAAGCTCGCTCCTACAGGGGTAAGCGCTCGTCTTTTTAACTGCCTTACTACGGACTGAACCATGGACCTGACCCCACGGGAAAAAGACAAACTGCTGATCTTCACCGCAGGCCTGGTCGCCGAACGGCGCCTGGCACGCGGAGTGAAGCTCAACTACCCGGAGACCATCGCCTACATCTCCGCCGCCCTGATGGAAGGCGCCCGCGATGGCCGCACCGTGGCCGACCTGATGCACTACGGCACCACCCTGCTCAGCCGCGAACAGGTTATGGAAGGTATCCCGGAAATGATCCCGGATATCCAGGTGGAAGCCACGTTCCCCGACGGCACCAAGCTGGTCACCGTCCACCAGCCCATTGCCTGAGGCGCAGCCATGATTCGTGATGCAACCGAACACGACCTGCCGGCGATCCGCGCCATCTACAACGACGCGGTGTTGAACACCACGGCGATCTGGAACGAGCAACCGGTGGACCTGGCCAACCGCCAGGCCTGGTTCAGTGCGCGCCAGGCCCAGCAGTACCCGATCCTGGTCGCGGTGGACAACGACGAAGTCACCGGCTACGCCTCATTCGGCGACTGGCGCCCCTTCGAAGGCTTCCGCTACAGCGTCGAACACTCGGTATACGTGCGCAATGACCAGCGCGGCAAAGGCCTCGGCCCGCGCCTGATGCAGGCCCTGATCGAGCGCGCCCGCAGCCGCGGCAAGCACGTCATGGTCGCCGCCATCGAAAGCGGCAACCTGGCCTCGATCTGCCTGCATGAGCGCCTGGGCTTCGTGACTACCGGGCAAATGCCGCAAGTGGGCATCAAGTTCGGCCGCTGGCTGGACCTGACCTTTATGCAACTGACGTTGAATCCGGGCGCCGAACCGCCCCAGGAGTGAGATCGATGAGCGCTGCACAACTGCGTCGAGTCAATGCTGAAAGCTTTGCCCATTACCGCCGGGGCTTGATCGAGCTGTTGCTGGACGCGGTGCAGCACGGCGCTTCGGTGGGCTTCATGGCCGACTTCGATGAGGCCCAGGCCCGGGACTACCTGACCGGCGTGCAAGCCGGCGTCGAGGACACCAGCCTGCTGCTGTGGGTAGTGGTGCGCGACGAGCAGGTGATCGCCAGCGTGCAATTGGCGTTGTGCCAGAAAGCCAACGGCCTGAACCGCGCCGAGGTGCAAAAGTTGCTGGTGCACAGCAGCGCCCGTCGCCATGGCCTGGGCCAGCAATTGATGAATACCCTGGAGCTCGCCGCGCGCCAGCACAAGCGTGGCCTGCTGTACCTGGACACCGAGGCCGGCTCCGGCGCCGAAGCCTTTTATCAGTCGCTGCGCTACACCAAGCTCGGTGAACTGCCCGACTATTGCCAAAGCCCGGACGGGCGTTACAGCCCGACCGCCATCTACTTCAAGACCCTGGGGCAACCTGCATGATTCCTGGTGAATATCAGATCCAGCCTGGCGAGATCGAACTGAATGTCGGCCGCCGCACCCTCATCCTCGGCGTAGCCAACAGCGGCGACCGGCCGATCCAGGTGGGCTCGCATTACCACTTTTTCGAGACCAATGACGCGCTGGAATTCGACCGCGCGGCCAGCCGTGGCATGCGCCTTAATATTCCGGCGGGCACGGCGGTGCGGTTTGAGCCGGGGCAGCGTCGGGAGGTGGAGTTGGTGGAGTTGAGTGGTGCAAGGCGGGTATTTGGGTTTGCAGGGCGAGTCATGGGCGATCTTTAGGGCCTCATCGCAGGCGAGCCAGCTCCCACCGTTGGAATGCAATTAGATCGTTCCCACGCTCCGCGTGGGAACGCCGCCAGGGACGCTCTGCGTCCGCTCTTTACGTCGTGACGCAGAGCGTCACAGGATGCATTCCCACGCAGAACGTGGGAACGATCGAGGACACACCCATGAAGATATCCAGACAAGCCTACGCCGACATGTACGGCCCCACCGTCGGTGACAAGGTGCGCTTGGCCGACACCGAACTGTTCGTCGAAGTCGAGCAGGACTTCACCGTCTATGGCGAAGAAGTCAAATTCGGCGGCGGCAAGGTGATCCGTGACGGCCAGGGCCAGAGCCAATTGCTCGCCCATGAAGTAGTCGACACGCTGATCACCAACGCATTGATCATCGACCACTGGGGCATCGTCAAGGCCGACGTCGGCTTGAAGAATGGCCGCATCCACGCGATTGGCAAAGCCGGCAACCCGGACATCCAGCCCGGCGTGACCATGGCCATCGGCGCGAGCACCGAAGTGATCGCCGGGGAAGGCATGATCCTCACCGCCGGCGGCATCGACTCCCACGTGCATTTCATTTGCCCACAGCAGATCGAAGAGGCCCTGACCAGCGGCGTCACCACCATGATCGGCGGCGGCACGGGGCCGGCCACCGGCACCAACGCCACCACCTGCACTTCCGGCCCGTGGCACCTTGCGCGGATGCTGCAGGCCAGCGATTCGTTCCCGATGAACATTGGCTTTACCGGCAAGGGCAACGCCAGTTTGCCCGAGCCGCTGATCGAGCAGGTCAAGGCCGGTGCTATCGGCTTGAAGCTACATGAAGACTGGGGCACCACACCCGCGAGCATCGACAACTGCCTGAGCGTCGCCGATGCCTACGACGTGCAGGTGGCGATCCACAGTGACACCCTCAATGAGTCGGGCTTTGTCGAAACCACCCTCGCCGCGCTCAAGGGCCGCACCATCCACACGTACCACACCGAAGGTGCCGGTGGCGGCCATGCACCGGACATCATCAAGGCCTGCGGCTTCCCCAATGTACTGCCCAGCTCCACCAACCCGACGCGGCCGTTCACGCGTAATACCATCGACGAACACCTGGACATGTTGATGGTGTGTCACCACCTGGACCCAAGCATTGCCGAAGACGTGGCCTTCGCCGAAAGCCGCATCCGCCGCGAAACCATCGCCGCCGAAGACATCCTGCACGACCTCGGCGCGTTCTCGATGATCAGCTCCGACAGCCAGGCCATGGGCCGTGTCGGCGAAGTGATCACGCGCACCTGGCAGACCGCCGACAAGATGAAAAAACAGCGTGGCCCCCTGCCGGGCGACGGCGTGGGCAACGATAACTTCCGCGCCAAACGCTACATCGCCAAGTACACCATCAACCCGGCGATCACCCACGGTATCAGCCATATCGTCGGTTCCATCGAAGTCGGCAAATGGGCCGACCTGGTGCTGTGGCGCCCGGCGTTTTTCGGCATCAAGCCCACGCTGATCCTCAAGGGCGGCGCCATTGCTTCGAGCCTGATGGGCGACGCCAACGCCTCGATCCCGACGCCGCAGCCGGTGCATTACCGCCCTATGTTCGCCAGCTTCGGCAGCTCCCTGCACGCCACCAGCCTGACGTTTATCAGCCAGGCCGCGCAGGCGGCCGGACTGCCCGAGGCCCTGGGCCTGAAGAAGCAGATCGCGGTGGTCAAGGGTTGCCGCGACGTGCAGAAAACCGACCTGATCCACAACGATTACCTGCCGGATATCGAGGTGGACCCGCAAACCTATCAGGTCAAGGCTGACGGTCAGTTGCTGTGGTGCGAACCGGCCGAGGTGTTGCCGATGGCCCAGCGGTACTTCCTGTTCTAGAGGATGGCGCTGATCGCTTGATCGGTCAGTGTCTGGTTCAAGGTGATCAGTTCGGCATTGATGCGGCCAAAGGTGTCGTCGTAGTCTTGCTGGGACATCAGTTGCCCCGGTTCACTTTGCGAAGCCGGTCGGCCCAGGCGCTGGGCCAACCGGCTGATGGTTTGGCGCAGGGCCTGCCTCGCGCTCTCAGGGAGGTTGGCTGCGGCGGCCCATTGTTCCTGCGCGGCCTGATAGTCAATCAGTGCATCGAACTTTGCGGCAATCGACGCGTAGTCAGCTGGATGAGCCCGCTGCAGAAAGTCGGTCCACATCGGTTGCTCCAGCAGGTTGCCACGCAGCAGCTCGCCTTGGTCCAGTAGCTGTACGCGGTTGAATGCCGCCTCGACCATGGGCTCTGTCACATATTCCTCGTGGAACATCATGCTCCGCGATTGCCAGGGCAGGTCCAGACGGGTTGCCAATGGCGTTGTGTACGCCAGGTAGATCTCGACTTCGTCGATATCGGCGATCAAATTGCCGTGGGCATCGTAATGATCGACGCGTACGCCTTTCGCGTCGTACTCCGGAAACTTGACGTCGTCGGCCTGCAGTTGGGACACGCGCTCATGGGCGATACGGCCCAACTCATCGAGCCGCCACTTGCCCCTGGCCAGGTTGAAGACAGTTTTGCGCACGGAGGCCACGTCCTCGCTGAAGTACGCCGACCAATGCAGCACGGCAACGCCCATCGCATTGAACATCTGGGCTCCGGCGTCCACGCAGGCTGCAGGGTCCCGGGCCATCAGGAACAACTGCTCGCGCAATTCGGCGTCTTCGCCCATCGCCTCAAGTATGCGCCAGACCTTGGCGGTAAGTTCCGGCAACCATACGCCGCCCCCGACTGTCGAGTCCCCGGAGTTTCTGACGGCACGAAGAACATTGAAAAAGCCCTCAGAGCCAAACGAACCTTCAAGCATGTCCCATAACACTTGCCTGGAGGGCCATTCCTGCGCCGAATAACCGGTTTTCCACTGCTCGCTGTCGCGCGCGCCCCTTTTCGGCAATTGGCGATCCGGATCGCGGCCGGCGGCCTCGATGTACCGCTTGAATTGAGCAAGCAGCTCAGGCGTCAGCTCTTCACGGGTGAGGAACGTTTTCGCCACAATCAGGGCCTTATCCGAGCCCGGCGCGAACTCAGGAATCCGCGCTATCGGGTTCTGCCGCATATCCAGAATGAAGTCTTCCGGCCTGGGCACACGGAACACACTGCTAGGCCACTCCACCAGGCTTGTTTCATTGAGCAGCAAGGTATGTAAGCGCGGCATGCGCCCGACATCGGGTGGCAAGCCGAGTGGGTTCATTTCCAAAAATAACTCTTTGAGATGCACCCGATCTTTCAAGCGCAAGACGTCTTCAGGCGTAAGGACAATACTGTTACCGCCCAAATGCAACCGCTGCAAATGCGGCATCTGTTCGATGGCTGACGGCAGGCGTGTCAGTTGAGCGGCCTCGATCCCTAATCGACGCAGACCGCGAAAGTTAGCGAGCAGTGGCCGCACATCCGCATCCGTCAGCTGCGAGCCTTCGGTTCCCACAATGCCCAAGTAGCTGACATGGTCGAAGTTTGCAGTCAGTGCGGGCAAGGTTCGGAGCTGCTGCGCCAGGTCCTCTTCCAACCATTCGATTTTCTGCCCCAAGAGGCGCCCATTTCGATCGTAGTGCCTTGGGCCAACTTTTCTCCAGGCGTCATCCAGCGCCGTATAAATCTTGCGCCTGGCCCTCAGCACCTGACGTTGCTGGTCACCGAACGCCTCCATGCCTTGGGGCGGTGTACTCAGCCAGTTGTGCAAGGTGGACTGCAGGGTCTTGTACTCTTGCTCCAACGCACGCAGCCAGCTCAGGTCCAGCGCGCCGCGCTCGTTGATCAGGGCGAGCATTTCGTCCCGGGTGATTTCCGGGTACAGGCTGCGGACCCGCTCGCGTGTGATTTTTTCCCACTCCGTGCCACCGCGCCCGCTCAATGGATAGCCGCGACGCTCGCCCGGCAACACGCTCGGCGGTCGAAAAAACGGCAGCTTTTCCGGCGACATGCCCAAGGCTTTGCGCAACGGTGCTCGGCCTAATGCATGTTGCTGGATCAACCCCTTCAATTGCTCACCCTGGCCGACATGGGGCAGGCCAATCGCGTTGCGATGGGCGTCGGTCAACGCGTGCTGCAAGGCGCCGTAGAAACCATCGAGGCCATGCAGATCCTGACCGCGCTCATCAAAGGCTTGATAACGCCCATCCTCCATACGTGCCAGGACCTTGCGATTGCTCGCCTCCTGAGGGCCAAAACTGGCACGCAATGGGCCTTCAAACCGACCCTCGCGCACTTCCAGGCACAGATTGTCCGACCAGCCGGGCAGCGCCGGCAGTGTGTGGAGGGCCAGGGTTTCGGTGTCTGGGCCGGCCAACGCATCGAGGTACAAGCCTTCATACGCGAGGGTCAGGCGCATTTGCTGCTGCGCCCGGCGCGCCTTTTCAGCGAGGCGCAGGGGAATGCGCTTGGCGCGGCTCATCGTGTCGCGCTCGGTCGGCGTCGCGTCCGCCAGCACTTCGCGCGCCAAAATCGTCGGCACACCGCTGAAGTCACGCTGGATCAGCATAATCGCGGTGTCGGAGAGTGGCTGCTGCTCGACGTAAATACTCTTCATCAACCGCTCGCGCACCTCGATGGCCCTTTGTTCGAGTTTCAATTGCAGGGCCTCGGTTCTCGCCTCGGGTGTGCGGGCGGTGTAACTGCCCACCAGAGCATCGCGCTGAGGTTCGCTGAACGCTTCGATAATGCGTATGGGCAACTGGCCGCTCATCAATTCGGCGCGGTGGACCTGCACGGTGTCCGCCGCCGCGGCCTGCTGATTACCGTATTTGATCGACGGCCCGCTCAACTCGGTGCCGGAAAATGCCTCGATCGCCTTGCTCGCTGGCCATCCAGGCAACTCCACCGCCAGGGATGCGGCATAGCTGCACAGTGCGCTGCTGAGCGAGCCCTGGCGAATACCCTCGGCGACGCTCACCGCATCGCGATACGCCCTGAACTGGCGCAGGGTGTCGAGCAGGATCGCCGGTACCGGCTCGCCTTCCACATGCACGCGGCGCAGCACGTCCTCACTCACCGCCGCAACGCTGCGCACCTGCTCCAACTCGGCATCACTGAAGCCCTCCGTCACCGGGCCCAATCGCCGCATCAACGTGGCGCCTTCCCAGGTGTGCGGGCGTTCCACTTCATGGTTCCAGAGGCCAGCGCCGTTGCTCTTCAATATCGGTTGATAGGCCTCGGCGCGCGTGGGATGGAGGATGCGGTATTGCTCGGTCAGCGGGTCTTGTTGCACGGCATAGCGTTTACCCTCCAATGGCAGCACGGTCTGGCCGTTGTGCCGGTGCAGGCCTTGCTCATCCACCGCCACTGAAGGTAGGGACGCGGTGTGCTCATAGGTCGACAAGTCGGGTTTCCACAGCCGAGTCTTGCCACTGGGGAGAGTGACGGCCTTGAGCTGCTCGATAAACGGCGACACGGCGAAGTGCACCACGGCTGCCTGCACCGCCAGCGTCGCCAGGTTTTCCACCACGTCGGTGATGTGCGCCCAGCCCTCTTCGCGATCGCCTTCGCTCAGCTCGATGACACCTTCGATGACTTCGTAGAGCATTTGCCCGGCCATCGCCACGGCCATCAGCACGCCAAGCGGTGGCACCGCCATGGCCACCAGGTTGAGACCGAACAGGCCAATGCTCATGTAATGCGCGGCGCGCAGTGAGCGCGAGGCCTCATCGACATCGGCGGTGCTCACCGCACGATGCCGCGCATTCTCGAACAGGCGGGCACGCAGGCTGCCCAGGCGATAGGTCCACAGGTCTGCAACTTGCCATAGGTCCGTCAGGGTGTGGGCGCGAATGTTGAATTCAGGGGCAGTGGCATGCACGCGCACGTAGGGATGTGGTTCGCCCAGTGTCGAAGGCGTGGCAAAGGACGGAGAAGCGAGCAGGCGCCCCCATTCCGATCGCAAGGCCTGTGCGCCAAACGGCTGGGGGGGTGCGTCCAGCACCAGTTCGGTCAGCCGTTTGTAGTAGTAGGCGCGGTCTTTGTCGGCAACGAACCGGGCAAAAAAATGCTGGTTCGGCGTAGCCCTCCAGCCTTGAGAGCGGTCAGCTTCCTGGGTGGTTTTCGCGCTCAGGCGCTCGGTCAATGCAGTGCTGAAGTCATTGAAGGTGTCATAGCGCTTGATGGGATGGTCGGGGTCATCGGGAATATAAACGATGACCCAGCAGGTGTAGCCAGGCTTGGCGCAAGCGTCGATGACCAGGCAATCATGCAGGTGCAGGTTCATCAGGCTCAGGCTGCGATACACGATGGGCTTGCCGTCGCTGAGAATGTGTTTTTCCCCGGCCGCCACACGCATCAGCAAGGCGTGGTCGCTGTCACCAATGTCGCCCTTGAGCAACGCCAGGTACGCTGCCGCCTTGAAGGCGGCTTTCTGGTGCCGGACATAACGCTCGCGCAGTTCGGCCTGGGACTCGGCGTCGTCAGGTTTCAACTGCGCCTTGAGGTGAGCCTGGTACTGCTTGCCCAGGTCCAGTTCTCGGCAAAGCTGGGTGAACGCATGAATCTTCAGGGTCGTGGTGTGGCGCTCGAAATGATCGCGCACGTCCGGTTGGGTGATGAAACCTGAGGCACTGTCGAAATAGCCCTCTCGAGTCTCGCGTTGCTCAAAGTTGCCAAGGGCAGCGTGCAGCAGGGAGAACGTTTTGACCCTGAAGCCACTGGTCTTTACGCCAAAGGCATCTTCGACCGGTACATACAGGCGCAACCAGGTTTGATTGACGTCCAGCTCGTGGCCGATAGCCTTTAGCTTGGCTTCCAACAAGGGTTGGGCAAACGCTTGCTCCGAGCGTATGTGACTGAAGGTTTTCTCCAGTTCGTTGAGCGACTCGCAACGGGCGTCCAGCAACACTTTGAGCTGATCTTTGTGCGCCTGGGAAGCAGCGTCATACCAGCGGGGAATGGCTGGCGGCGTGTCTTTGAGGGCCTTGCGACGGGAGGGCGAACTGTTGACCAGGCAAGTAGGGATCGCCTGTTTGATCAGTTCGTAATGTTGGCCCTGCTCACCAGGAAGCGGGGTGACGGGGTCGGTGACCTGAAAGTCCGGCATGGGATGACAACCTTTTCTTGGAAGAGGTTGTCATCCTAGGCACGCCGTTTTTGCGGCTGGCGCTAACTAAATCAATAACCCGTTCAAAACTGCTCGCGCGGGTTGAACGCAGCCTTTTGCGCCAGGGCCTCCCACAATGCCTTGACCTCATCATCCGCCGCCTTGGGCATGACGGCCTTGAGCTGGATGAACAGATAGCCGCGTTGCCCGGCCTTGTTCAGCAAACCATGGCCCTTGGCACGCATGCGCTGGCCGTTCTGGCTACCGGCAGGCACCTTGAGGTTGATCTTGCCGGTGAGGGTCGGCACGGCCACTTCCGTGCCCAGCGCCAACTCCCAGGGTGCCAGCGGCAGGTTGATGATCAGGTTTTCGCCGTCCACCTCGAACCTGGGGTGGGGCGCAAACTTGATGATCAGGTACAAATCACCATTGGCCCCGCCGCCAATGCCAGGCGCGCCCTGGGCCTTGAGGCGAATGCGCTCGCCATCGGCCACACCGGCCGGGATCTTCACGTTCAGGCTTTTGGTGGTGTTGCTCACATGCCGACCGGAGGCATCGTATTGCGGCACCTGGAAGCTGATCTGCTTGGACTCGGTGGACAGGGTTTCCTCCAGGGAGACCGTGAGCTGCATCTCCACATCCTGGCCCTTGCGCCCGGTAGGACGGCGCTGGCCGCCACCGAAAGCATCACCACGCGAGCCGAAGATCGAACTGAAAAAGTCCGAAAAGTCGCCCGCGTCCTGGCCACCACCAAAGCCGCCACGGCTCTGCCAGCCCGGTGGCCCCTGGAACGGCTGGCCATGCTGGCCGTACTTGCGCAGTTCGTCGTATTCGGCGCGCTTGTCGGCGCTTTTAAGCGCTTCATAGGCCTCGGACGCATCCTTGAACTTGGCTTCGGCGTCCTTTTCCTTGCTGACGTCCGGGTGATATTTGCGCGCCAGCTTGCGATAAGCCGACTTGATCTCTTTGTCATCAGCCGTGGGCTCGACACCGAGAATCTTGTAGTAGTCTTTGAAATCCATGGGGGCATCACCATCCGTTATCGATATCGCGCAGCCCGCCACACGGCACGCCATGGCTGGCAGCCTGGGAATTGATGTCAGGGCGCGTCATAAGTTAATCGGCGGCACACAGGGTCAGTGCAATCACTGTGTACCGCCTGGATATGCCCACAAGATTGGGGCAAAACCCGCCCTTTCAAGATGGGATATGGCTATTTACGACGACAGACCCGTTACTTACTCGGGTAGGATCAAGCGAACAGGTTTTTTATTGCTCCCTCAGTGTACTGATAATCCATGCGCAGCTCGGCGCCCGCGGCAATCTCTTCAGTGGCAAATACCGCCGTCAGTATCAAATTCTCGCGTTTGGTTCGCGCACCTTCCCCTACCCCCATCCAACTGTCTGCCTCGACGTTGAAGCCCACCGCTTCAACGTTGTAGCCACTGGGGGCCTGGCGCAACGGTTTGCCCTGGGCGTCATACTCGAAGAGGGTATTGATTCTGGAAATAATATTATCCCCCGACAGGTGGATCGGCTCTTCCACCAGGGTATTGCCCCTCGCGACCTCCTTGCTTCCTACCCTCATGGTGTACGTCTGCCCGCTGGGTCCGAAGATCCCCATGGGCAATACCGTTCCGCCGTACACGCCGACGATTTCGCCCTTGGCGATACGCCGGTTGGCAACCACCATGGCCTGGCCTATCAACGCGCTTTCACCGGGCGCTTTCATGTCCTGGGCCGTAAACGAACGTAGCTGGAGTTTCTCTTCATAGCGTGCGCCCACCTGCTCATAGCCCTGAAATTGAATGTAGGGCTTGATCTGCTCCGAGGTGTAGCGCACACCGGGATCTATCGTGACCGCTTGCTCCAATTCGCGAATGCGGATCGCCCGGCCTTGATAGTCCCTGAGCGGGTATTTGCCGTTATTGGCACGGTTATAACTGCCGATGCGATTGGGGCTGGCCGTAAAGTGGATATCGCGACGCATATGGCGCAGTTCCTCCGCCGTGTAGGGCGTTACCGGCATGGACTCCGACGCGTCGAAAAACTCATCGTCGGAGCCCTGCGGCTTCATCCCACCCGCCAAACCCCTGCGCTTCCAGACCCCATGGATATCGGGCTTGGCTACCACACCACTGCTGACCAGCGCCAACGGGTTCTGGGGTGCCTGCACCCGCAAGATGTAATGCTCGCCATCGCCAGCATCCGGCATGCTCGCGACAAAATACTGTTTGCCGTTGAAATCGATGGCTTTAGCCTCAGACAGTTGCAGCTCCTGACCCACAGGCTCCACCAACACTTCAAGGCTCGCAGTGGGCATCAACGCCTGCGCCACTTCATCGCGGGACAGGGTTTGAATCAGCTGTGCTTCTTCGATTGCAAACTGCCCCTGCAGTGCTTCGGCCTCACCGTCGAACACCGCCTTGGAGATTGCACCGGACTCGAAATCGCGCAACAACGCATTCATTTGTTCGTGATGGGGTTGGTTCTGCGCCTCGAACCGCGAGCGGTATTTGTTCGCGATGTAGTCTTGCCAGAATTCCCTGGCGAGCATGGCTTGAAACTCATGCACCGAATTATCCAGGCCGATCACCTTATCGTACGCAGCATCCAGCATCGCCTGGCTGACGTTGCCGAAACGAATGAACCTGGTCTGCTGCGCCTGGCCAGGCAAGTCAAGCCGCTCTTTAAGGCCGTAACGATAGGCCAGCCTGATTTCCACTTCTTCCAGAGCCCTTAGAGCGTCAGCCTTCTGCGTCGCCGTCAGGTCTTCGCGGCTATTGATCGCAGTCCGGCGCTGGTCGATATCCGTAAGGGCGATCTTTTCCACTTCCTCCAGACGGAACAAGCCCCTGGACAGCTTCACCAGCGCGGCGCCCTGAGTCGAATCCAACGCCTGGGCCTTGGCATTGCTGGTCATCAGCAGGATTTCCAGATTACCGAAGGTCAACGCGGCACGGTCGCAACACGTCGCCTGGCCCGCCCATTCGAACATCTCCTTGCGCAGCTGCTCCGACTCGGCGCTGTGGCTGGCAATCGCGTCGATCACCTCCCACACCCGCTGCTGCACATCCTCATATTCAGCGGGCGCCACGTTCAGGTCTCTGAGCATGTCGAAAAAACCGTCCGAGCCTGGCAGTGCACGCAGGGTGGACCATTGGCTTTGGCGCTGGGCAAGCTGCTGCGTTGACAACCCTCTGGCCCAGCGCTGAAACGGCGCTGAGTCGCCAGTAACGGCCTGCGGCACAGCCACCTCCAGAGTGCTGCGCACCAACCTGTTGGCCACTCGCTCCGGGTCGGTAAGCCGACGGTTGTAATCGGCGATTCGCGCCTGAGTTTCGGCGGACAAGGGGTTCAGGCCCAGATCAGTGACGCTGGTTACCCGCAGGGATTGCGCCAACGCCTCGTCCGAGGGGGCAATCAGCGCATCGGGCAGCGTTGAAATCCGACTGTCCCTCAGGTACACCGCATCCAGGCTGGGCTGCGCCCCCAGCCCGGTGGGAAAGGTTTCAATATGGGTGTTGCCCATCCCCAGCGAACGCAAATCCGTCATCTGGCTGAAATCCGGCGCGATATCAAGGGGGTTTGAATTGAGGATCAAGGCTCTGAGGGTGCTGCGTGACGCCAGCATCGCAGCCGACTCCGGGTTCAGGCGAATCTGGTTATTTTGCAACGACAGCCGGGTCAGGCCATGCATCTGCCCCAGCGCCGGCGGCAACTCGCGCAACTGGTTGCGCGACATGTCCAGCCAGCGTACGCCCTGATGGCGAGCGAGGAACCCCTCAGGCGAAGTACTGAGGTTCATGTTGCTCAGCTTGAGTGAGCCTACGTGGCTGAAGTCCGCATCCAGGTCGGGCAGGCTTGGCAGCGTCAGGCCGCTGAGGTCCAGCTCCAGGCCGAAGGGCTCGCCGTCGTTGGTGAGCTGTTGCGGGGTTTCACGGCGCCAGCAGCGCATGATGCGGTTGTGCGCCAGGTTGCGATCACGCAGTGACGCAGCATCGGTGGCGCGCTCCCCCACGCGCACATAGCGCTGGCGCTCGCCGCCGCCTGAAAATGCCCACGCGTTCAACTGCCTGAGCAGCACAGAAAACTCCTGCCAGCGCCGGTCCAGCTCGGTATCGGCGCCTTCGCCCCAGCTCCAGACAAGCTCCCGGGCCTTTTGCAGGGAATACTCGGGGTACATGTGCTGCACCATTTCCAGGCGTGGGTTTCTGCTGTCAAAGGCGCCATCGAGAGCGCCTGACACAAGGTCGGGGCGTGACTGGTTCACGTCCTGCCAATACTTATCGAATGTTTCCCAGTAATCGTGTGGGAAGCGATTGCCATCAAGCAAGGTGACGTTATTGATCCGCACGATCGTTTCCAGTTGATCTGCCGGCGGAACAAGATTGTCCTGCGGTACCTGCAGCAGTCGATTGTGACGTAAGTCGACGCGCTCCAGCCCAGTCTGCGTCCTCAACCCCGAAGGCCAACGCTCGATTCGGGTGAACGATAGATTCAGCGCTCTTAAATGCGGCATACCGCCGAAATCAGGCAATGTACCCAGCGGATTTTCCGAAAGATCCAGCACTTGCAAGGCATCCAGAGCACTCAAGCTTGCCGCGCTACGCTCGCTCAGTTTCAGTTCATTGGAGGGCAGTTTCAACGACGTGAGCTGCTTCATATCGCCGATCACCGCCGGCAACTCGACCAACTCGGCACCAGTCATGCTCAGGCTCTTGATATGCGTGAAATTTTCTAGGAACAACGAGCTGGAGTGCCCCTTCCATGTGAGCCCCGATAACGCCACTTCCTGGACATGACTGAAGTCGGCCTTCAGCGGCGGCAAATCCACCCAACGAATCTCGTCTTTTGAACGACGGATATTCAACTGGCTTCCGGTCTCGCGACGCCAGCAGCGTTTGATTGCATCACTCACACGCCATTCGGCGCTGTAGTACGCCAGGGCATGTGGCCCTCTGGAGCGAGCCCACGCTTTCAAGGATTTTTTCAGGTGGTGGTATTCCAGCTCACGACTGGCCAACCCGCCTGGGACATCTTCGCCCAGCGACTGAATAAACGCCGTGACTTGCTCCTCAGTGAACGATGGATACAACCGGCGTACCCGCTCTGCCGGAGAGCGCAGCACGTTAGCCGCCACCCTTGCCATATGCCGAAAGCCCGGAGCGCCGCCCATCAAGCGGACCATCGGATCGTACTCGGGCTTGCGCAGCGGTTGGTCCTCCAGCACCGTGCGCAACGCCTGGCGCGAAAGAGGGTTGCGTTGAATCGCCTGCTTCAATTCGACCGCGCTGCCCAACCCGAGACGCTGACGCTCATCGGGCGCGAGTTGCTCCCAAATGGCGCTGTAGAAATCGCCGGGCATGGTTGCCTGGAACTCACCGCTGTCCAGCAGTATCAGGCTGCGCTTGTGCGGGAAGTCGGGGGAGCCGATGGCGTCCATCAGCGTGCCCTCGGCCGAGTACTGACGCAACTCCACCCGCGAGCCACGGTGCCAGCCCGGCAGGGTTTCCAGGGTGCGCAAGGCCAGGCGCTGACTGTCGAGGTGGGTCTGAGTGTCCAGGTGCAGCCCTTCGTAGGCGCGCGCCACGCGGGTTTCCTGCGCGCACCATTGAGCCTGCGTGGCCAACCGGTCAGGCAGGCGCCCGCTGCTGCGAAAAGCGGTCAGCTCATCCACAGCAGCGCCTTGCAGCAAGCGTTCGGCGGCCAGCGTCGGCAAGGCCGGGTAGGTATCCAGCACGCGTTGCACATCGGCGTCTGGCGTTGGGTTCAACGCACGGTAACGCTCCTCCAGCAGCGGTCCTTTGAGGCTATCAACGGCATCGCCAAGGTACTGGCGCAGCTTGGCGGCGCGAACGTCCAGTGACTCTTCGGGGCTGCCGGGGAATTCCTTGAGCTGCGGGTCGACGCCTTGCAAGGTGTACAGCAACTCCCTGAGTAAACGGCCCTGGGCCATGGCGGTCTCGGTCAACACCATCACGCGCTTGGGCAATAAGGGCGACGCATCGGCGCTTTCCCACACGACCTCGCCCGTTGGGCCGATGACTTTCAGCGCTACGCCATCAGGCAGCAGGCCGCGGCGTTGAAGCAGGTCAAACTGCAGTGCCGGTTCGGCCTTCTGGTAGACCAGCGGGTCACTGCTTTTGATTTGCTCGACAAAGGTAGTCAGTTGCTGATGCAGCTCGAAGCGCTTGATGGTGTCGTCAAGCAACAGCGGCAAGGGTTCATGATCGACCGCAACCTGGCGCAGAGCGTCAGTTTCGACGCCGCTGATACGCAACGGATCCGCCTGCTCGATCAGCCCGAGGCGCTTGATCAAGGTGGGCTCGTCCCAGGTCAGCGGTTCTTCCAGCTCATGGGTCCACACCCCGTTATGGTTGTGTTCCAACTCCGGCGCGTAGGCGTCGGGGCGAGTCGGGTGCTGAATACGGTACTGGCCGCTCGGGTCTTGCTTGACCTGGTAATGCGTATCCTCAAACGACACCCATTGCTGACCGGCATGATCGTACAGGCCCAACGTATTGGGCTTGACCTCTGGCGCCGGTTTGGTGGTAGAGGCATAGGGCCTGAGGTCGGGGTTCCACAGTACCTGCTTGCCCGTGGGCAGCGTCACCGGTTTGAGGTGATCCACTGCGCTTTGCCATTTGACGGCGGGCAGCACCTTGGACCCGGTGGCGATGAACGCTACGTTCAGGGCTACCGATGCAAAATGCGCCCACATCTGGCGGGGCTCGCCTTGATCGTAGGCCTCGATGCCTTCAAATACTTCGTAGCACATCTGCGATGCGCCCACGGCCAACATGATCGGGCCGAGCCCCGGCACCACGAACGCGGCGAGATTGAATACGCTGACGGCCGCCTCGAAAAAGCCTTCCAGGCGTTCAAGCCGGGCCTTGCGGTCCTCATCCTCGGTGGGCACGGCCACTGCGCGTGCATCGCTCAAGATCTTGCTGATATGCGCTTGGCGACTGCGCTGCCACAGCTCACCGGCAAGGGCGAACTCTTGCATAGGCAAGCGCGCCAACGGCGTGCGCAACGGGTAGTCCGCGCCGCCATTGCCGTTACTGGCAGGCTGGTACAGACGGTTGAACCGGGTGAAGAACCCGCCTTGTTCGCGCACCGGCACAAAGCGGCTGAAGAAGCGCCGGTACGATGCGCTGTGCAGACGGGTACGCAAGTCGGCCATGAATTCGCCACTGGACGCATACTCCTTGAGGGGCTGTTGCGGGTCGCCGGGGATGTACACCACCAGAGGCTCGGGGCGGTTGGTGTTTTGCCGATCAGGGCCGATCAGCAGCGGCCCCACCAATACGCTGTCGAACACGTTGAGCGCGGTGTATGTCACAGGCTTCCCGGCCAGTTTCGGCGTGGCGGAGCCCGTGACCACATTCTGGAGCATCTGGCAGGCGTCGGCACTGAGCGGTCCGGTGCTTTGCAACCGGGCAATATCGATGCACAGTGCCAACTGCTCGCGTTGATGCTCTTCCAACAGCTGTTCAAGCGCCTGGCGTTCATCCGCGTCCTGGGGCTCTACAATGGCCTTGATATGCGCCTGATAAAGCGCGCCAAGGTCCAATGTGCGGCAAAGCCTGGCGAAAGCATGGGGCGTGATCGCCACCGCCTGTGCCTGGACGGCCGCGAAGGTCGCAATGATGTGGGGGTTTTCTAGGTTGAAGGTGGTGATCAGTTGGCAATCGGTGCACGACGACGGCTGCTCTTCATCGGCCTCGAAATTGGCCAGGGCTGCTTCCAACAGGGAAATGCCGCGATACCTGTAGCTCAGTGACGGGTCGTTTTGCTGCTCGAAAACAAAGGCACCGTAGAAGTCATCGCGAGCACCTTTTGAGCCGTATTTGCGCACGAAAAATACATTGCGCACATCCAGTTCCAGGTTGAATTCTTTCTTGATCGCCTCTTTGAGCGGCTGTTCGGCGAAGGCCAGGACGTCTTCAATCTGGCCCAGGTGCTCTTCAATTGCATTGAGCGTTTCGCGAAAGCGCGTGTGCCGGACAGCCAGAGTGGTTTTGTCTTGGTGAGTGGCGGCCAGGTACCAGGCAGGAATATCCATCTCGTGCGTGCCTAGCTCTTGCTGGCGTTGCGGCGAGCCTTCCATGAACCAGTTCGGCACGCGTTGTTTGAGAAAGTCGTAATGCACGCCGCGCAGGTCGGCGTTGAAGGTTGCATCAGGCATAGCGATTCGTCCGTGAGGGCAGTAAAACCCGAGCCTAACCAAGCCCCTGCCGGTTCAAGACGTAGCTATATAGCGCGAATTTACGGATCGCCGGTCTACGCATCCGCTCGCGAGTGACATACACTGCGCGGCCGTTTTTTGCCCGGAACCTGTAAGACATGAAAAACGAATCTCCAGCCCGTGCCTGCGGCATCGACTTCGGCACGTCCAACTCCACCGTCGGCTGGATCCGCCCCGGCGAGGAGACGCTGATCGCGCTGGAGGACGACAAGATCACCCTGCCGTCAGTGGTGTTCTTCAACTTCGAGGAGCGCCGCCCGGTATATGGTCGCCTGGCGCTGCACGAATACCTGGAGAACTACGAAGGCCGCCTGATGCGCTCGCTCAAGAGCCTGCTGGGTTCCAAGCTGATCAAGCACGACACGAGCGTGCTCGGCACTGCCATGCCCTTCACCGACCTGCTGGCACTGTTTATCGGCCAACTCAAGAGCCGCGCCGAAGCAAACGCCGGTCGTGAATTCGAAGAAGTGGTACTGGGCCGCCCGGTATTCTTCGTCGATGACGACCCGATGGCCGACCAGGAAGCGGAAAACACCCTGGTGGATGTGGCGCGCAAAATCGGCTTCAAGGACATCTCGTTCCAGTACGAACCGATTGCAGCGGCGTTCGACTATGAGTCGACGATCGAGAAAGAAGAGCTGGTGTTGATCGTCGATATCGGCGGTGGTACCTCCGACTTCTCCCTGGTGCGTCTGTCGCCGGATCGTCGTCACAACGACAATCGCCAGAGCGACATCCTCGCCACCGGCGGCGTGCACATCGGCGGTACCGACTTCGACAAACAGCTCAGCCTGCAAGGCATGATGCCGCTGTTCGGCTACGGCAGCCGCATGAAGAGCGGCGCCTACATGCCCACCAGCCACCACATGAACCTGGCCACCTGGCACACCATCAACTCGGTGTACTCGCAAAAATCCCAGCTGGCCCTGGGCAGCATGCGCTACGACATCGAAGACACCGGCGGCATCGACCGCCTGTTCAAACTGATCGAACAGCGCGCCGGGCACTGGCTTGCCATGGAAGTGGAAGAAACCAAGATCCAGCTCACCCATCAAGACAGCCGCCACGTGCCGCTGGACCGCATCGAAGCGGGCCTGAGCGTAGACCTGAGCCGCGCACTGTTCGAGTCGTCCATCGACAGCTTGCTGGAACGTGTACGCGGCAGCGTCACGCAGTTGCTCAACGACGCCTCGGTGAGCGTGGCGCAGGTGGACACGGTGTTCTTTACCGGCGGCTCCAGCGGCATCCCGGCGCTGCGCCACAGCATCTCTGCAATGCTGCCGAATGCGCGGCATGTGGAAGGCAATATCTTCGGCAGCATTGGCAGTGGTTTGGCGATTGAGGCGAGCAAGCGTTACGGTTGCTGAGTTGTAGCTGACACCGTGGCGCCCCCACTTGACGGTAACCACGATGCGAAGCGAGCCGCTTTTGATCTTGATCTGCTTTTGATCTTAGGCGCCCCGTTAAACCACGCTGGCCGGAATTCGACAGGGATTTGGGGGTAAACCGGCAGGGATGCCGGTTTAGCCGCCCCGCGCCATGGATGGCGCGTGGCGGCGGCCCCCCAAATCACTGGCGAATTACGGGCACACCGAGCCCAAGCGAGGTGCCGAGTGGTGGGGCAAGAGCGTTTTGCTTACTTTTGTCTGGGCCGGCATTCCGGCTTTTCAAAAGTGAGACGCCGTCAGGGCGTAACCCTAAGCGGCCGTTACCTAAATAACGGATATGTACGCGGTCAAATCCAACATCCCGGTCGGCTGTCAGGCCGCCTTCGCGAGCAAGCCCGCTCCCACAGTTTGATCGCGGGGCGTCAGATAGATAGGGGCCGGCTGTGAGGCCGTCATCGCAGGCAAGCCAGCTCCCCCAGGTGATCGCATTTCAACGTGGGAGCGGGCTTGCCCGCGATGGCGTCAGCCCAGGCGACACAAGGCTTAAACCATCCCACCCAGCTTCAGCTCGCTCTTCAGATAGGCATAGTAAATCGGCCCCGCCACCACCCCCGGCAGGCCGAACGCTGCCTCAAACACCAGCATCGCCAACAACAACTCCCATGACTTGGCACTGATCTGCCCGCCGACGATTCGCGCGTTGAGGAAGTACTCGACCTTGTGGATCACGATCAAATACCCCAGTGCCGCCACCGCCACCCAGATCGACAGCGACAGCGCCACGATGGTGATCAGGGTGTTGGAGATCAGGTTGCCAATCACTGGCAGCAGACCGAGCAGGAAGGTCAGCACGATCAGGGTCTTGGTCAACGGCAGGTGAATGCCGCATAACGGCAGCACCACTGCCAGGAACACCGCGGTGAAGGCGGTGTTGAGCGCGGCGATCTTGATCTGGGCGAACACGATATTGCGAAACGCCTGGACCAGCAGGTGCAGGCGGTCGAACAGCGCGGCGGCCAAGGGTTTGCGCTTGGTCAGGTCGGGCACGCGCTGCAAGGCGATGATCGCACCCAGCACCATGCCGATCAGCAAGGTGACGAACATGTGGGCGGCGTCTTTGCCGACCAGTTGCAGTTCGCTCAAGTGCTTGCTTAGCCAATCGCCAATGGCCACGCGAAACTCCGCGGCGCTGGCGGGCAAATAGGCGTCGATGGACGGCGGTAATTGACCGCGCGCGCGGTCGACCACGCCCATGAATTTGTCCAGGGAAGCCCCCGGGTTTTCCGCTTCGTGGAGCAGGAAGCTGATGGCGCCAGCGAAGATCAAGGCCAACACGCTGACGATCAAGGTGCCCAGCAAGGCCACCGCCAGCCAACGCGCGCGCCGGCCTTCGATCAGGCGTTGCAGTTGAGGGGTGAGCATGTTGACCAGTTCATAGACCAACAGGCCGGCCAGCAGACTGGGCAGCAATTTCAGCGGCAGTACCAGCAGCAACCCGCCGAAAATGATGATGTAGCTGGACAGCAACAACACATGACGCTGAGAAAACGTTGGCATACAGCCTCAAAACAAACGGCGTTGAAGGATGTTGTAGGAGCGAGCTTGCTCGCGAAAAACGCAAGAGCGCCTCGTTTAGTCAGGGCGCCCGTGTGATCGTTCACGTTTTCGCGAGCAAGCTCGCTCCTACAAAGGGGCTGTGTGCGAGTGTCGCAGCCTTCTATGGCCCGGGGCTATTATTTCTTCAGGCAGGTGCTCATGAATGTCTTGCGCGCATCACCGGTCAACGCCTTGGTTTTCGCCGACGCATTGCAGTCTTTCATCTTCTGCTGCTGCGGGGTCAGGGTCTTGGCGTCGTTGGCGGCAGGTGCCGACAGGCAGGTCTTCATGAAGGCCTTACGGTCATCGCCCTTGAGCGTCTTGGTGGTGGCCTCGGCATTGCAGGTGGTCATTTTGTTCTGCTGGGCAGTGGCGGCAAAACCCTGAGCACACATCAGCAGGCCCATCATCAACAACGGAATACGCAGCATCTTCATGGAGTTTTCTCCCTGTTACCGTGCCGACGGGCACGACCTACAGCGCAGTGTAGTCAAAACCTGTTACAACTTCACCGGCCACGAATATTCGCCCGCCGGTATTGCTCCGGCGTGCAGCCGGCGTGGCGTTGGAACATGGCGATAAACGCCGAGGCGGTGCTGTAGCCCAGATCAAACGCCACGTGTTGCACACTGCGGTCGCTGTCCAGTGCCTCGATGGCCGCCAGGTAGCGCAGGCGCTGGCGCCATTCGCCAAAGCTCATGCCCAGCTCGCGCACAAACTGGCGCGCCAGGGTGCGCTCGCTCACATGCACCTGCTCGGCCCATTGCGCCAGAGGGCGGTTGTCTCCCGGCTCTGCCTGCATGCCCTCCAAGACCCCAAGCAATCCCGGGTGGCGGGCGTAGGGCAGGAAGCAGTCGTGGACCGGCGCCTGCCTGAGCTGGTCCACCAGCACCTGGGCCAGGCGGATGTCGGCGTCGGTGCGCGGTGCATTGACATCGCGCAGGGCGAAATCCTTGAGGATCGCCTTGAGAATGTCGCTGATCGCCAGCGTGCAAGGCTGCTGTGGCAACTGCTCGCACAGCTGCGGCGCCAGCCCTACGGAGTGGTAGACAATCGCCTCGGCATTGTAGGAGCTGTGCTCAGTATGCGGCGGCACCCACACCGCGTATTGCGGTGGCGACATGAAGCGATTGCCCGCCACTTCCATGCGCATCACACCGCTGGCCGAGTAATCCAGCGAGCCCCAGGTGTGCTGGTGCGGGGTGCATTCGGTGTCCGGGGCAAAATCGGAATACCGAAAGTACACCGGGCTTGGCAGGCGGGCAAAATCGGGCAGGCGCACGGTATGTCGGGACATATTGTCTGGATTCAGCGCTCAGTTGTCTGGATCGCAGTATAGGCTTCGA
The DNA here is from genome assembly GCF_021609665.1 of Pseudomonas sp. PA-1-3F. Classification (NCBI taxonomy): domain Bacteria; kingdom Pseudomonadati; phylum Pseudomonadota; class Gammaproteobacteria; order Pseudomonadales; family Pseudomonadaceae; genus Pseudomonas; species Pseudomonas sp. PA-1-3F. The sequence continues at coordinate 80,459 of NZ_WJZD01000022.1, read as the reverse complement.
TCCAGACAGAGGATAATCCTGCCTCGTCAACACACTGGATTTCTTTTCAATGCAATACGCGTATCCGCTGCTGGCTATCTTTATCTGGGCCGGCAACACCGTGGTCAACAAATTGGCCGTGGGCTCGATCTTCCCGGCTGAAATCGGCTTTTACCGCTGGCTGTTCGCTGCGTTGCTGTTCACGCCGTTCATGCTCAAGCCGGTGATCGCCCACTGGCCGCAGATCCGCCCCAACCTGGGCAAGATCTTTATCCTCGGCGTACTCGGCATGGCGGTGTATCAAAGCCTGGCCTACTACGCCGCAACGCTGACCAGTGCCACCAACATGGGCATCATCCTCTCGCTGATGCCACTGATGGCGTTGACCGCCGCGATTATCAGCCTCGGCCAACGCCTGACCTTTGGCGCGCTGACCGGCGCGGTGCTGTCGTTCGCAGGCGTGGTAGTGGTGGTGTCGGCCGGCAGCCTGGGCGCCTTGCTGCAACATGGGGTCAACCTGGGCGACGGCATGATGCTGGTGGCGACCCTGGCTTATGCGGTCTACAGCACCCTGCTGAAAAAATGGCAACTGCGCCTGCCGCCCTTGGTGCTGCTGTATTTGCAGGTGCTGGTCGCGGTGGTGGTGCTGCTGCCGCTGTATCTGTTCTCGGCCAAGGCCGGTTTGGGCTGGGCGAATATTCCGCTGGTGCTATATGCCTGCCTGCTGGCTTCGATGCTGGCACCGCTGGCGTGGATGCACTCGGTCAAGACCCTGGGGCCAAGCCGTACCACACTGTTTTTCAACCTGCTGCCGTTGATTACCGCGCTGATTGCAGCCGTGGTGCTGAAGGAGGAGTTGGCGCTGTATCACCTGGTGGGGGGCTTGCTGACCCTGGGTGGAGTAATTCTGTCAGAGCGTTGGACCACACCGGTCAGACGCCCTCAGGACACATCCTGTTAAATCCGATAAAACTTTTCGCCTGGCCCGGGACTCACAACCAATAGCGATCACGCCGGCAGAGCGTGGCGTACAACCGGATTAGCCCCAGGAGATTGAAATGACTGAAGCACGATTGACTGACGTTGCAACCCTGCGCAGCCGCGCCCGCCAGAACGTCGAAAACGGCGCCGTGACCGAAGGCTATGACGCCGACCGCGAAGAAATCATCCGCCTGCTCAACGAGTCGCTGGCCACCGAACTGGTCTGCGTGCTGCGCTACAAGCGTCACTACTTCATGGCCAACGGCCTCAAGGCCAGCGTGGCTGCCGATGAGTTCCTGGAACATGCGACCCAGGAAGCCGAGCACGCTGACAAACTGGCCGAGCGTATCGTGCAACTGGGCGGCGAGCCGGAGTTCAACCCCGACCTGCTGTCGAAAAACTCCCATGCGCAATACGTGGCGGGCAACACCTTGAAGGAAATGGTCTACGAAGACCTGGTGGCCGAGCGGATCGCGGTAGACAGCTACCGCGAGATCATCCAGTACATCGGTGACAAAGACCCGACTACCCGTCGCATCTTCGAAGACATCCTGGCTCAGGAAGAAGAACACGCCGACGATATGGCGGATATTCTGCAGGATCTGTAATAACTAACACCGCAACATCCCCCTGTGGGAGCGGGCTTGCTCGCGATAGCGTTGGATCAGTTGATAAATCATTGACTGATACTCCGCTATCGCGAGCAAGCCCGCTCCCACAGTTACTTCACGGTCTTGGGCGCCTTGCCTTCCTTCATCTGTTGCAGCAACGGTGCGCACTCATTGGGCTCGCCACCGCTTGGGGCAACCAAGGCGAGCAAGCCAGCAGCAGGCCCGGCGATCACGCCGAGGGCGACCATGCCCGCACCGCGTAGCGCCAACGGAATGGCTTTCACGCCAGCATTGGGCTTGATGAAAGGTCCATTGACGTAGAGCGGTGAACGCAGGGAGAACAGGCGAAAGCCCTTGGATTCCGGCGTGATGGTCAGGTCCAACTGCTCGGTGGCCATATTTGCGGTGCCGTCGATGTAGATGATCGCGTTCTCGGTATCGAACACAAACAGCCGCGTGGTCGCCAGGCCCGTCTTGATGCCGAAGTCCGCCGCTGCGCAGTTAATCTTCACTTCCTCGTCGCCGAACAGACGGCCCACCACGTAGTTGCCCACGTTGAGCCCTGCGATTTCCATCAGGCTTCGGCTGATGGCGCCATCGTTGATGAGCATCTTCAGGTCACCGTTGGACGTGCCCAACAGTGCGGCCACCGAGTTGCCGCGCCCGGAAATATCGGCATCGCCGTTGAGTTCACCGAAGCTGGTTTTCATCGGTTCGAAAGTCGGGAACAGCTGCTTGAGCTTGAAGTTGCGCGCCGTCAGCCTGGCGCGGCCCTCCATCGGCGTAGTGCGGCCGTTCAAGCGAATCTGCGCATCGAGCTTCCCACCGGCCACGCCAAAGCGCAGGGGTTCAAGGCTCAGTTGGCCGTCGTTGAGCACCAGGTGGGTGTAGAGGTCGGTAAAGGGCAAGTCGGCACTGTGCACGATACGCTTGCCGGTGAACTCCACATCGGCATCCATCTCGCGCCAGCGTTCGGTGCGGAACTCTTCAACCGGCAGCACTTTGGTCGCCGGTTGCTTGCTTTCACCGCCACGGGCTTTTCGCTCGGCATTGGAATCTGCGCCAATCAGCGGCGCCAGGTCATCCATCAGCAGTTGGTTGGACACCAGCGCGCCGCTGAGCTTGGGCCGTGGCTGGCTGGCAACATAGGCCAGGTCGCCGTGGATGTCGCTGTTGCCGATCTTGCCGTTGAAGTTCTCGTAGCGAAAGGAGGCGCCGCTGGCCTCATGCAGTTTGGCGATCAGGTGGCCGTCAGTGGAATAGGCCGGCGAATCCGGCAGGGTCACGCCGGTCAACGGATAGAGATTGCCCAGGCTGCTGCCCGACAGTTTCAGGCGCAGGTCCAGGGCACCGAGGTTCAGCGGGTCGGTCAGGGTGCCGGCCAGGGCGATGCTGGTGTCCGCGATCTTGACTTGGGCTTGCAGCGGGAACGGCTTGGCCGCGTCCTGCAAGGCCAGCAAGCCACCGATCTTGCCCGTGCCCGCGAGTTTTTGGCCGTGGTACTGGCCTTTGACCTTGAGGCCGAACGCGTAGTCCTGGGGCGCCGAGCCTTTTTCCAGGGCTTTTTTGGCATCGGCATCGCCGACGATTTCACCGAAGGGAATCGGCTTGCCCAGCGGGTCGATGATCACATCCAACTGGGTCTTGAGGCTTTGATCGTCAAGGGTCACATGGCCTTTGTCGAAGCCGATGGCGCCAATATCCACCACCCAATTGGACGGTTCGGCGTTGGGGTCCTTGGGGTCGAACTTGAACGTCCAGTTGGCGCGGCCATCAGCCAGGCGCTGCAACTGGGCACTGGGTTCGGTGAGGTCGATGCGCGGGATCACCACACGCTGCACCAGCAAGGCCAGGGGCGAAATGCGCAGCTCAACCTTCTTGAGCGTGACCATCTGCGGTTGTTTCGACCAATCGGGGTTCCCCAGAGTCAGGTCTTCGGCAATCACATGGGGCCACGGCACCCAGGCGCGCCAGCCGCCTTCATCGGGCTCACGCTGCCACACCACGGCGAGGTTGCCGTTGATGGCGAACGGACGATGCAGTTCTTCGGAGACCTTGGCATTGAGGGGCGGCTTGATGCGGTTCCAGTCGAAGAACACCAACACCAGTACCACGATGGCAATCAACAGAACGAAGCTGGCGCAGCTCCAAGCGAGAATTTTACGAGTGCGCGTCATTGCACAGGACTCCTGAATACGACTGGCTGGGCAACAGCCTTTTAAACAGCTTATAGGACTACGACTGGCAAAGTGCCTGGGGGTTTAACGCAACCGCGGATTTAACCGAAAAAAGCGATTTTCCTGATCAACCAGACAATTTTCCCCATCGACGACGCACCATTGTTACCCAGGCTCGTGTCGAAAATACCCACATCGGTGCAAAGCCGCGGGCTTGAGAGGCTCGATCTAGAGCCTCCGGCGAGAACAATCAATTCTGTTGATTATTACCATTGTGTTTATGAACTTTTATATCGACTTATCAAGGGTAACATTTGCCCTGTACCCACTTTATCGCCCTCCCTAGGAGCAACCATCATGAAACGCCAATTACTCGCTACCGTTCTGTTATCTGTCTTGGCTTCCAGCGCTTTTGCCCTGCCAGCTGCCGAACAGGCCACCCCGCAGAATAAAGCTCAAGCCGTGCAAACCAGCCAAACCGTGGCTCGCAGCGGTTCGCAAGAAGACGAAAACCGTGATTACGCCAAAGGCGCCGTAGCTGAAAATGGCTACAACCGCCTGCAAGAGAAAGGTCTGGTCGAAGGCGGTGCTGAACAAGCCAACAAACGCGCCTACACCGAAGGCGTTGCTGAAGGCGGTGCCGACCGTCTGCAAGAACTGCATCAAGCACAGAGCTAAGCCTGTGGTGGCCCAGAAAAAAGCCCGATCTGCCGATCGGGCTTTTGCTTTTATATAGAACGCGTCACGCCCCGCCCCTGCCAAGTTCGACGCCGGCAAAGCGCTTTTGCTAGAGTGCGTCGCTGTACTTGCCGACAAAGCTCATCCGCTCATGCTGCCCCGCGCCGAACAGAAGCAACAGACCCGCCTCGCCCTGATGGACGCAGCCCGCCATCTAATGGAGTGTGGCCGTGGGTTTGGCAGCCTGAGCCTGCGCGAAGTGGCCAAGACCGCGGGTATCGTGCCCACCGGTTTCTATCGTCACTTTGCCGACATGGACCAACTTGGGCTGGTATTGGTCAGCGAGGTCGGCCAGACCTTCCGCGCCACGATTCGCCTGGTGCGCCACAACGAATTCGTGATGGGCGGCATTATCGATGCATCGGTACGCATCTTTCTCGATGTGGTTTCGGCCAACCGTTCTCAGTTCCTGTTCCTGGCTCGCGAACAGTACGGCGGCTGTCTGGCCGTGCGCCAAGCCATCGCCGCCCTGCGCGAAGACATCACTCGCGACCTGGCCGCCGACCTGACACTGATGCCCAAACTTCAGCACTTGGATGCCGAAGGTTTGCACGTGATGGCCGACCTGATCGTCAAGAGTGTGTTCGCCACCCTGCCCGATATCATCGACCCACCGGCCCACGCCTTGCCGGCCCACCTTACGCCCCAGGCGAAAATCACCCAGCAACTGCGCTTTATCTTTATCGGCCTCAAACATTGGCAAGGGCTGGGCAGCACCGAGTAAGTCAATCAACCCGCCGTGTGGAACCGTTTGGCGGTGGTGTAGTGCTTGTTCCAGTAGCTATTGCTCAATGAATCGATACGGATGGTTTTGCCGGTACGCGGCGAATGGATGAATTTGCCCTGGCCGATATAAAGGCCGACATGGCTGACCTGGCCCCGCCCGTTGCCTTTGAAAAACACTGCATCCCCTGGCTTTAAAGCACTGCGTTTGATGGTCGCCGCCGATGAGCGGTGCATGGCGGCAGTGGTGCGGGGTAGCTGGATATTGGCTTGGGTCTTGAACAAGTACACCAGGAAGCTACTGCAATCGAAGCCCTGCTCTGCCGATGTGCCGCCCCACTTATAGGGCGTACCCAGCAACTCATGGGCGCGATCAATGACATCGTCGATAGAGGCCGGCTTGATGCTTTGCAGCGAAGAGCTGAAGGTGGCGCGGGGTTGAAAATTGGCCTTTGCCGATGAAATAAAGCAGGTCAGGCTGACAAGGCATACACAAAAAATTGATCGAAGCATGATGAACGTCGCGGTGGAATTAAACAGGCCGCATAGCCTAAAGAACCCGCAGGTAATTTCATGAGCTCCAAATCCTGATGACTCGTAGGAAAAATCCTAAAAAAACACCAACAAAGAAAAAGATGAAAGAAACTTCATCAAACTGAGCGGCGCCATCAACGCAGAATGCCCTTCCCCGGTGCTATAAACCTCGGCACGCACCAAATTGATACACGCGCGGAAATCATCCGACGCCCTATTGAGCAGCATGCCTGCCTGACTACAGGGAATTCCTACTCGATTCCCTGATTGGCAAGCCCCTTGCTCTAGGTCTTTCATCGCTCACAGTTGGAAGCTCTCTGATGCTGGTGATACACCGCCGAATCGCCCCCCAAGCCCTCTGGGCCGCCGAGTTGCTGCTCAACTTCGAAGCCCGCAGCAAAAGCCGCCTGCGCTGTTTCAGTGCCGACGGTGAAGACGTCGGCCTGTTTTTGGAGCGGGGCCAGCCGCCCTTGCACGATGGTGAATTCCTGCAGGCAGAAGACGGACGCGTCGTACGGGTATGCGCCCGCCCTGAACAACTGCTGCACGTCACCTGCCGCAACGCCTTCGAGCTCACCCGTGCCGCGTATCATCTGGGCAACCGCCATGTGGCCCTGCAAGTCGGTGACGGCTGGCTGCGCCTACTCGATGACTACGTGCTCAAGGCCATGCTCGAGCAACTGGGTGCCGATGCGCAGACCCTCGAGGCGCCGTTTCAACCCGAGCACGGCGCCTATGGCGGCGGCCATCATCATTCACGGCATGGTGATGAAGACTTCAACTACGCGCCCAAGCTGCATCAGTTCGGCGTGCGTCTATGAACCCAGCCTGGGCGCTGCTGCGCCTGGCCAGTCCGCAACTGCCGATTGGCGGCTACAGCTATTCCCAAGGCCTGGAAATGGCGGTGGACAACGGCCGCGTGCAGGATGCCGCGAGCGCCCGGCGCTGGATCAGTGACCAGTTGCTGCTCAACCTGGCGCGTTTCGAAGCCCCGCTGCTGCTCGCCCACTGCCGTGCAGCCGTCGAACAGGACTGGGCCCAATTGGCGCAGTGGTGCGACGAGCATCGCGCCAGCCGTGAGACCCGGGAGCTGTATCAGGAGAGTCGTCAGATGGGCTATTCCCTGCAACAACTGCTCAACGGCTTGCCGGAACTGGACGACAGCGCCCGTGATTTTCTTGCACAACGCGACGAACCGCATCTGGCCCTGGGCTGGGCCTTGGCCGCGCGCGCCTGGCACATCAACCCCGGCGATGCTCTTGCCGCCTGGCTATGGAGCTGGCTGGAAAACCAACTGGCGGTACTGATGAAAACCCTGCCATTGGGCCAGCAAGCGGCCCAGCGGTTGACCAGCGAACTGCTGCCGCTGCTGCAACAAGCACAGCAGGATGCCGAACGCATTAACCCTAACCATTTGGGCAGCGCCGCTTTTGGCCTGTCCCTGGCGTGCATGGCCCACGAGCGCCAGTACAGCCGCCTGTTCCGTTCCTGATTCTGGAGAAGCACATGAACACACAACCCCTGCGCGTCGGTATCGGCGGCCCGGTAGGCTCGGGCAAGACCGCCCTGACCCTGGCCCTGTGCCTGGCGCTGCGCGATCGCTACAACCTGGCGGTGGTCACCAACGACATCTACACCCGTGAAGACGCCGACTTCCTGGTGCGTAACCAGGCCCTGGCGCCGGAGCGCATCATCGGCGTGGAAACCGGTGGCTGCCCACACACGGCGATTCGCGAAGATGCCTCGATCAACCTGGAGGCCGTAGACCAACTCAACCGCCGTTTTCCCGGCCTGGACCTGATTCTGGTGGAGTCCGGCGGCGACAACCTGTCGGCCACCTTCAGCCCGGAACTGTCGGACCTGACCATCTATGTGATTGATGTCTCTGCGGGCGACAAACTGCCGCGCAAGGGCGGGCCCGGTATTTGCAAATCCGACCTGCTGGTGATCAACAAGATTGACCTGGCCCCGCTGGTGGGTGCCTCGCTGGAACTGATGAACAGCGACACCCGGCGCATGCGCAACGGCAAACCCTTTGTGTTCAGCAACCAAAAGACCGGGGTCGGCCTGGACGACATCGTCGCCTTCATCGAACGCCAGGGCCTGCTGACCGCCGCCTGATCAACCCATAAGGAACCTGTCCATGAGACTCAACAGACTTTTCGCCGCCGCCGCGCTGCTGCTCGCCCCTGCCTTGGCCTTCGCCCATCCGGGACATGGCGACAATGGCCTGGTGGCCGGTATCAGCCACCCCCTGGGCGGCCTCGATCACTTGCTGGCCATGCTTGCGGTGGGCCTCTGGGCGGCCCAGCAAAAAGGCGCCGCGCGCTGGGCGCTGCCGTGCACCTTTGTCGGCACCATGCTGATCGGCGGGGTATTGGGTTTCGAAGGGCTGCAATTGCCGGCGCTGGAAGGCGGGATTGCTGCATCGGTGCTGGCCTTGGGCCTGGCGGTAGCGTTGGCGGTGCGGCCGCCACTGTTCGTGGCCGTGGGCGCCACGGCGTTGTTTGCGCTGTTTCACGGCGTGGCCCATGGCCTGGAACTGCCGGATATGACCAGCCCTTGGGCGTATGCGGCTGGGTTCGTGGGGGCAACAGCCGTGTTGCACGCTGCGGGTTATGCAGTGGTGCGCTTTTTGCCGGCAGCTGCGGCACCCTTGGTGCGCGTGGCCGGGGCGGCTTCGGCGGCGACTGGGGTGTGGTTGCTGGCGGGCTGAGGAAAAGATCGTTCCCACGCTCGCGTGGGAATGCAGCCTAGGACGCTCTGCGTCCCAAAGCATGACGCAGAGCGTCATAAAATGCATTCCCACGCAGAGCGTGGGAACGATCAGCCTGCTACCATGCGCGCCTACACCCCTGCCGTGACGACGCCAGCCAATGCCCATCGCTTCCCCCTCTTCCCTGACGCCTGTGCTCACGCACTTCCATGACCTGATCGTGCCTCTCTGGCAAGGCCCGGGCTGGAATGCCGACCTGGCGCTGCCCTTTGAGGCACTGGATGCCGATCACCAGCCACTGCCCCCACAGCGCTATCGCGCCATGGCTTGCGCCCGGCAGTTGTACCTGTTCGCCAGCCTGATCGGCGAACCCGGCGCGGCTTTCGCCGAAGAACGTGCGGCTGCGCTGTTTCGCTCCCTGCAACGGCACTTTCATGATGCCGAACACGGTGGCTGGTTCTACAGCATCGACCCCGCCGGCCAGCCGCTGGACGAGCGCAAAGACCTCTACACCCACGCTTTCATTATCTTTGCCTGCGCCCATTACTGGGCCAAGGTGCGTGAGCCGTTGGTCGAGTCGGTGCTCAACGCTGCCCTGGAAGTCGTCGCCCAACGCTTTGCCACCGGTGACGGCTTGTACGAGGCCGTACTGGAGCGCAACTGGGCCTCGCTCGACTCCGGCCCGTTGCAAAACCCGTTGATGCACCTGGCCGAAGGCTTCCTCGCCACCCTCGCGGTGCGTGAGGACGCCCAGGTACAAGCGGCCCTGCTGGCACTGGCGACGGCCATGCAGCAACGCTTCATCGACCGCGAGCACGGCGTGATGATGGAAAAACCTGTGGGCGCTGTGGATAACTGGTTTGAGCCGGGGCACCAGTTCGAATGGTTATTTTTGCTCGAGTCTTCAGCTGTGCTGCGCGGCACCGCACTGCATGGGTCGCTAACACGGGCATTTGCCTATGCCGAGCAGAAGGGTGTGGATAAGTTAAGCGGTGCGGTCAGCGGCATGCTCGCGCTGGATGGCACGGTGCGCGACGGTACCCAACGGATCTGGGCCCAGGCGGAGTACCTGCGGGCGCTGACATTGCGGCCAGGCAGCGAGGCGGTGCTGCAGCGTCAGTTGCAGGCGCTGCAAAAGCGCTTTTTGCATGCCAAGGGTTGGCATGAATGCCTGGATGCCGAGGGTAAAGTGAGCCGACGGGATATGCCTTCGACTACGCCCTATCATTTGGCGACTTGCTATCAGGGTTTGGTCCAGCATCTGGGCTGACCTGCAGGGCCCCATCGCAGGCAAGCCAGCTCCCACAGTGGATAGTGTTCGCACATAAAATGTGGGAGCTGGCTTGCCTGCGATAGCCTCACCTCGCTCTAACAGACTTTAGGCAATCCACTTGCGGTCGCCCGTAAAACTGATCGTCAACCACCGCGCCGCATCCGCCGCCCCCAGCCCTGTGGATATCTCTTCACGCAGCCCATCGAGGGTGGCGACGTTATCCACCGGGTAATCCGCTGGCAGCACCACATGAATCTCGATAAACCGCGCCCGCCCGTGCTTCTGCACATAGGACACGTAGTCGTCGAAACCATGCTTGGCCTGCGCCGCGTCCATCACCTCGCGGACCTTGTCGTCCAAGTGATCCGGCGCGATCCCCAACACTTCGCGCAGCGCCGGGCGCAGGATCTTGAACGCCGGCGCCAGCATGCTCAGAGCCAGCAGGATCAGGATCAACGGGTCCACGTAGACCGCCCACTCGCCATAGCCCTGGGACTTGAGCAACAGCGCCGCCAGGAAGCTGATCAGCAAGCCCACCGACAGCATCGCGTCCACCAGCCAGCTGATGTTGTCGAACTGGATCAATGACGATTTGAGTGTGCGATTGCGGTAGCGCACATAAAAGAAGTACGCGAACTCCACGACGGTAAATACCGCCGCATAAATGATCACCAGCCCCAACTCGATTTCGCGCCCGCCATTGATAATGCCGAACACCCCATTGAGGAACGCGTAGATGGCGATCAGCAGCAGGAAACTGCCTTCTATCAGCAGCACCATCGGCTCCAGGTGCCAATAGCCGAATTGGAAACGCTCGTTGCTTTTCTTGGCGATCAGCTTGGCCGTGATCAGCATCAGCACCTTGATGGCGGTGGCGATCAGCGAGAAAAAGCCGTCGAACAGAATGGATTGGGCGCCGGATATCACACCCGTGACAATCCCTGCGATCGCGACTGCGAACATCAGGATAGTCGATTGTTTGAGCAGTGCCTGCTCACCTCGGTTACTCACATTGCCTCCTGTCAAAACCTTTAAACCGCTGGGTGCGGTGGGGTTTTCAGGCGGGCAGTGTACCTTATGCCGCATTTTGACCGATTTGCCACCACTGATCGTTCCCACGCTCCGCGTGGGAATGCATCGCGTGACGCTCTGCGTCACCAGCAGAAAGCGGGGCGCAGAGCGCCCCCGGCGGCATTACCACGCGGAGCGTGGGAACGATCAGCGTGTGTCGCGCAGGCGCTTAGCCCTTGGCCCCACGCTCAATCGCAAACCCAGCCCAGGTCTGGCTCACCGGCATCAACTCCAGGCGGTTGATGTTCACGTGCGCCGGGGTGTTCATCACCCAGAAAATCGTATCGGCAATGTCCTGCGGCTGGATCGGTTCCGCACCTGCGTAGGTGGCGTCATAACGCGCCTGGTCACCGCCGAAGCGCACCAGGGAGAACTCGCTTTCACACAAGCCCGGCTCGATATTGGTCACGCGCACGCCGGTGCCTTGCAAGTCGCAGCGCAGGTTCAGCGAAAACTGCTTCACGAACGCCTTGGAACCGCCGTATACGTGGCTGCCCGGGTACGGGTAGTTACCGGCGATGGAACCCAGGTTGATGATCCCGGCACCGCGGCCATGGGCAATCAGGCGCGGCAACAGCAGGTTAGTGGTGGTCAGCAGGCCCTTGATGTTGGTATCGACCATGGTTTCCCAATCGTCGAGGTCGCACTTGGGCGCAGGGTCGGTGCCCACGGCCAGGCCGGCGTTGTTGATCAGGCCGCGCAGCGTGGCGAACGACGCCGGCAGGTTGGCGATGGCCTCCTCCATGCCTTTGCGGTCGCGCACATCCACCACCAGGCCATGCACTTCGGTCTGCTTGGAAAGCTCTTCGACCAAGGCGTTCAAGCGCTCGGCACGACGACCAGTGAGCACCAGTTTCCAACCGGCCTCGGCAAAGCGACGGGCACAGGCTTCGCCGAAACCTGAAGTAGCGCCAGTGATAAACAGCGTGTCGGACATGGTGTTCTCCTTGCGGGCATCGGGGAAAAAAACAGCCAGCAGAATGCCCTTACGCCGCGTTTGCGGCAACCGCTGTGCACACACACGCATGCCTGACTGATCATTTTTTAACCAATCTTCGCAAAGCCGTATAAACCGTAGCTTGCAGCCATATACGCGCAGGTTATCCACAACTGCGCCCACAGTCTTTGGGGGCAAGTGCAAACGGCTCAAAGCCGCTGTGTACAAGGGTTGCAGGCGGTTTTATAAAGTTTTTTGCTTGACCTGGGCGAGCGCCTATGTAGCCGCTGACAAATGCAGAAAAACACAACGATGGCTCCAGGCCAGTCATTCCGGCCCCTGCGCAAGTCTTTCCAGAGTTTAGTCACAGACTTATCCACAGGCTGGAAGGACTTATTTCGTTCATATACCTGTGTCTTTAAACAGGTTGACAAACCCTTGAGACGGTCGCGAAAAATACCCTGATCGAAAAACAACCAACACGCTACAAGCCACGTGGTTAAAGGCTTTCAGCCAGCTACTCCCACGTTACCCACAGCCGGTTCCACAGTGGATGGGGACAAGTCAAAACTGTGACAAAACAGGGATTTGCGGCGGCTATATGTCGCGCTTTTGAGGTGGGCTGGATTTGTTTTCCACAATTTGGTGGAGGGCTTGTTGACACCGCAAAAACAAATGTGGGAACCGGCTATGGGTGGGAGCTGGCTTGCCTGCGATGCGGCCACCCCGGTATGTCAGCTAAACCGAGGTGATGCTATCGCGGGCAAGCCCGGCTCCCACATAAGGCCCGGTTTCCACAGGGTTGATGCGCCTGGATCTTGGGTCAGTGACCGCCCAGGTAGGCGTTGCGCACTTCCTCGTTCACCAGCAACTCCTTGCCGGTGCCTGTCAGGCGAATCTCACCATTGACCATCACATACGCCCGGTCCGACAGGCGCAACGCATGGTTGGCGTTCTGTTCCACCAGGAAAATGGTCATCCCGGTGGACGCCAGCTCACGCAGGGTGGAAAAGATCTGCTTCACCACAATCGGAGCCAACCCCAGGCTTGGCTCATCGAGCAACAACAGCTTGGGCCGACTCATCAGCGCACGGGCGATGGCGAGCATTTGTTGCTCACCACCGGACATGGTCATCGCCCGCTGGTTGCGCCGTTCCTTGAGCCTGGGGAACAGCTCGAACATGCGCTGCATGTCCTCACTGGCGAACTTGTCGCCAATGGGGATGGTGCCCATCAGCAGGTTTTCCTCGACGGTCATGTCGGGGAACACTCGCCGCCCTTCCGGCGACTGCGCAATGCCGTTGGAAGCGATGTAGTGGGACGACTTGTGGGTAATGTCGACGCCGTTGTACAGAATCTGCCCCGACTCGGCCCGAGGCTGACCGAAGATCGACATCAGCAACGTGGACTTACCCGCGCCATTGGAGCCGATCAGGCTGACGGTTTCGCCTTCGTTGATGTGCAGCGAGACTTTTTTCAGGGCCTGGATCGGGCCGTAGAACACGTCCAGGTCCTTCATTTCGAGGATAGGTGCGCTCATACCAGCTCCTCTTCGTCCGCGCCCAGGTAGGCGGCGATCACTTTCGGGTCGTTGCGGATCGCATCCGGGCCGCCTTCGGCGATCACGTTGCCGTGGTCCAGCACCACAATGTGGTCGGAAATACTCATCACCATGCCCATATCGTGTTCGATCAGCACCACCGTAAGGTCGTGTTCGTCGCGCAGCAGGCGAATCATCGCGCTGAGGGCTTCGGTTTCCTGCGGGTTGAGGCCCGCTGCCGGTTCGTCCAGGCAGATGATCTGCGGCCGCGTGCACATGGCGCGGGCGATCTCCAGGCGGCGCTGCTGGCCGTAGGAGAGCTCGCCGGCCAGACGGTTGGCGCAGTCCACCAGGTCGACCACTTCCAGCCAGTAGAACGCGCAGTCCAGCGCATCGCTTTCGGCCTTGCGGTAGCCCTTGGTGTTGAGGATGCCGGCAAGCATGTTGCGGTTGACCCACATGTGCTGGGCCACCAGCAGGTTTTCCAGCACCGACATTTCCTTGAACAGGCGAATGTTCTGGAAAGTGCGGGCCAGGCCGGCACGGTTCACCAGGTGGGTGCCGCCGAACATCTTGTAGTAAACGCGGCTGAGGAAGCTTTTGGGCGACACGAAGTCGGTGGCCTCAAAGCGCTCACCCAGCAACTGTATGACGTTGGTTTGCTTGCCCCGCACGTTGAGCTCGATCTTGCCGCCACTGGCTTTGTAGAAGCCGGTGAGGCAGTTGAACACCGTGGTCTTGCCGGCGCCGTTGGGGCCGATCAGGGCGAAGATCGAGTTGCGTTCAACCTTGAGGCTTACATCGCTCAAGGCCTTGATACCACCGAAGTGCATCATCAGGTGCTCGACGGACAGCACGACTTCCTTACTCATGGCGCTACCCCCTTGCGTGGCGTCACACCGGTACGGCTGATGCGAATCAAGCCACGCGGTCTCCAGATCATCATCACCACCATCAACACGCCAAACAGCAGCACGCGGTATTCGGAGAAGCTGCGCAGCAATTCAGGCGCCACGGTCAGCACAAACGCGGCGATCACCACGCCGACCGTCGAGCCCATGCCGCCCAACACCACGATGGCGAGGATCAACGCCGACTCGAAGAAGGTAAACGAGGATGGATTGACGAAACCCTGGTAGCTAGCGAAAAACACCCCCGCCAAACCTGCGGTAGATGCCCCAATGGTGAACGCCGAGAGCTTGACCAACACATGGTTCAGGCCCATGGAGCGACAGGCGATTTCATCTTCACGCAAGGCTTCCCACGCGCGACCGACCGGCATGCGCGTCAGGCGATGCTTGATGTACAGCACCGCCAGCACCACCAGAAACAGCACGATGTAGATGAACATGAACTTGATGTTGGGGTTGTAATCGATGCCGAAAAACTCGTGAAACGGAATGCCGCCATCCTTTGCACGCTTGCCGAACTCCAGGCCCAGGAAGGTCGGTGACGGCACCGGCATACCGTTGGGGCCACCGGTGAACGACAGCCAGTTGTTGAGCACCAGGCGAATGATTTCACCAAAACCCAGGGTCACGATGGCCAGGTAGTCACCGTGCATTCGCAGCACCGGGAAGCCGAGTATGCACCCCGCCAACGCCGCCGCGATGGCCGCCAGTGGCAGGACCGTCCAGAAGCCCAGGCCCAGGTATTGATAACCCAGCGCCAGGCCGTAGGCACCGATGGCGTAGAAGGCCACGTAACCCAGGTCGAGCAGGCCCGCCAGGCCCACCACGATGTTCAGGCCCAGGCCGAGCAAAACGTAGATCAGCCCGAGGATCACCACGGTGAGTAGGTATTTGTTGGCGAAGATCGGAAACACGATGGCGATCACGATCAGCGCCGGTATGATCCAGCGCAGCCGCGACTTGTAATCCGGTGGCAGCACGTGCACGCCGGAGCCGCTACTCTCGAACCCCTGCAGGATCTTCACGCCCTTGGGTGTTTGCAGGAACAGGCTGAGGGCAAAGCGCCCGGCCATCACGATGGCGACCAGCACGGCAACCCGCGCAGGTTCCAGGTTGAAGCTGTAGCCGTCGAGCACCACGCCGACAATCGGGCCGAACACGATCAGCGAAATCAGCCCCGCGAGGACCGTATCGACCACACTTTTCTTGATATCAATGGATTTGGCAGCAGACATGTTTACACCTTCGCCACGAGTGGGCGACCAAGCAGGCCCTGGGGACGGAAAATCAGAATCACCACCAGCAGGGAGAAACTGAACACGTCTTTGTAGTCAGAGTTGATCAACCCCGAGAACAGCGACTCGGAGATACCGAGGATGATCCCGCCCAGCATCGCCCCAGGCAGGGAGCCGATGCCGCCGAGTACCGCTGCGGTAAACGCCTTGATGCCGATGATGAAGCCGGCATAGAAGTCGAAGGTGCCGTAATTGAGGGTGATAAGCACGCCGGCCAGGGCAGCCATGGCGGCACCGATGACAAACACGTAGGAGATCACGCGGTCGGTGTTGATGCCCAGGATCGAGGCCATCTTGCGGTCTTGCTGGGTGGCGCGGCACATGCGGCCGAGCTTGGTGTATTTGATGATGTAGGTAAGCAAGGCCATGCCGGCGAACGCCGCCACGAGGATGAACACTTTGGTGTAGGTCAGCTGCACGAACCCAGTGCCGATATCGACGCGCCAGGCGCCGGCCAGCAGGGTGGGAATGCCTTGTTGCTTGGCGCCCTGGGCGATCTGCGCGTAGTTCTGCAGAATCAGGGAGATACCGATGGCGCTGATCAGCGGTGCCAGGCGGGTGGAGTTACGCAGGGGTTTGTAGGCGACACGCTCAATCACCCAACCGTACACGCCGGTGACGACCACGGTGAAGATCAAGGTACCGAGAATGAGCAGCGGGAAGGATTCGATGCCGAAGTAAGCCAGCAGTGCCAGACTGATCGCCGCGAGGTAAGCGGAAATCATATAAACCTCACCGTGGGCGAAGTTGATCATGCCAATGATGCCATAGACCATTGTGTAGCCGATGGCGATCAGGCCATAGACCGACCCGAGGGTCAGGCCGTTGACCAGTTGCTGCAGGAAAATACCATCCATAACGCAATCTCACGCGGTGAGCACCTGCACACCGGTGGGTGTGCGGCGCTTCTGGAGGAAAAGACAGGTTTGTTGCAATAGAGCAGGCAACCACGCCCTCTGTGGGAGCTGGCTTATGTGGCGAGGGAGCTTGCTCCCGCTGGGCTGCGAAGCAGCCCCAAACTGGGCAATCGAGATACATCAGATGTATTTCGGTAAGCGGTTGGGAGTGCTACGCACTCCAGCGGGAGCAAGCTCCCTCGCCACAACAAGCCCCCCCTAACCTTAGGGCCGTGGTGCTTGTACTTACTTCTGCTTTTCCAACTGATGGTATTTGCCGTCTTTGTCCCACTGGTAAACCACGTAGTCAGAGACTTTCAGGTCGCCCTTGGCATCCCAGGCTTTTTCGCCCATGACGGTTTTAACCGGGTTGGCCTTGAGCCACTTGGCAGCGTCTTCGCCCTTGTTGGACTTGGCACCGTTGAAGCCGGCGGCCAGGGCCTGAATCGAGGCGTAGGCGTACAGGGTGTAGCCTTCAGGCTCGGTGCCGTTTTTGCGGAACTCTTCCACCACCGTCTTGCTGTCCGGCAGCAGGCGCGGGTCGGCGCCGAAGGTCATGTACACACCATCGACGTACTGCGCACCGCCGGCGGTGGCTACCAGTTCGTCGGTGACCACGCCGTCATCGGACATGAACTTGACGTCTTTCAAGCCCGCTTCACGGATCTGGCGCACCAATGGGCCGGCTTCCGGATGCAGGCCGCCGAAGTACACAACGTCGGCGCCCAGGGAGCGGATCTTGGTGACCAGGGCGCTGAAGTCTTTCTCACCACGGGTCAGGCCCTCTTCCAGCACCGGCTTGACGCCGCGCTTGGTCAACTGGGCGGCGGTGGCGTCGGCCAGGCCTTTGCCGTAGGTGTCCTTGTCGTTGATCACCGCGACTTTCTTGCCCTTGAGCACGTCGACGATGTAGTCGCCGGCGACGATGCCTTGCTGGTCGTCACGCCCGCACATACGGAACATGGCGCCCAGGCCGCGTTCGGTCACTTGTGGGTTGGTGGAGCCTGGGGTGATGGCGATGATGCCTGCTTCGTCGTAAACCTCAGACGCCGGGATGGTATTGGATGAGCAGAAGTGCCCGACCACACCGATCACTTTGTCCTGGTCGGCCAGGCGGTTGGCCACGGCCACGGCCTGCTTGGGCTCGCAGGCGTCATCGCCCGCCACCAGCTTGATCTGCTCACCGTTGATGCCGCCGGCCTTGTTGATAACGTCGGCTGCCGCCTGGGCACCCTTCATGTACTGCTCACCGAAAGCGGCGTTGGCACCCGTCATCGGGCCCGCCACACCAATTTTCACATCAGCTTGAACAAACGTAGAAACACCCAGCGCCGCAGCAACGGCGAGGGCCAGAAAACCTTTCTTGTAAAACGTCTGGGACATGAGTGGTGCTCCGATATTTTTGATTTTTGGCACGACAACTTGCATTCAAACCTTTCACCGAAAGCTCAGAGCAAGCCGCGTGCCATTACTTTTTTATTCTTCAAAAAGACACGGTGTCATTGTTATTACAGGCGTTTCGACGCCTTTTGCCAGGACGTGCAACCGTCTAGCGTCTAGAGGTGCAACCAACACTTCAAAAAAGTACAACCCTGGCAGGTCGCACCTGCAACCACAGGCATAAACGACAGTTCCTGCAGCTGTAACAATGTGCGTAACGGAACTGCACATTTACAGTGCGTGATTGCTACGACTTGCACCAATACAGATGGGTAGCCTGCTAAGAAAACGCAGGCTTTTGAGGGGTATTTCGCTGATCAGATCACGATCCTCAGGCATTGCCCGGCGTGATAGAGCGAGAAGCCGGCTTCATACAGGCAGCTGCGCAAGCCCACCGCGGCCAAGGGTTGCATGGGCGTAAAAGGGATCGGCAAGGCTTGGGTGTCCTGGTGACACAGGTAGTCGGCAAACGCCTTGCCCACCACGCTGCCGGTGGTCACCCCGCGTCCGTTATAACCGGTAACCGCCACCAGGCCGGGGGCCGGTTCGAACAGGCGCATCAAGTGGTCGGGAGTGAATGCGATGCAGCCGGTCCAGGTGTATTCCCACTGCACCGGTTTGAGGTACGGGAAGTAGTGTTGCTGCACCCGATCGGCCCACGCCTTGAGGAACCACGCCGGTTTCTGGTTGCCGTTACCCAGGCTGCCCAGCAACAGGCGGCCATCGGCATCGCGGCGAATGCTGCTCAGGACCTGGCGCGTGTCCCACGAACCCTGGCCGCCGGGGAGGATCTGCTTGGCCGCGTCATCGGTCAGCGGCGCCGAGGCCACCTGATAGTAATAGCCGGGGAAGAAGTTACGCCGCAGTTCGGTCCATTCGCCTTCGGTGTAGGCGTTGGAGGCGATCACCACCTGCGCGGCCTGCACCGCGCCCTCGGCGGTCTGCACCGACCAATCGGCGCCTTGGCGTTCAAGCTGGGTGACCGGGGAATGATCGAACAACTGCCCGCCCAACGCTGCGGCGGCATTCGCCAACCCAGTGGTGTAGGCCATGGGGTTCAAGATGCCGGCGCGCCGATCCAGCAACGCGGCGGCGATTTTCCGGGTACCGGTGGCCTGCTCGCAGGCCTGGCCGGTGAGTAACTCAACCGGTGCGCCACGGCGTTTCCACTGCTCCTCACGGCTGCGCAAATCCGCCTCGCCACGGGCGTTGTGCGCCATGTGCAAGGTGCCTTCACGGCGCAATTGGCAGTCGATGTTGTACTTGTCGATCAGGCTGAACACCAGGGACGGCGCCGCACCCAACATGCGGTTGAGCTGGCTGCCCACCGCCGTGCCGAAACCGGCCTCGATCTCGTCCGGTGGAATCCACAGGCCGGCGTTGACCAGCCCGACGTTGCGCCCCGAACCACCGTGGCCGGTGCGATGGGCCTCCAGTAAGGCGACGCTTTTACCCTGTTCCAGCAAATGAATGGCCGCCGACAAACCGGTGATGCCAGCGCCGATCACGCACACATCCACCTTGACCGCGCCCTTGAGCGCGGCTCGGTCGGGGCGGCCTGGAGTGAGGTGTTCCCATAAACATGTTTCGCGCAGTGCCATTGCCAGACTCCGGGATGAATTCACCACCGCTCGTTCCCACGCTCTGCGTGGGAATGTAGCCTTGGACGCTCCGCGTCCGCATTGTCGTGACGCGGAGCGTCACAGAATGCGTTCCCACGCAGAGCGTGGGAACGATCAGTCTGGTCAGTCGAACGTGATGCCTTGTGCCAACGGCAGCTCCAGCGAGTAGTTCACGGTATTGGTCTGCCTGCGCATATACCCGCGCCACGCATCCGAGCCCGATTCACGCCCGCCGCCGGTTTCTTTTTCACCCCCGAACGCGCCACCGATCTCCGCGCCGCTCGGGCCGATGTTGACGTTGGCAATGCCACAGTCGCTGCCCACCGCCGACATGAACTGCTCGGCTTCACGCACGTCAGTGGTGAAGATGCAGGATGACAAGCCTTGTGGCACGGCGTTGTTCAGGCGCAGGGCTTCGGCGAAGTCGGTGTAGCCGACCACGTAAAGAATCGGCGCGAAGGTTTCGCTGCACACCACGTCGCTTTGCTCGGGCATTTCCACGATGGCCGGCGATACGTAGTAGGCGTTGGGGAATTTGTCTTGCAGTTGGCGCTTGCCGCCGAACACCTTGCCGCCTTCGCTCAAGGCTTGCTCAAGGGCGTCCTGCATGTTGTCGAAACTGTGCTTGTCGATCAGCGGGCCGATCAGGTTGCCTTCCAGTGGGTGGCCGATGCGCACTTTGGAATAGGCGGCCTTGAGGCGGGTGACGATTTCTTCCTTGACCGACTCATGGGCGATCAGCCGGCGCAGGGTGGTGCAGCGTTGGCCGGCGGTGCCCACCGCGCTGAAGAGGATGGCGCGCACGGCCATGTCCAGGTCGGCGCTTGGGCCGAGGATCATCGCGTTGTTGCCGCCCAGCTCAAGGATGCTGCGGGCGAAACGCGCGGCGACTTTGGGTGCCACTTCACGGCCCATACGCGTGCTGCCGGTGGCGCTGATCAGCGCGACGCGCGGGTCATCCACCAGCGCAGCGCCGGCGTCGCGGCCGCCGATGATCACTTGGCTGAGGTACTCGGGGGCACCGTCGATTTTTTTCAGTACGCGCTCGAACAAGGCCTGGCAGGCCAGTGCAGTGAGCGGGGTCTTTTCCGACGGTTTCCAGATCACCGCGTTACCGCACACCAAGGCCAG
Organism: Pseudomonas sp. PA-1-3F; assembly: GCF_021609665.1. Classification (NCBI taxonomy): domain Bacteria; kingdom Pseudomonadati; phylum Pseudomonadota; class Gammaproteobacteria; order Pseudomonadales; family Pseudomonadaceae; genus Pseudomonas; species Pseudomonas sp. PA-1-3F. The sequence continues at coordinate 59,884 of NZ_WJZD01000022.1, read as the reverse complement.
CGCGGTGTTCCACGCCCACACGGCCACGGGGAAGTTGAAGGCGCTGATCACGCCGACCACGCCCAGCGGGTGCCAGGTTTCACGCATATGGTGGCCGGGGCGCTCGGAGGCGATGGTCAAGCCGTACAACTGGCGCGACAGGCCGACGGCGAAGTCGCAGATGTCGATCATTTCCTGCACTTCACCCAAACCTTCCTGGGTGATCTTGCCGGCCTCCCAGGAAACGAGTTCGCCCAGGTCGGCCTTGTACTCGCGCAATACGTCGCCGAACTGGCGCACCAGCTCGCCACGTCGCGGCGCCGGCACTTTGCGCCAGGCTTCGAATGCATGCTCGGCGCGACTGACCTGTTGCTCCACCTCGGCGGCACCTTCCCAATGGACGCTGCCGATACGGCTACCATCAATCGGTGAATGCACGGGTTGTTTCCCAGCCTGGTACAGCGCCGGGTTTACCCCGAGACGATCAAGCAATGCGGCAACCATGGGTCACTCCTTCAAATCTGCGTAGAAAAATCGCGCCGCTGCTTGCACGGCGATCCTGAGCCTATTTGTAGCTGGCCCAAGACTTGCCAACAAACGACGATTAGGCGAGATATCATTCCCTTTATTCATGCAAAGAATAAAAAGAGGCATGCCGTGCTGAACAAAAGATATTTGCCCTCGATCACCGCCCTGCAGTGTTTCGAAGCGGCCACCCGCCACCTGAGCTTCACCCGCGCCGCCGAGGAACTGAACCTCACCCAAAGCGCGGTGAGCAAACAAGTAGCGCAGCTGGAAGAGCTGTTACAACACTTGCTGTTTCGCCGCGTGCGCCGCCGCTTGCAGATGACCCCGGCGGGCGACCTGTACCTGGTGGAAGTGCGCAAGATCCTCACCCAAGTGGAAATGTCCACCCACTACCTGCGCTCCTACGGCGGTGAAACCGAAGTGCTGCGCGTGTCCACGCCCTACACTTTTGGCGCACGCTGGCTGGTGCCGCGCCTCAAGGGTTGGCGTTTGCGCCACCCGCAGATCCACCTGGACCTGTGCAACGAACAGGACCCGGACGAGTTACTGCAAGGCAAGGCCGACATGGCGTTCTATTTCGGCCAGGGCGCACGCCCCGGCACCGAGAGCCTGAAATTGTTCAGTGAAGAGCTGGTACCGGTGTGTTCGCCCGACAGCCTGCCCGCCCAGCCCTTCACCGACCCCACACAACTGAGCGAGCTGGTGCTGCTGCAAAACGCGTCACGGCCCCAAGGCTGGCATGACTGGTTCGCCAGCCAGGGTTTCCATACCGAGCACAGCTACCATGGGCCGCGGTTCGACACGTTTTATATGTGTATTCGTGCGGCGCAGGTGGGATGCGGCGTGGCGCTGTTGCCGCGTTTTCTGGTGGAGGAGGAATTGGCCGAGGGCAAGTTGGTGATCCCCTGGCAACATGCGATGCCGAGCCAGGATGCTTACTACCTGGCGTATCCCGAGCATTCGGCGGAGGTGCCCAAGGTGCGCGAGTTTGTGAAGTGGATGATGGAGCACGTCCTTTAGCGCCTGGAGAATCGCCATCGCAGGCAAGCCAGCTCCCACCGTTTGGAATGCACTTCAAATGTGGGAGCTGGCTTGCCTGCGATGGCGCCAGTGGCCTTACTGAAAAAATCACTGGCAAAACCCCACAAGTCTATGCGCCACTAACCCCCTTCCTCAATTGTGCGTAAAGGCCGGCCTCCATCGCCGACCCGTCTGGAGATTCCCGTTATGAGCGAGAGTGTGTTTGCCGATCGCATCGTGCAGAACCTGCTCGACACCGACTTCTACAAGCTGACCATGATGCAGGCGGTGCTGCACAACTACCCGAACGTGGAAGTTGAATGGGAGTTTCGTTGCCGTAACAGTGAAGACCTGCGCCCTTACCTGGCGGAGATTCGTTACCAGATCGAGCGCCTCGCCGAGCTGAGCCTGAGCCCCGATCAATTGGGTTTCCTGGAACGCATCAGTTTTATGAAACCGGATTTTCTGCGCTTCCTCGGGCTGTTTCGCTTCAACCTGCGGTATGTGCAAACCGGCATCGAGAACGGCGAGTTGTTTATCCGCCTGCGCGGACCGTGGCTGCATGTGATCCTGTTTGAAGTGCCAATGCTGGCCATCGTCAGCGAGGTGCGTAACCGCTACCGCTACCAGACCGTGATCCTTGAACAGGCCCGCGAGCAGCTGTATCGCAAGTTCGACTGGTTGACCGCCAACGCCAGCAGCGATGAGCTGTCGGAGCTGCAAGTGGCGGACTTCGGCACGCGCCGGCGTTTTTCCTACCGGGTGCAGGAGGAAGTGGTCAGCGTGCTCAAGCACGATTTCCCTGGGCGCTTTGTCGGCACCAGCAACGTGCACCTGGCGCGCGAGTTCGATATGAAGCCGCTGGGCACCATGGCCCATGAGTGGATCATGGCCCACCAGCAACTCGGCCCGCGTCTGATCGACAGCCAGATCGCCGCCCTTGATTGCTGGGTGCGCGAGTACCGTGGCCTGCTGGGTATCGCCCTCACCGATTGCATCACTACCGACGCGTTCCTCGGCGACTTCGACTTGTACTTCGCCAAGCTGTTCGACGGCCTGCGCCATGACTCCGGTGATCCGATCCAGTGGGCAGAAAAAGCCATCGCTCACTACCACAAGCTGGGCATCGAACCGATGAGCAAGACCCTGGTGTTCTCCGACAGTCTGACATTGCCCAAAGCCTTGGAAATATTCCGGGCGTTGCGCGGTCGCATTAATGTGAGCTTTGGCATCGGCACCAACCTGACCTGTGATATTCCAGGGGTGGAACCGATGAGCATCGTGCTTAAAATGACCGCCTGCAATGGCCAGCCCGTCGCGAAGATCTCCGATGAAGCGGGCAAGACCCATTGCACCGACCCGAATTTTGTCGCCTATTTGCGTCACGTTTTCAAAGTACCTGCCCTATCCAGCAAGGAGTGAATCATGCAAGCCGTACAGCGTGAGATTGCACAACAGCTCAAGGTGCAAGCCCCGTTCAAGGACCAGGCCGCACTCGAAGCCGAGGTTGCCCGGCGCGTGGCCTTTATCCAGGACTGCCTGCGCAATTCCGGGCTCAAGACCCTGGTGCTCGGCATCAGTGGTGGTGTCGACTCCCTGACCGCAGGCCTGTTGGCCCAACGTGCGGTGCAGGAACTGCGCGCCAGCACCGGCGATGAGGCGTACCGCTTTATCGCCGTGCGCCTGCCCTACGAAACCCAGTTCGACGAGCACGACGCCCAGGCCTCGGTGGACTTTATCGAGCCGGATGAACGTCACACCGTGAACATCGGCCCGGCGGTTAAAGCCCTGGCCAATGAAGTGGCCGCCTTTGAAGGCAAGGCCGCGGCGTCCCGTGACTTCGTGCTGGGCAACACCAAGGCGCGCATGCGTATGGTGGCGCAGTACACCATCGCTGGCGCGGCCGGTGGCCTGGTGATCGGCACCGACCATGCGGCGGAAGCGGTGATTTCTACCCCCCTACACTGAAGTGCACAATCACTAGGCGCACTCGCCTCGAGTCCATCCAGAATCTAATCCGTGAGTCATACTCCACACTAGACATTCTGAGTTGATGAGTGGGGCGTCAGATCATGAAAGTGGTTGCTGTACGAGAAAGAGAGCTCGACCTTAGCAATTCAATCCTCGCCAGCGGCCCATACCGTGAGCAATTCTTAGCTCAGCCAGAGGGCAGTGAACCAAGCGTGAAAGTGACAGGGTGCGCGTTGATCGGTAACGATGAACAGCTTCTTCCCTTGGTGTCCTCCTACCTTTGCCGGAACTACAGAAACACCTTACTCGCGGACAAAACCGTTGTGTCCTATGCAAGGCGTATCTCTTACCTGCTAGATGACCAGAGGAGAAAGCCTGAGTACGAGACCACCGTCAGAGACGACCTCCTACTGAGTATCGGATTAGGTAATCTCGAAGTGTACTTGGGTCGTCTGGATGCTGCGGGCCTAGCCCCCAAGACAGTGCAGGGTCGAGATGCTGCATACAATCATTTGTTCAGCAACCACCTGAGCATCAGCCTTAACGATCAGCCACCTCTCCGGACTGATAATCCTTATGAGCACGGGCCGATTCGCCCTGGCAAGGCACACACAAAAGAAATCGTCCAACCGTGCAGCATGCTTGAGCTTGAACAGTTGATCTTGCATGCACACTCAGAACGAGAAAGGTGCATGCTGCAGTTGATATACGACTCTGGCATTCGAGAGTCTGAGCTGCCTCATATCACGCTTCAGGACATCCGCAATGCACTTGAGTACCAGAAGCTCCAGTATGTTTCCGCTGACAGTAATATCCCGGTGAATGCGGATTACAGTCCGTTGCATATCTTGGGAAGCAAGGGTAGAAAAAATGCAAAAAAGCCTAGGATAACACTCGTCAGTAGGACAACCCTGGAGCGCATCGAGAACTATCACAGAACACCGCTCTACCACCGACATAGCCAGCGGATAAGAGACCCAAGTAAGACGCCTGCGTTTTTCAATTCACATGGGAAGCCCTATACCACCAAGAGCGTTGAAAAGCTTATTGAGCGTGTGAGCAAGCGGGCCCAGAAGGCCGGGAAGACCAAGCGAAAGATCTCGGCGCACAAATTTCGTCATGGCTCGGCGTATCTCCTCCTCACAAGCCCAGATCTGGGAAAGGATTATTTCGAGCGCCTCGGAATGCTTTCGATAGGGCATGGTCACAGCCACTCCACGACATCTGAGGGCTACACCCAGATCCCTCATGACATCTACCAAAAGCTCTGCAAGCCTGACTCACTCATCAAGACCAAATGCGGAGAGATGCAGGCACTGCGCGAGCGGACGACCAAACGAATCAAAACCGGTGATAGAAAGTGATATCTCAGACCACACCCGCCAGTACAGTTTTCCACGCTGAACCGATCACTTGAACAAACCAGCGACCTCGCCGTAGTCCCTTACTTTCGTCCGTAAAAACTCCCCAGCAATTTCTGACGCAGCTGGGCACGACATATCGACGAAAAAGCCTGGCAGGACAACGGCTTAGCTTAAGGGTATGCTAACAGCATACCCTTAACTCATTGATTTACATGGCTTTTTTACTTTAACCTGCTTGACCATCGCTTCGCTATGGTGTTCATTTCCGGCTACAAACCGGGAGGAACCCTCATGCTGCTCTGTGCCCACCTGTACGCCCAAAGAAGCCAAAAATGAGCACTACTCATCATTCGCCCGATGAGCTAGCAGCAGCTCATGCTCACACCGAAGCCGAGCTCGCCAGCCAAGCCAGACGCCCGAAACGTTTGAAATCCGAAGTCACTGTGGCGATTCAGACTTGGGCCACAAGGATTAAAAGCAGCCGCCAATCTCTCTTGAACGTGCAGCTTTCTCAAAGGGGAAAGCTGAGGCCGGCTTACACGTATCTCTTAAAAGAGCTGGAAACGAGCGGCAACACCTTCAACACTAGGGAAGACATCCTCGACTCAATCATCCAGCGAATGATCGAGGAAAAGATCGTGATCCCCGACCACCCCTCAATCGCGAATGAGTGGCGCCGCAAACTTCTCTGCTGGTACGAAAACCTAAGTGAGACAGAGAAGCGAAACATCCCAGGGTTCGGCAATACCATCTCGTCGAAAGCCAGCCTTTATCAGGTTGACGGCATGAAAAACCTGAAACAGGCTCGCGCCAATTTCTCCATCGTTGAACAAACCTTCCAAGAGATCCTCCTCGACCTGACGAACCTTGGCGTAATCAATGCTAATTACAAGAACTGCAAAGAGCGGACGGCTGAAGCTGGGCAGAAAAAACAAGAAGCAACGCCAAAAGACTCTATTACCAAGGCGCTCTCTCAGCTAAGGCTGGTTGGGCTTTCGAAGTTCGGTGATCTGGCGGAAGACTCGGGTCGCCCCTTCAGCAAGCTTCTGCATATGTTCGCCGCCGCGTCGATGAAATCGAAATCCTCATCCGGTCAGCAAAAATACAGTGACGCCTTCCGGCAGATGTCCATGCATTTGACCGAGGTAGGTTTTAAGGGAGGTGAGGATCCTCGGGAATACGTCACGGCCCACTACTTAACGCGATTCAGGAAGTACCTTGTCGACCAAATGGAATCGGGCACCCTAACGTCGAATTATGCTAATGGGGTTTTGTCGGCAGTCCGTTCAATGTTAAAGCGCACAGTGAAGATTCGAGGCTTTGGCCTTTCATCTTTTATTGATGTGCAGGGATTCGACACCGGTCGGCAGACCGATATGTATCGCCCTTACCCTAAGTTTACAAGGACGGCGATCCAGAAAGCCTGTGACATGGAACGGCAACAGACCAACGAGTTGGCGAAGGAGTATGTTTCCTTCCATGGCGGCTGTGATCCGTTGGACGTGAATGGACACATCGTCAAAGGTATGGCCACCTTAGAAAACGCTCGGTGGATCTTCGAGAACAAACTCGACTGTCGGCCCATCAGCAGGTGGTCGGCGGATGCTGAGAGCAAATACGAGCAGGGCTTCGCACGTTTACTGAGAATCGGGGGGCTTGGGGTCACGAAAACCTATGCCAGCTGGGGGGTAATCTACCAAATAACATCTAGGACGATTGCCCCTTACATTACTCGCTTGGCACAGGTAACAGGCCTTAACGCCGACTCTCTGAAGAGCCTGGATGTCGATGATTTCGTAGAGAGCCACGAACTGACCCAACGCCCTTATCTTCGTTACTGGAAAGAGCGGTCAGGTGGAGGAAAGGTTCTTCACCTTGATCTCATGTACGCGGATTGGACGTGGCTCACACGGGCACAAAGCATGGAGGTCAGGAAGATCTTCAGCGAGGTCGCTCATCTGACTCGGCACATTCGAGAGCTCGCCGAAAGCTCTGTCAAAGAAAGACTGTTCATTTACGAGTCCCAGAAACAAAGCGAATTCAGGAAGGTGAAGTCGTTCGAAAACTCCACACTTATCAACAATGTGATGAACCAGTTTGCCAAGGATCACAACTTCAAAACTGAGGGAGGTGAGGATCTGAATATCTCGGCTTCTCGACTCCGGCCCAGTCTTGTGGCGGATCTTGTTGAGCAGGGCGTCTCAATCAGGGAAATCCAAGTGATTCTTGGTCACGGATCCCACAAAACCACTATCAATTATCTCGATAAGTTGGAATTCAACAAGACGGCTCGAGAGGTCAACTCCAAAGCTCTTACCGAGATTCACAAAGGTACGATCATCCAGGATGCTAAATCGGCGACCAAGCAGAAGCCAAGTACCTCAGGTACAAGTTCGTCACCGGTGATCATTAAGACAGGTTTGGTCAGTTGCAGGGACGCCCTAAATCCTCCTGATGAAATCACAAAGCTGCCGAGCTACAAAAAAGGCAGTAAGTGCTCGCTGCTGAACAAGTGCTTGTCATGCAGCAACTCCATCATCACCGTATCCAACCTGCCAGACCTATTTGCGATGCAGTGGGACTACATTTCGATTATGTCCACCACCAATGTCGCAGAAACACCATACGGCAGTGTCATCCGTGAAAATCTGGAGGTACTGAACAGCATTCTCACGCCTTCCGAGCAGGGGTTCACGGCGGAGCAGCTGGAGGAGGCTCGCCGGTTGGCAGAGCACATCGTCACTAACCCGATGATTGAGGCAGTTTCCCTATGAACCTTGGATTCGATAAGCTCATTTACAAGATCAAAGCGGTACGTGAGCGGTTCTTGGGCTATTTAGGCAATGAGCTCATTGTGGCTATCTCTCATTCCAACGATGGAGTGAGCGCACTTGAGTTGCTCGAAGCACTGATGAACCTTCCTGCCAGCAAGTTGAGCCTCGTGAAGCATTTGATCTGGGACTTCAACGGTGAGTCTCATATCTTGGCAAGAGACATACAGGGCTCAAAATCCCGGATTGACTTCGGAATCTATGAGAGCCTGAACAGCACAATTCTTTTCGAACTGAAGATCGCTATCCTTTGCATGTTGGAGATCCCTGGAGCTCTTCGCCATACCAAGAAGCCTAGAAGCTACAAACCCCATACCGTGTTGGATATCTTCAAATCTGTGATCCCGTTTATCAATCAGATGTGCGCACGCAAGCGAGTGGAGCATGGGGATCGCTTCTTCGAAGGATCGCATTTCAGCCTCGCAGACTTTACCGACCAAGATTACCGGACTGAGGCTGAGGTCTTCGACCGAGCATTCCGGGGAGTGATGCTCAATGGTTTCCAGGTTCTCAGGTCTCACTTCCTTGTCGAAAATCTTTTTCCCAGGCCGTTGGTGTACGTCGACCTTGAGAATCTTGGGTGGAAGCAAAACAGCGTCAAAAATAAACAAACCCGTACCAGAAGCAAATGGTTCAGCAGCAAAATTTTCGAGAAGAGCTCCCGAGAAGGATCTTTCGCAGTTGTAGATTTCCTTAAAGCGCTGAAAGAGGACATCTCGGATCAGGATACGCTGAGCCGGATCGATATGATGGGCTATGACCAGGCTAAGAAAGCCAAGATCACGCGGAGAAATTACGACATTTATGTGGCAATACGCCTGACCTCGCGCGGTTATACAGGACTCGAAGTGGAGCCTTACTTGTATAACCTAGAGCCTGTTTTTTGGTCGCCTCAAAACCTTGGCATGCTCAAGGACAAAGAAGCGCTGTGTAAATTGACTCGCGCCCCGATGGACAACGACCTGTATGAGTACCTGACACACATCAGCAACAGCGCAAGTTACATCATCGGTCAGTACACCGGTATGAGGCCGTCCGAGCTTTCCGGCTGCTTGATTGATGACTGTCTGACGGTCGACGAATTTGGACACGATCTCATCACCAGCAGGGTCATCAAAAATCGAGAGGCCGTCAGGAAACTCTTTGACGATATGTGGGTTGCAATTCCAATCGTCAAGGACGCGGTAAAGGCACTACAGATCTTGAACCGGTTCAAGCAGAATCCATACCTCTTCTCAAACATGAATACCATCAAGCCGGGCATGCAGCATGAGGCGAATTCGCTGAGCGGGTCTGGTCTAGATCATCAGCTTTGCGCATTTTTGTCTAAAACCTTGACCGTCGAAGAGTATGAGGAGATCGAAGTATCGCCATACACGCTCAGACATTCGTTAGCGAACCAGATGCTCAGGGCTGCCGTGGGTCTGCCGTTCATGTCCTATCAGCTCAAACACTTTGGTCACCATGCCAGCACCATCGGCCAAGATGTGCGCTGGAATCAGTTAGGCACCGTCACGATTGACTATGGCGGTATTGGTGAGGCTCTTACGTCAGGTGGTGGCCCAGATGCTCCTGGTCGAGTGCATGCCGAGACGGAATTCATCATGAACTCCCTGAATCCCGCCGGGGGTTATGCAGGCGAGAACGCTCCCGCGCATCGTGCTCGGCTTGAAAACTATTTTAAAGGTTATCTCGAGGCCGGTTATTCGAACAAAGAAATCTTTGAGCGAATGGCTGAGCTGAATTTCGCGGTAATCAATGTTGGCCAAGGCTATTGCTATGGCAACGCAACGGAGTTGGACGATCCCTCAATTCCTTGCATCGGTTCACTGCGCTGTAACCCCAACCGATGCAAGAATGCCGTGGTAACTGAGGCTAATGCGCCAAAGTGGCAAGAAATCTACATCCAAAATACCTTAGCACTCAGGAGGTATGAGACAGATCCTGCAGCAGCTTATGCGGAGCTGCGAGACTCAGATGACGCGACCTTGTCCATGGAGCAAATGAAGCTCGCAATTTCAGAGGCCAAAGAAGTGCTCCTTCAACTGGGCATCGAGATGGTGGTATGAGCAGCGCCTATGACTCCAAGAATGAGGAAAACTTTGAGGCTGTCAGTCGGGCGATTGATGCAGCGCTGGAAAAAATAGCAAAGGATCCGTCCATTCCGGCAACTATAAGCCGGCTGGCCAAGCTAGCTAACGTGCATCGGAACACCCTCTACTTCCGCCAATGGCCGAAAGCGCGAATCGAAGAGATCAAGACGAAACGTGCCCAGCAGAAGAAAGACCACGCTGCAGCAAAAGCAGCATCTGGCTCACCCGAGGAGCAGTTGGACAGAAGCAGGCTGGAAATCATCTACTGGTTTACTCAGCTTCAAGATGCGAGGGCTGACAGTGCTTCGCAGGCGAGGACGATCAAGCAGACAGCAGCGGCGCGTGATTACTACAAGGAAGAGAATCAGAAACTGCTTCATAAAATCAACGAGATGCACCATGAGAATCAGCAGCTACATAACATGGTCGATGTATTGGAGCAGGAAATTGCCAGCGGACAACGACAGCCGAATAGATAGCTCACAGTATTCACCCCGGTTACTACGACTCTCTAATTCAGTATTTCTGTACGGTTGAGACAGCAGATGCTCCTATTGAATCTCCTCGCAAAGCTGTGGTGCTTTATAAACCACGACCGTCGCCCTGACTGGGAGAAAGCGCGTGAACGCGAGTTCATCCGGGCGGCGAACTCCTTGAAGACCCTCTCGGTGACTGACCGGGGTGGCGTGTCAATCGACCCCGAAGAGCTCCGCGACCACATAAACGCCGCACGTGAGCAGTTGAAGCATCTTGTCCACAAGCCACGAGCGCCTGGCCTGGAATCCACTTCAGTGGCAGATCAGGGAGGGAGTCTTATCGTGGAGGCTCTAGAAAGAGACCTGGACTGTATCGAGGTCGTGGCTTGGCGAAGGCTTACCAGCGGCGCTGCTGTGCGCTACACGTGCCTTCAGGGCTTGAGTACAGGTCGATTCGCGGTAACGGTAGTTAGCCTGTTCTCCAAGGATGCGGAGAGTCTTCCGCGTTGGATCGACAGCGATACACCCACCCGAGTCGCTTATGCCCTGCAGTGTGGTGAACTTCATTGGTTCACGACTGTAAGTGAGGCGATGGACGCTTGGGATGCCGAGCTCTGATGGTCGGGGATGTTACTGGCACCATGGGCCCCAAGTCGGTGGGTTTTCAACGATATCGATTGAGATGCTCAGCTCGCGCTGCATGCGCTCGAAGATGGGAACACCCATGCATGAGCAGTCCATGTAGCCCGCAGAAGTCGCAGGGTTCAAACAGGAGCAGCAGGGTGGAGCAGCCTTCGTTTTTTATTGATTTCGAGGCATCAGGAATAGCCCCGGATAGCTATCCAATCCAGGTGGCTGTGGTGTCGAGTGAGAGCTCCTTCAACTCGCTGATCAAGCCAGCCCGCTACTGGACGCATTGGTCGTTCGACGCGCAAGACATGCATGGTCTTTGTCAGGATCAATTGCGTGAGCAGGGTGATACCCCAAATGCTGTGGCGAGACGTATGAACCAGCTGTTTTCAGGGCAGGTTCTTTGCAGCGACTCGCCACAAGACAGCTTTTGGCTCGATGTCCTGTACGAGGCAGCAGATCTTGTACCTACCTTCGAGCTGAAGCCGTTGGAGGTGTTTGTGGGGCGGGAGGCTGCGAGTGAGATCTACCGCCTACTGCCAACAACCAAGCACCATCGCGCCCTCGATGACGCGAGCGCTTTGATGAGTGCTTGCCGCGCATTTTTCCAAGTTTGAGCTTTCAAGAGATGGTTAACACTTCCTGCTATAACGATTGATTTGCGAGACACTACCTGAGAGAAGACGGTGCCATATCTGATCAATGATGAATGGTTTGCAACGAAGGACGCAGTCAAAGATCGCTGCCGAGAGATCCTGGCTAGGACGCCTGACAGCACACTGGTGAGTGACGCTGATTCTGATTTTCTGTACGAGCTTTTCCAGCACCACGATGAATGGACGGAGAAAGCCGGAGAGGGCGTCAAGTGCATCGCCGAACTAGCCTCGCGCCGCTTGTGCGTCTCGGTGATTCTGCAGATGCCGCATCTCCTGCTCCCATTCATCCAAAAACTTCTTCCAGTCGTGTGCGTATGGCCCTTCTGCTACACGCGTTGACCCCAAGCTCGCATGAAGGAATCGCTCTCGCCACGGTAGTGGGATGTTTTCTTCGCGGACTATGTGCCACCCAATCGGATGAGGCTCGATAGGAATGGCATCACGGAGCTGTCCCACACTGAGTACCGTTACCGGGCGTGAGATTTCATAGGCCTCGCTCAGCTCAATGTCGTCGAGAACGTCCAGGACGTCGAGCGCCCTAGGATCTCCAGGTGGAAGAGAGGCCAACGCCCACAAAGCCTTCCGCCTGGCCTTCTCTCGATTCCGGAGTTCTTCGTTATGACTCATCTACCTGATTCTCCAACTTACCTGGAGGTCGCTCCTGGGCGTTGATAGGACGCAACATATCCTCACACACTGCGATGCATTGCATGGAGCCTAGCCGCTCGCATCTGCGGTGTATCCTTTGCGAAAGTTGTGTGGCGAATTGAAGGGAAGGAGTGGCCGCAGTGCGAACATCTTGCATTAAGCGTATCAGGCTGATCCGTCATGGAGAACTTGCTGCCAAGCCGCGCAGGCCTTCGAGGTTGTCAAATGCCCACTGACACTGCAACTCATCTCTCAGCGAGAGAGGTTTGTCAGGTACTGCGAGACGTCATATTCGAGCGTCATACCATGAAAAAGGTGGGGCATCAGTCCTGGGATGAGATCTATGCAGGTCATTTACTGGTGAACGTCGACGGTTGGCGGCTATCGATTTACAACGACTGCGACGACCTCGACTACTGCGAAGAATGCGTGAGCCCGGATGGTCGGCGCTGGTCGTTTGACTCAGGTGATCGATATGGGACTGATCCTGTTGCCCTGCTCTCCGTCTGGGAACACCAGACGCTTGAGAGGCTTTTGAAGGAAATCTAACTCGATGCATTCATAGTTCGCCCCTGACTGTGACGGCTGTCGTGAACCTTGCCCTAGTTGCCGCCAAGGGCATTTTAGCGCTACCCATGAAAAAGCACGCGGTGGGGGGCCCTCGCCGTCAAAGCCCCACTGCATTCACGCATTGCTGATTTGCTGGAACCATATTTCGTTGCAGCACTTCGAGATCGTCGGCTATAGAGATCAGCCTGGCCCACGCTACCTGCTACAGTTTTTCCATAACTCAGCGCCAGGAGCGACTCATTGATTCTTTATAAATACTACGACGCAGTAGGCGGAAAGCATGCTCTTAACAGCCGTAAGCTGGGCTTCCGGACGCCAACGTTCTTCAACGACCCGTTCGAGCTAACAGCCCTGTCCAACGGCAATGGGCCGCTGGGCAAGCAAGATACCCTTCGAATGCAGATTCAAGCCCTGAAAGAACAGGTGGTTATTCTGAGTCTCACGCGAAGCCCTCTCAACCCGTTGATGTGGGCTCATTACGCTAGAGAGCATACGGGCATCGTCATCGCTTACGATGTCAGTGGCGACTTCCTCAATTCTCAAGATTACAACCTGATACCTGCCGACAGCGGGGACGTTATCTACACGCACACGAAGTCTCCCTTCAACCTGACGCCTCAAACCATGCAAGCGCTGTTGAATGTCTACCAGCAAGGGTTTGGTGCACCTGGGCCAGCGACGTACGAGCATCAGGCTATAGCTCGCCGGCTATTCCTTACCAAGCACGCCAGCTGGGTGTACGAGGAAGAAGTCCGAGTGGTGAAAATCGCGCACAGTCTTTTCGATGAGGAGCATCTGTTCCAAGGTGATCCGTTCCGGGCGAACGATACAGGTGGGCATCTCCCCGAAGGTCTTTATCTTTACGAGAAACAGATGCCCATCACAGGGGTGTATCTGGGAGTGAAGAACACTCTGCTTCGAGACCCGGTTGAACGACCTAAGCTAGAGGCGCTTGCTTGTCCGATCTATCAGTTGGAAGTAGACGATGCGTCCTGGCAGCTGGTTGCAAACCTGATGAATTTCGCTGACGTCGTCTAGGACTGTCCTTCATACGAGGCCCCTCATATGGGCGTATACGGTACATCAGTCAAGGCGTAGGTTCGTTGTCAGGGAATCACTTGGGAGCATAACCATGGACGGCAACCAACGTATGATCGACTGGTCGGCAGCGTGGGCACTAATCGGTGGGTTAGTAGCCTGCACTGGCTGTATGCGTCGTCAGCGGGTCTCAGACGCCGATGAACCATTTCCTCATGATCCGAATTGCACTGCCAAGGATGAAGTTGCGTCAAGGCCGTGGGCAGAACTGCACCAGATTCTTGACGTGGAGCGCGGGTGATTACTAGGGGTTAGACGCTCATGGAGTCCCAATCTACATCACGCCTCTGGCACTCTCATCCCGCTAAGTCTTGGTATTTGGCATCAACAAGGCGCTGGAGCACCACCTTGCCACCTATGTCCCACAATACCTCTTGCAAAATACCCCCGATCCTACCAACGGTGCATTAATTGAGTCCCGCGTTGAGCATCGAATACCCAGTGGATAGTCGCTGCAGCTCACGTCCAAACGGTGTACCGAGGCGTTGTCTCCGGGCAATCAGGTAGCGCAAATGCGTAGGGGTATGTCACATGACGCAACCGCTCTTAGATTTCGACCTTAAACGCGTTTCTCGCGAGCACTACATAACTGGCAAAGCTGCAGTTAATTTCCCCTACCCAGGATGCAGCACGGGGGGGTGGCACTTCTTGTCGTACTTTGACCGAGAGGCAGGGGTCGTCAAAGTATCGCTTGCAGGGATTCACTACCCAGATACCGATATGTTCTTCGGTGATGCGGGCATCACTGACGTAACGGATCAGCTAGCTGATCGTGGATTTCGTGTTGATGGAAGACGGCTCTACATGGCTGACCATCACAGGGCTGCTGCGGATATGATCGTGAAATGGGCGCTGAGCGACTCAAGACACTGCAATGTAGAAGTCGCGGAATGGTTTCCCTCCCCTGAGGCGAAGAGGCGGCTGCTTGAGGTACTGGATCTCGGCAAGCTCAAGCTTTCGGAGCTGAGCAGGCTGCAAAAAGTGGAAGCTTGGCTAAGCTCGCAGTAGGTGGGGACGGCCAGTTTTGTCAGGAAGATAGCCGTTGTAATACGTGCCGAATGAGAGCAATGGATATGCGTAAGAAGTCCCAGTCATGGTTTGTCCCGCTCCTGATTCTTTTCGCCGTTCTGTGGGCAATCGGAAAGAAAGACACGCCTCCAGCCCCGGTACAGCAAAGCGGTCTCAGCACGCCGAGTACGCTCATGTCGATTTCTTCGGCTTCACCGTCAGCACCGACCGCTAGGGCCGTAAATGAGCAGTTCGTGAGCGTCGACAATCTCAATGTCCGGGATCAACCAGGCGGAAAGGTCATCTCAAAACTGAAGCGCGGGGAGAAGCTTCAAGTTTTTGAGACCCGAAAGGATTGGGCGCGCATCAGCATTGACAGCCAACCTTCAAAGTGGCTTTCGTCCAAAAGCCTGTGCAGCGGCTCAGACTGCTACGTCGTCTTAAGGCCAAGATCAGGGATTCAGCCGAAACAGCCTGCTCGCCAACAGACCCCAGCTTATGGTTCATCCTGCCCTTGTTCCTCTGGGAGCGTGTGTATCGGGCCTCGCGGTGGTCGATATTGCATTACCTCTGGCGGTAACAAACGTTACGGTGTCTGAACTGCTGTTCACCATTGAGACAATCTGCAACGATCACACCTAGTTACAGTCCAAGCGGACACATATGCCAGCGTTCAGAGGATGCACTGATGAAGGTGTTCATAAGCTCCGTAGTAAGAGGATTCGAGCAGTTCAGAGCCGCCGCCAAAGATGCGGTGGAGACACTGGACATGAAGCCGGTCATGAGCGAGCACTTCGGAGCGCGAACCTATTCCTCGGAGCACGCCTGCCTGACAGAGGTCGACCAGTGCGACGTTTATATCCTGATTCTTGGCGCTAACTACGGCTATGAACCTCAGCCAGGTCTCTCGGTTACGCAGCAAGAATTCCACCAGGCAGTGAGCAAGCGTAAACCGATTTTGGTCTTCATCCAGCAGACTGACTTTGACGCGAAGCAGATAGTGTTCGTCAACGAGGTGTCTGACTACAAACAAGGTTTTTTCAGAGCCTCATTCTCAGACCCCCAAGAGCTTTTGAAAGCTATTGTCCAGGGCCTGAGTAGAATGGAGAAATCCAAAAGCGCAATTTCTGAGAACGCCTTTCACGAGCGCATTACAGAGGCATCAAGCTCTCGCTCCTACGGCGGTCACTCCTATGCGCCACAGCTTGAGTTCGCGTTTCTGCCACAACCCATTGAGCAGCACGCTGTGCACGGAGCGGCCCAACGCCGTGATGAGATTTTCCATAGCTTCCATAACCTGGGCTTGGCGAAGTTCAAGCAAGGTTACGAAGACTGGGATGACAAGTTGTTCACAGGACTGAAGTCCGGAGATACGTCTTGGCGCGTTTTTGACGACGGGCTCGTCCTTTTGGAAACTGACGCAAGTGTGCCAGTCGAGGGGCGTACGGCTGGTCTCTATTTCGTGTCTCCGACCAACCTATCAAAGCTAATTAAGTCCTGCTTCGAGGTGTCCGGATTCAACAGCGGATGGTATCGCATTACCTTGAAGAATTTAGACATGGCGAAGATAGAAGAGCCGCCGGCGACTGCCCCCAGCAGCTATTCGATGCCTATGCGCCGTGAAAAGCTCGTTAGTGAGTCACGACTTTTCATCCCTGCCACACGGCCCATCGTGGAGCAATGGATACAGGAAAGCATCGTAAGAATGGCCAGAAGTTTGGCTTATTGATCAGTGACACCCGTGCCTCTGTCATTTTGAGCCAAGGGGGGCTTTTAATCGTCAACGTGCCACAGGCGCCCAACAGTGCTTCTGGGTAATTCCAGGTGCCGGCAGACCTCTGCCTGAGAAAGACCTTCTGCCTTTAGTTTGCGTACTGCCTCGAGCCTTTCTGCGGCTGCGATTCTCTGTGGTGTGGTGATCTTCTGCGGCTCGCCAGGCAGCGCTTCATCAAGAACTCCTAGCCGCATGAGTTCTCTCATCGATTCATTCAAGACAGAGCGTGCTGTCTTGCCCTCATCGGCTGCGGCCACCAGAGTGAGCAGCGACAAAGGCGTTAGGCCCAGCGCATGCGCCAGATCCGCACTCAGATCAATAGTCGGTGTCGTCGTCGCAGCCTCCAAGCGGCTTATGTGAGCCTGGTCAGCTTGATGCTGGAGGTCTGCTTGCGATAAGCCATTTCGAATCCTCAGCCACTGTAGCGTCGCCGCATAAGCCTTCCGCAGGGACATCAAACCTACCTCTCCCAAAAAGAGACGGTATGACGCGTTTGATGGATCCCACACAAATGCATATAATCATATCGATGGGATTTCTGGCATGTCGCCCGGTATTTTGCGTGTTCGCAGAGCCTGATTTTTGGGTTCGCACCATGAGGATCATCAATTTATGGGTAATTCTTCGGAGCATGAGTTGCTCCGCGAGGGTGAGATATCGTCCTTTGGAACAGAGCTACCTCAAGCCGAAATAGAGGTATTGGTGTCGGATCGTTTCGGTCGGAAACCATACTGTTTGGTCGAGGATTGGCTGATCTTTCATGTGGACGAGCCTCCTGAATCGCTCGCCAGGGTGCGCGCCATAGGCCTGCAGACAATGTTCCTTTATTCCCATTGCGTGACCTACGACAGCCAGGGCCGGTTCCCTCCAGGGGGCTGGGTGCGCTCGACCCTGTGTAAATCGTTCGACGGTGTTTGCCTGTTCGAGACGCGAAACACGGTTTACGTGCTCGTGGGAAAAGGGCGCGAGATGACTGCCTCGCTGAAGACAATATTTGGCTTATGTTAATCGCAGGCGCTAAGCAGGCCTGCTCCACACGAGATGCACGATGTTCAGGATTAGCATGCAAGACCAGGCCGGCCCGGTGGGTATGTTCGGGGACGGTCTCGCTCACTTCCACGCCATGTCGCGATCCTTGGTTACTCATTGGTATCACGTCAGTCTCAAGCGCCGGCATGAGGGACGGTTCGTAGCCTACGAAGAGATGCTGAACGATGAGCCACGCTTGGTGGAGTTACTGATCTCCCAAGACGAAAACGTGGTCATTCAAGAAGTCCAGGTCGTGACCCCTGCATGGATGAACAAAGGCTCGTGTTGGAAAATGGAAATGCTGACCTCCTTGTCCATGGGGTTCAATCAGGTGGAGGTGCCGGTCTGCGTTCTGCGGGTCGAGAGTGGTGATGTGTACGTCAATACCCATCAGCGCGACCTCGATGTCGATGCCTTGGTTGGTGTCAGGGAGCTATATCGGCGCAGTGCTGCAACCACCGGCGTAGCCTCAGCGTCGGAGGCTCTGTAGCTATGGACGACATCAATACCGTCGCGGTCGATTTACACGAAAAGCGCTACTCGGACTTCGACCTCCTTCGCATCGCCAAAGCAGTGAGTCAAGACTACGACGGGCTGGTCACCGCCTTTCTGGTGAATGTCCATATTCATGCATGCAGTGCCATTGGCGTTGTGTTCGGTCACATTTGCCCAGGGCCGTACCAACGATTTGCAGATGGTAGGCTGATTCGGACATCAGACATTCAGTCCGTTACGAAGGAAGGCAGGTTTTGGGTGATCAACACGGTCAACTCGAAGTACGTCATCGCGACGTTTAGGCGTGATGTCGGACGGCGTAGTCTGCGTGAATTCATGCGCATAGCGGGAGACAGGTATCTGCCAACACCTGATCGCCTCCAGTAGTCGTTGATCGTTGTTTTGGGCTTGCCCCTCTTCAGGGACGGGTGTCGTGAAGTAACCCGGAAAATCCGGGTTTCTGCCTTGGCGGGCGTCCACCCACAGGCCTCTGGCTCATTTAGCGCCTGCGCGCTCCGCTTGCTATCCTGATCGTCAGATTCACGGGGTGCCTTTCAGCCCCTGATCAGTCTGGACACCATAGATCAGCAGCCCGACCTCTTTGGGCGACCCAAAACTGCTGTAAAGCCTCAGCGGCCCCTCTACCAGTGACGGAATTCTAAAATGGTAAGTCTTCATCACTGAGGGGCAAGTGCGCTACTGGCGGTTTTGGCGTCAAAGCTTTATGAATGCCCTCAAGCCGACCTAGCATCTCGTCGAAGGTAATTACCAAGACATCCTTGAGGCTGTTCCGGTACTGCTCGAAGGCTCGCTGCTCACCAATCTTTGATGGGGTACGGCCAATGATGACGATGGCCGCCACGGCATGTGCATGGACACGGTCATCGAGATCCTCGCTCAGACCGAGAATGTTCTTCTGCAGAACGCTTCGCTGGCTAATGACTTGAGCCACGGATCCACCGAGTTCGTAAGATGGTACGTAGGTCTTGCGGTAGGCTTTTCCGAGTAGGTCGTGCTGAGGGTGTTTGATCTCGATCAGAGCAAGGTTTCCGGTGGCCTTCGCAGCCATCACGAAGTCGGAATACTGGCCCCCTTGACCTCTGATGTCCTTACCGCCTACATAGGGCTGTTCTGCAATCATCTTGACGGGATAACCGAACGCCATGTCGAGTACGAAAGAGTGCTCACGCAAGAAGCGTTGCCACTTGTTCTCGGCGGCGTTGCTTTCCAGCATTTTCCGATACACCTCAATGAGTTCGCCGAGCGTTATGAGCTCGATCTCAGACTTCAGCTGATAAAGGGTTTTCGGTGCAGATTTCGCCAGCGCGGAGACGCTTTGCTGGGCAAGCATGACTGCCTGCTTTTGATCTTTGGGTGATAGACGAGGTGCCACTGACCCCAGCGCTACAAGATTTGCAAGAAGATCTGGCGGGAGCTTGCGTTCACGTGGGGGATAAAGCTCGGGGGCCGCTTTGTGCAGGAGCCCCGTGTAGCAAACAAGTTTTTTGTCGGCAGCGGTTTCTCGCTGATGCCGTTGAGTTAGCCGATCAAGGCTTCGCTCCATTTTCTCAAGCTGAGCAACGCCTAAACAGAATTGATTGCCCTCGATTTTCGCATCAAAATTCCCTGGCCCACCGTGCAGAAACAGTGTGTCGATCCCCTCCAGGTCATTTAAAGCCTGGACGATATATCGGTACTCGTAGTGGAAGCCGAGACCGTAGCGCCAGTCTTTGGTGAGTCCTACAGGGAGAAGTCCTAGTAAATCCTCAAGCTCATCCTGATT
The DNA here is from genome assembly GCF_021609665.1 of Pseudomonas sp. PA-1-3F. Classification (NCBI taxonomy): domain Bacteria; kingdom Pseudomonadati; phylum Pseudomonadota; class Gammaproteobacteria; order Pseudomonadales; family Pseudomonadaceae; genus Pseudomonas; species Pseudomonas sp. PA-1-3F. The sequence continues at coordinate 39,931 of NZ_WJZD01000022.1, read as the reverse complement.
GTTAGGATGTGGATATTCCTGGAAGACGGGGCGAGTAATCACTATCGACTGGATGGTGTCGTACTTGGGTTTACCGTACTCAGAGTGTTCCGAGCGGGCGTTGATAGGATAAATGGTCAAATACTCGGAGGTGACCATCAATAGGAGATGCCAGCCTGACCCATTGTCCGGCAGGGGTACATCGCTGTAGAAAACGAGTGTGGGGCCATAGTAGTCATTTTCGTCGTATTCGCCCGACTCCAGTGCTTCGAGTTCTCCCTCGCTCAACCCTCTCGCTTCGCTATTGTCGAAACGAAGGAATGGGCCGCCATCCGCGCGCTGTTGCATGGCGTACTGTGAGGGGCGCATGGATGGCATGTGCTTTCGTCCTTGGTCGAGATATGGTTTCTACTTGCCCACGCACTGGCGGGCCGAGTGCGAGTCTAGCGAGCCGCTAGTGTTTTGGAGAAGGGATTGATGAGAGCTTGTCTGGAGAGAGCGGTATAACACTGCGAAAGCTCCAAGTCGTTTATATTTCAACTGAACATGCCAGCGATGATCCTGGCGTCGAGCAAGGCGTGGTGAGGCAGCTCTTCACCCTCGCTAGTCGGAGTAAGTGTCGTCGCGTCAGTGGGGAAATTACGAACGATTCTGGGCCATCGTCCGCCGTCATAGACCAGATCGCAAAAAAGCTCCCAGTCGAACTGGGGAGCATCCGTGACGATCTCGATCTCCTTTTTGAACGACGTCAGAAACCTGAGCAGCGACTTCCTGGCTTCAACTATGGGCAGCGCATAGCTCCCACCCCACAGCTGCGGAAGCACGATTTCCTTCACGAAATCACTGCAGTCTTCTTCTTGCCAACCTTCGAGCAATTCCACGTAGAATTCGCGCCCATCCTCAGCCACCAATGCGAGTGATATCAGCTTCGCTGCTGCTGATAGTCGGGTAAACTCGCAATCAAGAAAGAGTCTCAAGTGGGTAGAACTCCGCAATGACTAGGGGTCGCCTGGATATGGTGCAGGAAGGTCAGTTGTGGGAAATGGCTCTCAAGCATTTTGGCTCAGACGGGCTCCTCAAGGTAGTCATAGAAATGTGGAGTCACGCTTCGCCTCCGCCCAAGCCAGTCGTGGAATACCTGTCCACCAAACAGGTGAGCCGAGAAGTCCTGAATATACTGAAAATTGCCCAGGAGCGAGTGGGTGCATTCGTTGCGGATCGGACACCGGTTCCAGACACCGTAATGCTGTACTCCCGGCACGCCAGTGACCTAGCAGACGGGCTCATTACGCGACTGCCGAAGGTGCAACTTTCCCGAGCCTGGAGGGGTTTTTGTCTTGAAATTGACCTAGGGATTTGAAATCTCCGCCTGCTCCATAGGGCATCTTGGCGTAAGCCTTTCCAAACAACTTGTTGAGTTAATTGCTGTTCTATAGAGACGATTTATGAAAGCTGATTTAACTGAAGAAGAAATGCGCCGCGCCTTATTCGGTACAGCTAAGCCTGAAGAGGTTCTTGCATCTCCAGCACCGGAACCTGTGACAGAAGTCGTCTTCACAAAGCCGATAGCTGACTCTGCAACCAAGAAGAAACCGGCGAAACCGTTCACGCCTAGGCTCAGGGTCACGCTTCGAGTTGGAAACGAATTTGAGGGGAAGATGCACGAGCTGATCCATGAGGCCGACACGCTGAGTTCGTTGCTTGCTGAGCAAGAAGCTGTGAAGGCTGCTAGGAAGAAATACAAATACGTGGAAGTGGAATCCGTTCAGTCGATGTAAAAGACACAGCTGTGAGGATTGCCTACCTGGTAAAGATCGCTGAGCAGCATCGGGGGATATTCTGATTGTTGATCGAAGCGTCGATGCGGCCAGTGGAGATGTCGCTATCGCAACGTTTGGCGATACTTGAACTGCAACCGACACGACGAACCGTGCCGGTTTTTTAGCATCGCAGGCTCATTTTCTTATAGACACGATTGTGGCTTTGCCACCCTCTAGACGAAAGGCAAACGAGACACGGTCTCCGGCTGCCAGCCCTTTCAACTGATCCTCTGTCGCGGAAAACGCCATAGTCATCGGTGGCCATTGCACCGATGGAACAGCGCCGTGAGCAATGGTCACGGTATGCTTCGTAGGGTCGATAGCCCTCACCGTTCCGTCGGCAGTGGCTACTGGAGCCTGCTTTGTTTCGTGCTTCATTTCCATGCCCTCCATACCGTCCATTTTCATGCCCGGCATGTCCGCCGCCAAGGCAGAAAACGACAGCGTAACTACGGTGCTAGCAACTGCAATCAGGGTCAATTTCAAACGACTTTTCCTTGGGTGAGGTTGGGTTCAACTTGGAGGCGACGGCGACGCATCAGGCGATACGCTGCCGGAATGACAAACAGGGACAGCAAGGGTGCCGTGACCATGCCGCCGACCATGGGCGCGGCGATGCGGCTCATGACTTCGCTTCCGGTGCCGCTGCCCAGCAGGATGGGTAACAGACCGGCAATGATCACGGCCACGGTCATGGCCTTGGGTCGAACGCGCTGCACAGCGCCTTCACGAATCGCCGCCACCAGCCCGCGCTCAGTGCTGTCGCCGAGGTCTTCACGCTCGGCCCAGGCGTTTTTCAGGTAGAGCAACATAATCACGCCGAATTCGGCGGAAACCCCGGCTAAGGCGATAAAGCCGACTCCGGTGGCGACCGACAGGTTAAATCCCAATAGATAGAGAAACCATGCTCCACCAGTCAGTGCGAATGGCAATGTGGCCATGATCAGTAAGGCCTCATCGAAGCGGGCGAAAGTGAGGTAGAGCAGCACGAAGATGATCAACAGGGTGGCAGGCACTACCAGTTTGAGGCGTGCGTTGGCCCTTTCGAGAAACTCGAACTGTCCTGAGTAGCTCAGGCTCATACCGGGCTGCAACTTGACCTGCTCATTGACGATCCGGCGTAGATCGGCGACCACCGAGGCAATGTCTCGTCCGCGCACATCGATATACACCCAACCTGAAGGCCGTGCGTTCTCGCTCTTGAGCATCGGCGGCCCGTCGCTGACCTTGATCTTCGCCACTGTGCCAAGGGTGATCTGACTGCCTAGCGGGGTGTAGATTGGCAACTGCTCTAGAGCGCCGAGCGAATCCCGCCACTCCCGTGGGTAACGGACGTTTATCGGGAAGCGTGCAAGCCCTTCAATGGTCTCCCCGACGTTTTCACCGCCGATAGCACCAGCCACAATGGACTGCACATCAGCGATATTCAGTCCGTAACGGGCGGCGGCCTTGCGGTCGATATCTACATCGATATAGCGGCCACCGGTCAGTCGCTCGGCCAGAGCCGAGCTGACACCGGGCACATCCTTGGCCACCCGCTCGACCGCCTGAGTTGCGGCATCGATCTCGGTCAGGTTTGTACCGGCAACCTTTACTCCGATGGGGCTTTTGATCCCGGTGGCCAGCATGTCGATACGGTTGCGAATCGGCGGTATCCAGATATTGGTCAGCCCTGGAACTCGTACCACTCGATCCAGTTCTTCCACCAGTTTCTCCTGGGTTATGCCTGGGCGCCATTGCTCGTGTGGCTTGAACTGGATAGTAGTTTCGAACATCTCCAGCGGTGCCGGGTCGGTGGCGGTTTCGGCGCGCCCCGCTTTACCGAAGACGTGTTCGACTTCGGGCACGGTCTTGATCAGGCGGTCGGTCTGTTGCAGCAGTTGCGCCGCTTTTTGCGCCGACAATCCCGGCAGAGCCGAAGGCATATAGAGCAGGTCGCCCTCGTCCAACGGGGGGAGAAACTCACCACCCAAGCGAGACATTGGCCATAGCGCACTGACAAAAACCAATAGCGCCACCAGCAGGGTGATCTTTGGTCGACGCAAGACTGCGTCCAAGGCTGGCTGATAGATCCGAATCAACCACCGGTTCAACGGGTTCTGTTGCTCACTGGGGACTCGCCCTCGAATCCAGTAGCCCATCAGCACGGGCACCAAGGTCACTGACAATCCCGCCGCAGCGGCCATGGCGTAGGTCTTGGTGAAAGCAAGTGGGCCGAACAGCCGTCCTTCCTGAGCTTCTAGGGTGAACACTGGAATGAACGACAGGGTGATGATCAACAAACAGAAGAATAGCGCCGGGCCTACCTCTGCCGCCGCTTCGGTCATCACATGCCAATGAAGCTCCCCCTTCAGTTCTTCCCCTGGGTTTGCTACATGCCACGCCTCAACCTTCTTGTGGGCGTTCTCGATCATTACCACGGCAGCATCCACCATGGCGCCGATGGCGATGGCAATCCCACCCAAGGACATGATGTTGGCGTTGATGCCTTGGTAGCGCATGACGATGAAGGCAATCAAAACTCCCACCGGCAGGGAGATGATCGCCACCAGCGACGAGCGTAAGTGCCAGAGGAAGATCCCACAAACCAACGCGACAACGATGAACTCTTCGATGAGCTTGTGGCTGAGATTTTCCACAGCGCGGTCGATCAGCTTACTGCGGTCGTAGGTGGTGACGATTTCCACCCCAGACGGCAAACTTTTTTTCAGCTCGTCGAGTTTGGTCTTGACCGCAGCAATGGTCTCGCGAGCATTCATGCCGCTGCGCAAAATCACCACGCCGCCGACGGTCTCGCCCTCACCGTCGAGTTCGGTGATGCCACGCCGCATTTCCGGCCCCAGCTGGATCGTGGCGACATCGCCAAGGGTCACCGGCACACCGCCCGAGCCAAGCTTCAGTGGGATCGCCCGAAAGTCATTGAGTGTCTTTAAGTAGCCGGAAGCACGCACGATGAACTCGGTCTCTGCCATCTCCAGCACCGCACCACCGGTTTCCTGATTGGCCTTGCCGATTGCATCGGTCACCTCAGACTGAGTGATGCCGAGGCTGGCCAGTTTGAGCGGATCAAGCTGCACCTGGTATTGCTTAACCATGCCTCCCACGGTGGCCACTTCCGCAACGTTCGGTAGGGTCTTGAGTTCAAACTTGAGGAACCAGTCCTGAAGAGCGCGAAGTTGTGCCAAATCGTGCCCGCCACTGCGATCCACCAGTGCGTACTGATAGATCCAACCCACCCCCGTCGCATCCGGCCCCAACGCCGGTTTGGCGCTGGCCGGCAAGCGGCTTTGTATCTGACTCAGGTACTCCAACACCCGCGAGCGAGCCCAATACAAGTCAGTGCCGTCTTCGAACAGCACGTAGACAAAACTATCGCCAAAGAAGGAATAACCACGCACGGTCTTGGCCCCCGGCACCGAGAGCATGGTGGTGGCCAACGGATAGGTGACCTGGTTCTCGACGATCTGCGGCGCTTGTCCTGAATAAGGGGTGCGGATAATCACCTGTACATCGGAGAGGTCTGGCAACGCGTCAATGGGCGTGCTTTGCACCGACCAAATACCCCAAGCGGTGACAAACAGTGTCGCGAGTAGCACTAGGAATCGGTTGGCTACTGACCAACGAATCAGGGCAGCAATCATGGCTGGCCCCCCGATTTATTCAGGCGTTCAACACGCAAGCCATCATCGGTCTGGCTCACCGCGACCCGAACCTTGTCACCAGCCTTGAGGCCCTGCATCAGCGCCGGACTAGCGAGAGGGAAAGTCATCGTCATGCCAGGCATACCGAGCGTCTTGAAAGGGCCGTGGGCGAGCGTGACTTCTTTATCGTCGATCTCAACGATCTGGCCATCAGCCTCATGAAAACTGGAGGCTGTTTCACTGGGTGGCGACTCCTCCTCCGTGCGAGCAACAATGCCTTTAAGACTGGCCTCCGAGTCGAGCAGGAACTGGCCAGATGTAACCACCTTCTGGCCTGCTTCCAGACCTTTCACTATCGCCGTTTTGCCATCGCTTTCCTGCCCAAGGAGCACCTCCACGGGACGGTAGCGGCCAGCGTCTTCGGCGAGCATCACCAGCGCTCGTCGGCCAGTGCGAATCACCGCCTCACTCGGCACCCACAATACACTTTGCTCGGTCGAACGATTCAGGCGTACTTGCGCCGTCAAACCCGGCCTGAGGCGCCCGTCCGGATTGGGTAACTCGACACGTACCCGAAGTGTGCGGCTGTCCGGATTGGTCTCGGGCAAAATCGCGCTGACGTTGCCGCTAAGTGTTGTTCCTGGGAAGGCTGGCAGACGCGCTTCGACTGCCTGCCCCACGGTGATAGCTCCGGAATCCGATTCTGGAACGGCCACGGCTAACCAGACACTGCTCAAGCCATTGACGCGGGCCAGAGTATCGCCAGCCGACACGGTCATACCCGCACGTACATTCAGCTCTTGCAGCACGCCGCTGATAGGACTGGTGAGGGTCAGGTTCGGCTGGACTTTGCCACTGCGCTCTACCTGGGTGATCAGCGCAGCTGGCATCCCTGTGAGCCGCAGTCGCTGTCGGGCCGCAGCCAATAGGTCAGCATCACCGTTGTGCTTAATGGCAAGGAACTCTGTCTGGGCAGCCGCCCACTCCGGCACCAGGATATCTGCCAGGGCCGCGTTGGCCTTGAGCACATCACCGGGAGCATGGGCATAGACCCGTTCCACAAAGCCAGGGGTGCGTGCCTGTATCACCGCAACATCTCGTTCGTTGAACGCCAAGACACCCGTCACATCAAGGCTGGAGTCAAAGATTCCACGGGTGACTGTTGCAAAACGCAGACCGAGATTCTGGGTCAGACTCGGATCGATACTGACGGTCGCACGATCTCCTGCGCCACCGGCGTACAGAGGAACCAGCTGCATGTCCATGAAAGGGGATTTACCCGGCTTATCGAACTTTTGCTGCGGGTACATGGGATCGTACCAATACAGAGCCTTGCGTTCCTCTGAGGAGTTGGGACTCTGCTCCGGGCTGGCACCAGGTACTCCGCTCACGCGTTGATCTGCGAACCAGTAACCACCGGCAATACCGAATGCCAGGGAGACGCCTACCAACAATGCCCCATTCCATTTTTTGAGGTTCATTGGCTGGATTCCCCATAAGCAAAATACAGACGCGCACTGGTCAGCGCTCGCTGCTCCTCCACGTCGATCTGTTTGAGGCGGACTTCAATGAGTTCACGCCGGGCGGCAACAACGGCGTTCAAATCGCCTTTGCCGGCGCGATAACTCGCCATGCTGAGTTCGACCTTTTCCTTGGCCAGCGGCAATAGGCTTTCCTGGTTTCGGCGCACGGCACGATTCAGGCGCTCATAGTCAGCTAGTTCGTTTTCCAGTTGCTGGGTGTGCTCGCGAGACAGAGCCTCTCGCTCGGCCTCAAGCTGGCTGAGCTCAGCCTGTTTGGCCGCGATTTTGGGGTTTTGCCGGGAGTCAGGAAACAGTGGCAGATCCCAGGAAAATTGCACACTGACCATGTCGCCAAACTCACGGCCACGGCGCTGGTAATCCAGTTCCCAGCTCCAGTCCGACTGCTTCTCCGACACGGCTTCACGAACCTTGGCTTGCGCTTCACGGGTCATCGGCGCAAACGCTGCCAACTCGGGATGGTGTTGCAGTTTATGGGCGTAGCTTGATGGATCGACAGGCCATTGAGGCAAGCTGCCCACAGGCTTGTCGTTGGCGGCGGAGCCAATCCAGCGTTTGAGGGCTGCTCGCGCCTGTGCTCTCTGGAGAGTCAGATCGTCCTGTTGCTCCGCCAGTTGAGCTGCTTCTTGCTTGGGTGTCACCGCATCGGCAGGTTGAGCGCGGCCACCGGCAATTTGGGCCCGGACGGTATCGCTCAGCAGGCGGTTTTCTTTGTAGAAGTCCTGGAACAGCACATCTTTGCGCTCAACCGAGTAGCTGCTGATCCAGGCCAACGCCGTGGACTGGCGCACCTTCAGACGTTCGACTCGACGCTCCGCAGAGGCACGATCAATAGCTGCATCGGCGACTTCGATACGCGCTTTGCGCTTGTCGCTATTGGGCATCTCCTGTCTGACCCCGACCATCTGCATGGTCATGAAGTCCTGGTCGATACTCCAACGATCCGGGCCGCCGATGGGGTAGTTCTGCACGCCCACCAAGAGCTTGGGATCAGGTAATTCACCAGCAGGGATGGCTGCACTGTTGGCAGCCTGAATTTTCGCGTCTTGTGCGGTCAGCGACGGCGCATTGTTTTCTGCCAGCCGCAACGCTTCATCGAGCGTCAACGCGGCAGCGAAACTCGGCAACGCCAGCACGCTTGCCGCTAGGCCGGCCACGAGAGACCAGCCTGTGCAATTGCACTTGGAGTTCATGTTTACGATTCCTGTAATCATCCACTGCACGCGTCAAAAGACATGCGCGCAGCTAGTCCATCCCGCTAATGCAGAATGAGGCTCAATGTCGGACAGGAATTAAACGCGAGGGGGTCGCCATACTCCGGACGGGGTATGTACAGGCAATGAATCGCTAGAAAAGGAAAGGACTACAGGATCAAACAGTGTGACAGGGGGCTTAAAGACCGAAACTTCCAACATACCGCCTGTTTTGCATTCTTGGCCCGGCTTACAAGGCTTTCCGTGCTCAGGAGAGCTTTTCATGTCGTTGCAGCAGTCCATCTTCATGTCGTCCATCATCGCCATGCCCATGGTCTTCATGGGGCAAGGTTCTGTGGGTGCCTGAACGCCCGCCATTCCGGACAAAGGAAGCGTCAAGCTGATCAGAAGAAGCATGCAAAGCCGCAAATAGCGTTTCATAGAGGCGGAGTGTAGTCGGTGCAAATGGGACTTACAATTGGACAGCTAAAAGTGAAGCTTCGACCTGGTAGCTCTGATTTCGGAGCGCCCCCAGCCTTTCACCCATGCGCAACAGGCCAAGCAGGCAGGCTTATCGTAAAAGTCGTTCGCCCTGCAGCGGAAACACACCCAACGGTGCCGCCATGAGCATCTACTAACGACTTTACAATTGCCAAACCCAGCCCTGCATTGTTTGTAGAGCTCTCCCTTCGCGCAGGGTCAACCCTATAAAACCGGTCAAACAGCCGAGGTAGATGTTCAGCGGCGATTTCTTCGCCAGGATTTTGCACTGATAAACTGATCATGCTGCCGTATGACTCGATTTTTACAGAAATGGTGCCGCCAGAGGGCGTGTACCGGATCGCATTCGATAGCAAATTGGAAACCATCCTGTCCAGCATAGTCCTGTCACCACGCACCTCACCGTATCCAATGACCTGTAGCTTCAAACCGGTGTCATCTGCCAGCAGTTGGTAATACTCCAAGAGTTTCTCCACCACTGACCGAATTTCGACTTTTTCTTTCGCGGGTAGAACCAGGCCGTTATCAGACTTTGCTAAAAAGAGCATGCCATCGATGATGCTTGAAAGTCGGTTGAGATCTTCCAGATTGGAGTAAAGATTCTCCTCATATATTTCTGGCGCACGCTTTTTTGTGAGAATCACTTCAGTATGTGTTCGCAGATTACTAATTGGCGTACGTAGCTCATGGGCGATATCGGCTGAGAAATTAGATAATCGAGAAAACGATTCTTCTAGCCGAGCAAGCATGGCATTGAACGAAGTGACGAGTAGCTCAAGCTCACGGGGCACAAAATCCATCGGAATTCGCTCTTTCAGCGATCCAGCTGACATCGAAGCGGCAACCTGCGTCACCCGTGCGACGGGTTTCAACCCGCTACGCGCAACCAACCAACCCAAGCCGGCGCTGACCAACGCACTGATCGCCAAACCTATTACCAACCACCAACGTAAAGTCTCCACGAAATGCATGTGGCTTGTGATATCCATACTCAGCCAGGCCGTCAGTGGCTCTGATTCATTCACCAAATGAACTTGGGCTTTCATCCCTCGGTACAGATGGCCTCCGTCTGTCCACTCCCACATATCATCATCAGGGGCATCAGGAGGAATAGAAGGATGCTGAGCTGCGTTAGAGGTTGCAAAGATCGTTTTTCCCCCCTGCATGACAATCGAGGCTGAGAGTTCCTGGTGCGCCCCCAACAACGCTTGTAACTGAAGCAATACATCCGAACGGTCAGCTGAGCCAGCTTCACCGTCCATGATTTGACGAATTGATTCGAGCTTTTCTGTCATAGCTTGCCGGTCGAGTGCCTTGAAGTGATGCCGGCTGAAACCGTCGAAGGTAAAGCCTGCTACCACGAGCACTGCGACTACAGCGCACACAAACATCAGGCTTAGACGAAGCGTTAGAGACGGGCGCTTCATTCTGCGTCCGGGGCATCAAGCATGTAGCCCATGCCTCGCGAGGTCTGAATCAGCTTTGTATCGAAATCATCATCAATCTTGGCCCTAAGCCTGCGAATGGCGACCTCAATCACGTTGGTATCGCTGTCGAAATTCATATCCCAGACCTGGGATGCGATGAGCGACTTTGAGAGAACCTCCCCCCTGCGGCGCATCAGCAGTTCCAGCAAAGCAAACTCCTTGGCTGTCAGGTCAATGCGTTGACCTGAGCGCGAGGCCCGACGTTTGAGCAAGTCGACTTCAAGATCGCCGATTTTGATAGACGTCAGATTGGGAGCACCGGCACCCCGACGCAGCAGGCTTCTGACGCGAGCGAGTAGCTCAGAAAACGCGAACGGCTTTACTAAATAATCATCTGCACCAAGCTCTAAGCCTCTAACTCGGTCATCGACTCCGTCCCTGGCTGTAAGGAACAAAACGGGAACCAAGCTTCCCGCTGCGCGAACACTTTGAATGACGTCCCAGCCGTCAATCCCAGGCATCATCACGTCCAGAATCAGAAGGTCGTAACTCTCGTTCAGCGCCTGATGCAAAGCCTCCGTGCCTGTCAGCACCCGGTCGACGTTAAAGCCCGCTTCCAAGAGTCCTTGCTGGAGATACATTCCGGTTTTGGGTTCGTCTTCTGCTACCAGGATTTTCATGGTGGAACTCCAGCTGGGCGTACCTCAAGTGTGCTACGAAACCGACAACGATGCGCAAGCTGACGCAAATGTAATCGCTCTGACAGGTGGCAGAAAGCGCCTAGGCACCATGGCATGGAAGGGCGTAAGCAGCTAGACGGCAGCTTACGAAAATGTAATCGGCAATGATCAGTTTTTGCGCTTAACCTACCTTGGAACGGTGCGGATGCGAGGCCATGGTTAATGGCCAAGGCATATATAGCAACCGCGCAACGAATGTTAAAGAGGGCATCAACATGATGAAGCGCAAGTTATTACTCGCCACGGGGCTGATGTTCATGGGCGTTGCACAAGCTGCGGAGCAGCTCAGTATCGATGTCCACCGTGACGCGAATTGCGGATGCTGTAAGGAGTGGGTCAAGCACTTGGAATCGAATGGATTCAAGGTGACTGACCATGTGGAAAGCGATATGAACGCGATCAAGAAAGGGCTGGGTGTGCCGCAGGGTCTCGCTTCCTGCCACACGGGCATTATTGGTGGGAAATTCGTAGAAGGCCATGTTCCAGCGGACGACATTAAGAAGTTGAATGATCGTCCCGACCTTGTAGGGATTGCAGTGCCAGGCATGCCAGCAGGTTCGCCTGGTATGGACTATGGCCAGAAACATCAACCTTACCAAGTCCTGGGCCTCACCAGGGAAGGCGCGCAAGAGGTGGTCGCTGACTACCCGAAATGATCGTCACGCAGATCTGAGCGACCAGTGTTGCTCAGACCTGCCTAGGCACTACCCTTGGGCCATCTCGATTGAAGGGCTGAGCGTTCCTAGCCAAGCCACCAAGCAAACAATGACAACTGCACAGGTCGATTCGAGCAGCACGCTCTTTTTCAAAGCCGCGACTGCGGCAGAATAATCACCCCCGCTTACAGAGCGTTCCAGTGAGGGGCTCAGGTAGAAACGATTGAGGGTCGCGAGCCCGAGCATGCCAGCGAACAATATGATTTTTGCTAGGAGGAGAATGCCATAGGTACTGGTCACTACCTCTGTAATGATCGGCCCGACAATGAAAAGATAATTAGCGACTCCGGTGAGTATGATCGTACCCACAATGAACCCGCCCGCTGTTTCGAATCCCTTGAGCGCCCGAGTCAAAACCCGTACGAGTTGCTCAGGATTGCCTCCCCTCATGCTCAGCATCAGAGCAAAGGCTGCCAAGGCTCCAATCCAACCGCCAGCAGCCAGTAAATGGAGAATATCCGCTGCGAAATGCCAGAACCGTCTAGCCCCCTCATCCATCGCCCCGTGACCAGTCCATGGGAGCGTAGCTAAGGCAATACTGCCCGCTACGGTAGCTATCCAAAGACTAGCCGATGGCAACCGAGTGCTTTGGCTTGCAGCGATTATCACCACCGCAAGCGAGACCATACGTGCTATCCAGCTGTAACCGATCTCGGTTTCAGAGAGCATCATTTCAAGGTGGGGTAACAGCTCCGCCCAGTTGGATGCACCGCTCATGTTTTTTGTCATGACCAAGAACGTGGCCACAGAAAGAAGAATGCCTATAACGGCAGCCCCACTCAGCAGCGACCCAAAATGCAACACCGTTCCCGAGACGCGCTCTTTCCCGCGAAAGCTGTACAGCCCGAACACTGCGAGCCCGAACAGGAGCATCAAATCCAGATAAAGCGCGAGGCGCAGCGCCACATTCAAAGGGTCGCTCATGCTTATTTCACTTTGAAAGTTACGGCACCGGTAATTGGATGAGTGTCGGACGATACTGCCCGCCATTCTACTTTGTAGGTGCCCGTTGTCAGGGGCGATGAAGGCGTGATTACCATGGTCTTCGGATCATTTCCGCCTGCTACGCTGGCTTTTACGCCCATAGGTGAATTCGGCATGCCTGGCATATCAGTCATGATCAGCTTGGCACCAGAGAACTGGGTAACCAGGTTTTCGGAAAAATGCAGTTCGATTTTGGAAGGGGCCGCACCGGATTCGCCTTCTGACGGAGTCGAAGACAACAGCTTCGGGTGAGCTTGAGCGACCGAGCTCAGCAAAATACCGGATGAAAGAGCGACAGCCACTACGCAGGATTTCAAGAACGACATGCAAGGCTCCTCACAGCGCATAGCTGTTGTAATGAGGTTGAGTAATTATTTTTTTGGTGCCATTAACTCTGGTTTAGAACCAGACCCGAACGCCTAGCACCAGGCGTGCTTCGTTATTGTCTTCGCCTTCCTCGCTGGCGTAGTCAGCCGTTTTTCCATAACTACGATTCCAGGTTACGCCCACGTAAGGAGCGAATTGTGGACGGATCTCGTACCGGAGCCGCAGACCAATCTCACTTTCTGATAACCCGGAGCCAATGCCACGCTGGGGATCGTTTTTCCCGTAAAAATTGAATTCTGCAGTCGGTTGCAAAATGAGCTTATTGGTCAAAAGGATGTCGTAGTCTCCTTCCAGCCGCGCCGCAGTCTGGCCACCTTCGCCCAGATAAGCAGTAGCCTGGGCTTCGAAGTTGTAGAGCGCCAAGCCCTGGATGCCGAAAGCCGCCCACGTTTGTGGATCACCTGGTTTGAAGTCTTGGCGAACCCCACCGACGAGATCCCACCAAGGGCTGATAGCGTGCCCCCACAGAGCTTGAATCTCGGCTTCCTCTGTCTTCCCATTGGTGCGCTCACCTTCAGAACGCAACCATAGGCGATCCACATCACCGCCTATCCAACCTTGAGCTTCCCAGTTCAGCACGCTCCCTTCATCAGCGTCCTGCCATTCCAATTTTTCGAAAATGAAATACGAGTTAAGAGCGGTGTCATGAACCTCATGGCCGCCAGGAGCTTTATAAACTGCGGCTCTCGCAGCATTTGTAATTGGGGGTATTGGAGTTCGGCTCTCAGTTCGACCCTGCTGCTTGGCGGGCTGCATCCCCTGCATCTGGCTATGATCCATGTCCTGCATTTGGGAGTGATCCATGCCCTGCATTTGGGAATGATCCATGCTCTTCATCTGGCTGTGATCCATGCCCTGCATTCGGGAGTGATCCATGCCCTTCATCTGGCTGTGATCCATGCCCTGCATTTGCCCGTCGTCTGCAGACTGAGTGGTGTCAGCGGCTGCCGGCAGGACAAAGCCAAGGCTGAGAGCGAGCGTAGCTACAACCGAGTGAATGCGAGTGCCACAAAAATAGTTGCTCATAGTCGTCCCCTTATTCCTCTACTCGCACTTCTCGGAACATGCCCATTTCCATGTGATACAGAAGATGGCAGTGGTAGGCCCAGCGACCTAGCGCATCGGCGGTGACTCTGTAGCTGCGCTTCGATCCTGGCGGCATGTCGATGGTGTGTTTTCGAACAAGGAACTGACCATTTTCGTCTTCAAGATCGCTCCACATCCCATGCAAATGAATGGGGTGCGTCATCATAGTGTCGTTAACGAGCACGAACCGAACCCGCTCGCCATACTTCAGTTTCACCGGTTCGGCGTCAGAAAATTTCACGCCGTTGAACGACCAAGAGAACTTCTCCATATGCCCGGTCAGGTGCAGTTCGATAGTGCGGCTTGGCTCACGGCCATCAGGATCCTCAAACGTGCTCCTGAGATCTGAATATGTCAGCACCTTGCGACCATTATCACGAAGGCCCATACCAGGGTCGTCAAGCTTCGGCGAGGTGGACATTGCTTGCATGTCGACCAGAGGGTTGTTGGATTCCGTCTTGGGGTGCGACTGCATGTCCCCCATTCTATCCATGCCTTCCATAGACATTTTGCTGTGATCCATTCCGGCCATGCCTTCCATGCCGGACATATCCTGCTTAGCGCCATGGTTCATCGATGTCATGGAGCCGCCGTCCATTCCCGACATGCCATCCATCGAACTATCACCCACGCTGGCCATTTTGCTGTGATCCATCCCAGCCATATTGCCCATACCCCCCATCGAGCCATGATCCATACCCGCCATACCCATGTCGGCCATGGTGACGAGAGGACGAGGATCGAGCTCGGGTACAGGTGCGACTAAGCCTGATCGAACAGCCAAAGTACCTCGGGCATATCCCGACCGATCCATCGACTGTGCGAACAACGTGTAGGCTTCTTGGGTGGGCTCGACTATTACATCGAACGTCTCAGCTGTGGCTATTCGGAACTCATCCACGCTCACGGGTTTTACATACTGGCCATCGGCGGCCACAACAGTCATCTTCAGCCCAGGAATACGGACGTCGAAGTAGCTCATTGCCGAACCATTGATGAATCTCAACCTGAGTTTTTCGCCAGGTTTGAAGGTGCCTGTCCAGTTCGAATCAGGAGCTTGGCCGTTCATCAAATAGGTGTAAGTTGCGCCACTGACGTCTGCGATGTCAGTGGGGTTCATCTTCATTTCAGCCCACATCTTGCGATCAGCAACGGTGGCTGACCAACCTTTGTCAGCCACGTCATTTATAAAGTCGCTAACCGTTCGCTTGTGGGTGTTGTAGTAGTCAGCCTGCTTCTTTAGCGTTTTCATCAACGAGGCCGGATCTTCATCCGTCCAATCGGTGAGCATCACGACGTAGTCGCGGTCATACACAAACGGTTCGGGGTCTTTCGCTTCAATTACTAACGGGCCATACACACCGACCTGTTCCTGAAAGCCGGAATGACTGTGATACCAGTACGTTCCATTCTGGGTTACCTTGAATTGATAGACGTATGTACCGTCCGGCTCAATCCCGTGGAAGCTAAGGCCAGGTACACCATCCATATTGGCGGGGAGAATGATCCCGTGCCAGTGAATGGAAGTCATGTCCTTCAGGCGGTTTTTGACGCGCAAAGTTACCGTGTCACCCTCACGCCAGCGCAGGAGGGGCCCCGGAAGCCCTCCATTGATCGTCAGCGCTGTACGGCGATTGCCAGTGATGTTTACCGGCGTTTCTCCAATAAACAGGTCGAACTCCGTTCCTGACAGGACATTCGCTTCCCCAGGGCCAGGTGCAGCCCATACAGGGGTACGCCAGAGCCCTAAGCCTGCAAGAATTCCGCCTGCGGTGAGTCCTTTTACGAAGGTGCGCCGAGAGGTGTTGGAGTGCATACCGATTCGTGTCCCGTCAGTCGGAGGGAGGCGCGCACTACTGCGCACATTCCAATGGTCAATCACTTGATCGCCTGCGCGATTTCATACATCGAAAGATGCCACAGGCCAGCAAACGAGGTAATTACATTTCCGTAAGCTGGGCGACTCAGCAGTGATGGTTTGGCTTTTCAGCCACAGGTTTTTCCTGCGCAACGTCCCCCTCTGGCTGTGTTCCCGAACTCGGGGTAAGCGTGGACATCGCCGTCTCGCGGGCTCGCTCCATGCGCTCAGCGGCGCGGTCGCCACCGCCCTCAGCAAACGCCAGCGACGATATAGCCAAACTGAACGTAAGAATCAGAACATTGGTTGCTTTCATGGCGCATCTCCTCAACAGAGTCAGCTCTCAGGTAGTCCAGAGAGATTGAGCATCGGCTCAGTGAGGATGATGGGGGCTCGCACCTGTCAGCAGGCTTAGCCTGCGATTACAACTTTGACAGCGGCGTTGGCCGGGACTGATCAACATAACGGGAGCGCCAAAGATGGCTTAGATCGCTGACCGTCTACTCCAGCCGTCCACCTGCTCCACGCATTGCCTACGCCTGCATGGAAAGCTGAACTTTTCAGACCTATGCCTAAAAGCGACTGCTCAATGAGGCGAGCTGAGATGCGGAGGCGTGCCTACCTTACGAAACTGTAATTATTTTCACGAAACCCGGCCAACCAGCCTGGGTCGGACGGAGTGTACCTTCAAGAAAAGTACATCAACTGAATCGACCGTCGACCTCGGAGAATTAGTTATGAACAGTAGCTATGAAGATTGCATTTCGGAATGCCTACGCTGCGCATTGGCCTGTGAAACCTGCGCATCAGCCTGTCTGGAAGAGCAGGACGTTAAGATGATGGCGAACTGCATAAAGCTCGATAGGGATTGCGCAGATATCTGTAGGCTCGCAGCGACCCTAATGGCACGGGGAAGCCCTTTCGCGAATGAGATTTGTATGCTTTGCGCAAAGATTTGTAGAGCATGCGGTCAGGAGTGCGGCGCTCATGAAGCAGAACATTGCCAGAACTGCTCCAAAGCGTGTTTAGCTTGCGCACAAGCATGCGAATCAATGGCTGCTTGAGCCTTCCTTTGGCCAAGAAATCATTAACCTAGTGGCCAACCATTGAATGATTGGGTGGCCTCCAGGTTGAAAAAAACCGACACGGCGTTTTTTGGGGCATCCAAATCATTGCATGCTCCAACCCCACTACAAGAAAGCGCGGAAGAATCGAATATTAGCTCCGAAAAATGTACTGTTAACACTTTCCATCATGGACGACCGATATGGCTTTAAAGATCCGCACGGCGGTGACAGCAGATGCAGAAGCCATCCAGCGCATTTATGCCCCCATAGTTTCGAACACGGCGATCTCGTTCGAAGAGACCCCGCCAAGCGTTGAGGAGATTGCTCAGCGAATAGCGACGACACTTCAGACATATCCCTACCTTGTGGCTGAAGAAGGTGGTGAGATCAAGGGATATGCATACGCAAGCCAGCATCGTGCACGTGCAGCCTACCGATGGGCTGTTGACGTGACGGTGTACGTAGCTGAATCAGCTCGCCGCCAGGGTGTTGGCCGCGAACTTTACGAGACTCTACTTCCAATACTTGAGAAACAGCGGTTTCGCGCCGCTTACGCTGGAATCGCACGGCCCAATGAAGGCAGCGTGGGCCTGCACGAGTCGCTAGGATTCACCCATATAGGGACGTATCCAGAGGTAGGCTTCAAGCTTGGGAAATGGCACGACGTCGGCTATTGGCGGCTCGGGCTGTGCCAGGCAACCCCTCCACTGGAACCTATTCTCTTCCCCCAGGTTGAAATCAAGCCAGTGATGGGGTGAAGGCTGGTAGTTTGGTGAATGCGACCAAAGCGCCGATGCCCAATATCCCGGCCATGATCCAAATTAGCCAGTTTGGGCCAAGCTGCACCAGGATGTATGCGCATGCCATGGGCGCTACCGCTTGTGCAACCAACACTGGGCGAGCGATCAGGCCAAGGTGCATGCCTAGGTTGGTGCTGCCCAACAGTGTAAGCGGGACTGTTCCTCTGGCGATGGTCATGATCCCATTTCCACCGCCGAAGGTAATCACTGCGATAAGGGACAGCATCACCATCCCCGGCCCCAAGGCCAACAGTCCGACGATGCAAGCCAGAATCCCTAGCCTTGCTATCCATACCGGATGAGCGCTGCGGCCAAACGCATATTCCAAAAGTCGAGCAACAACTTGAGACGGCCCCATCAGCGCTCCGAGCGTTACTGCCATGGCGGCGGAAATTTCATGGCTACGCAGGAGGGCTATTAGATTGACCGCCAAAGCTGACATTACGAACGCATGTAATGTGAACAGCAAGGCGATCCACGCTAAGCGTGGATCAGCAGGCGCGTACGATGCTTTGGCGATCTTGGCGGACTCAGTTGCTCGCGGCGTAGGCAATGGAACCGTTAGCAGGTGAAGGGGCAAACCTACAGCGAGATGGATTAAGGCGAGCACCCTGCAGGTGGTTTGCCATCCATGGCTCGCATCCATCGACGCCAGGAAAGGCCAAGCGACCGTGCTTGCGAAGCCCGCTATGAGTGTCAGTCCGGTCATCGAGCCTCTCGCCCTTGCCCCCATCAGTCGGCCCAGTGTCGCGAATCCAGCGTCATACAGGCCTGCGGCCATGCCCAAACCCAAAACTGTCCATGCGATGTAGTAGACGAACAGCCCTGATGCGAAAGACATGGTGATTAAACCAAGGGCCAGCAAAAGCGAACTGCTGGCGAGCACCCATTTTCCGCCATGCTTATCAATAGTCCTGCCGACTACAGGCGCGCATATTCCAGCGACAAGCAGAGACCACGATAAGGCGCCCACTACAGCGGGAACGGATGTATTTAGTGAGTGCGAAACGGGTTCAGCTAGAACTGCCGGCAGATAAAACGTGGAGCCCCACGCAAGAATTTGGTTACAACCCATTGAGCCAATCAAGGTCGCATGCTGCCTTGTCGTCGGGGCTGCGGTAGACATCAGTCAAACTCAGCGAGATAGCTTTGCACTTGCTTGACTACATCTCGAGCGGTGCGGGTTACTCCGATCAATGTCGCGGAAGCGAGCCCCGTCCAATCGCCGTAACCCACCAGCCACAGATTGGGTGAAGCAACACTCCGGTTTTCGTCCACAGCCACTTTGCCATCCTGGCCTACAATGCCCAGGCTGTTTAGGTGGTCGAGCGCTGGAGAAAACCCAGTGCACCAGATGACGACATCCACCGCTGTTTCGTCTCCTGATGACCAAACAACGCCTGTTGAAGTGAAGTGCGTGAATGGCCGTACTGCGCTCAATACACCGCGTTCACGAGCGTCCTTCACCGATGGCACCATTACGATGTCGCCCAGCCCCCCAGCGGGTTGTTCAGGCTCCACACCTTCCTGTTGCGCCTTCAATCGAGCAGTAGCTCGTTCGAACAGGGCGCGCCCATCAACCTCATCAGGTAGAAACTTTGGAGCCTCTTGAGTCACCCAGGTTGCCTGAGCCACTTTAGAAACCTCGGCGTAAATCTGGGCTCCCGAGTTGCCACCACCCACGACAAGGACGGTTTTCCCCTCAAACTCATCCGGCCCAACGTAATGAGCGGAATGAAGCTGCTGCCCTACGAACAACTCCTGTCCGGGATAGCTCGGAGTAAATGGGCGGCTCCAGGTGCCTGTTGCACTGATAACCGCTTTGGCATCCCAGTTTCTATCCCCGGAGACAACCCGTAATCCTTCTTCGATTTTCTCGACACGGGTCACCCTGGTGGATCGGATGATGGGGAAGTCATATCGACGCTCGTACAGAGTCAGATAGTCGATCACATCATCACGGTGAGGTGTTTCTTCTGATACGGCAGGCATCGGCCAGCCTGCAATCGAGCTCCATGCCGATGGAGAGAAGAGTCGCAACGAATCCCAGCCATGCCGCCAGGCTCCTCCTGGTGCCGACTCCGCATCGAGCAGCACGTAAGACAAGCCTGACCGCTTCAAAAAATAGGCGACTGTCAGCGCGGATTGACCACCGCCAATGACCACAACATCAAGTTTCGAATTCTGACTCACCAGCATCCTCCAGGCTCAATCGCGGCACCTCACCGTCGTCGTATCAGACTCTGCGACCGTGCTCATCAATGACCACTTGGCCGTCCTCTTTGACGAAACTCCCACGCTGCTCTTGCGGTAACAAATCGAGCACAGCTTCTGACGGACGACACAAACGCGTCCCCAAAGGCGTCACGACGATGGGGCGATTGATCAGGATAGGGTGAGCCATCATGGCATCGATGAGCTGTTCGTTCGTCAGTGATGCATCGCCCAATCCTAGCTCTTCGTACGGAGTGCCTTTGATACGCAAAAGAGCCCGCACCCCGATACCCATATCCTCAATGAGTCTGACAAGTGTGGTGCGATCAGGCGGGTTCTTCAGGTACTCGATAACCGTCGGTTCTTCCCCGCTGTTACGGATCAACTCCAAGGTGTTGCGAGAGGTGCCGCATTCGGGGTTGTGGTAGATCGTGATCTGGCTCATATCGCTTCCTCGTACTGACGTTAGATGGAGCGCTGGTTGACGCGTTTGGAAAGCTCTTCGGCGGACTCTTTACGCTCGGAGTACCGATCAACCAAATAATCCTGGCGATCCCGCAACAGTAGGGTGAACTTCATCAGCTCTTCCATCACGTCCACGAGACGGTCGTAGTACGAGGACGGCTTCATACGACCTGTCTCGTCGAACTCGGTAAATGCCTTGGCCACCGAAGATTGGTTTGGGATGGTGAACATCCGCATCCATCGACCCAGTACGCGCAGCTGATTGACCACGTTGAAAGATTGCGAGCCGCCGCAGACCTGCATCACAGCAAGGGTTTTGCCTTGCGTAGGTCGTACAGCGCCAATCGCCAGCGGAACCCAGTCAATTTGGGCTTTGAATACTGCACTCATGGAGCCGTGACGCTCAGGGGAGCACCACACCTGTCCCTCAGACCATTGCATCAGCTCGCGCAGCTCAGCGACCTTGGGATGTGTATCGGGAGCGTCATCCGGAAGCGGCAGACCCGATGGGTCAAAGATCTTGGTTTCAGCACCAAACTCATTCAGCAGGCGTGCCGCCTCTTGCGTGACTAACCGGCTGAATGAGCGTTCTCGCGTTGATCCGTACAGCAGAAGAATGCGAGGTTTATGGAGCGAAGGAGTACGAGGCGACAGTTGCTCCAGCGAAGGAATGTCGATCAGGTCGGCGTGTACGTTCGGCAATGTGTCTTGCATATAAACTCCTACGGCGGCGCCTGGTTGGGTGCCGCCTCGGTAGATCTTTAAAGCGAACCGATGCGGTTCAGTTCAGCCTTCAACTGTTCAGCGCTGATGGTCTTCAGTGGCAGCGCAAGAAATGCGCTCACGCGCTCGTGAATTTTGGCGAGTGTGGTTTCAAAAGCTGCGGTGATCTCGGCTTCCGAACCGCTAGCGTCAGACGGGTCGGCCAGACCCCAATGCGCCTTCAAAGCTGGCCCAAAGAAGATTGGGCATGCCTCACCCGCTGCCCGGTCACAGACAGTGATCACGATGTCTGGCGGTGAGCCTTCAAAAGCATCCGAAGCCTTGCTGCTCAAGCCCGCCGTGGGGATACCCGCCGCCTCCAGCGTTTGCAATGCCCGTTGATTCACCCGGCCAATGGGAAAGCTTCCTGAGCTGACGGCTTCTACACCCTCGGGCGCCAAGTGGTTGAAAAGCGCCTCGGACAGAATGCTGCGGCAGCTGTTGTGGGTGCACATGAACAAGACTTTCATCAGACGATTCCTTGATTCAAAAACTGAGGCGCAGTGCCAGAGCGGACAATGTGGCGACGAGGATGGGCACGGTCAGCACGATCCCGGTCTTGAAGTAGTAACCCCAACTGATCGTTATATTTTTCCGGGCGAGCACGTGCAGCCACAACAGAGTTGCCAAGCTCCCAATTGGGGTGATCTTCGGGCCCAGGTCGCAGCCGATGATGTTGGCGTAAACCATCGCTTGCTGGACAACACCATCGACTTCGGCGGCATGAATGGATAAGGCGCCTACCAGAACGGTGGGCATGTTGTTCATGATCGAAGACAGCAACGCTGTCAGCAGCCCTGTACCAAGGGACGCCCCCCAAACGCCATAACCGGCGAACACGTTCAGGATCTGCGCGATGTGGTCGGTCAGGCCGGCGTTCTTCAGGCCATAAACAACCAGGTACATACCCAAAGAAAAAATCACCACCTGCCATGGCGCCTCTTTGAGCACCTTGCTTGTGTTGATGGCGTGACCACGAGCCGCGATGACGTAAAGAATGAATGCACAGACCGCTGCAATGGCGCTGATTGGCACCCCCAATGGCTCAATGACAAAGAAGCCGATCAGCAGTAGTGCCAGCACCCACCAACCGGCTACAAAAGTGGCCCGGTCGTGGATTGCCTCGTCCGGATTGTCCAGTTGGTTGAGGTCATAGGTCTTTGGTAAATCTTTGCGGAAAAACCACAGCAGCATGGCTAACGTCGCCGCCACGCTGACGATGTTTACCGGCACCATGATCGAAGCATATTCGTTGAAGCCGATATCGAAGTAGTCGGCAGAAACGATGTTGACCAGGTTGGAAACCACCAGCGGTAAGCTCGCCGTATCGGCGATAAAACCGGCTGCCATGACGAATGCCAAAGTAGCCGCAGGAGAAAAACGCAACGCCAACAACATCGCGATCACAATGGGTGTGAGGATCAATGCTGCTCCATCATTGGCGAACAGGGCCGACACCGCTGCGCCCAGCAGGACGATAAATGCGAAGAGCTTGCGGGTGCTCCCGCCTCCCCATCGGGCCACATGCAGCGCAGCCCACTTGAAAAAACCTGCCTCATCAAGCAGCAGACTAATGATGATGACCGCGATGAAAGTCCCAGTGGCATTCCAGACAATGCGCCAAACCTCTGGTATGTCGGCAAGGGTAACGACACCTGCCAGCAACGCTACGATGGCACCGAACATCGCACTCCAGCCCACCCCCAGCCCCTTGGGCTGCCAGATGACAAGAACGATGGTGGCGATAAAGATCAATATGGCAATCAGCATTTCATTAATCCGGTTGGGCGTGAATCAGCTACACACGGCTTGATTGATCGGACGGTCGTTCATGCCGCAGAGGCGCTTAGCCTCGGTTTCCAGCCATTGCTGATTGGCGTCTACCACTTCCTTCAAAACTGCAGTCACCCATGTGGGCAAATCAGGATTCAGCCGGTAGTACACCCATTGGCCTTGGCGACGATCCAACAACAAACCGGCAGAGCGCAGCAGCGCCAAATGACGAGAAATCTTCGGCTGACTCAGGTCGAGTGCTGCCGTTAGCTCGCATACACACAGCTCACCTTCACTCACGACAAGCAGCGAAATTTTTGCTCGGGTGTCATCCGCCAGGCACTTGAATAAGGTGGTGGGGTTCAAGGGTTCTGTCATAGATCCTCCAGGTGTTTGGTCTTGACCAAAACGAAGAGCTTGATGCGCTCGTGGATGTCGTGGAGCGTATGGCGAAATGCGCCAGGATCATCGCTGGTTACTGGGTCAGGAAAATCCCAGGCAATGACTTCACCTGCGCTGCGCATTGGTAGGCATTCGCTTGCGGATTTATCACAAAGAGTGATTACGTAATCGAATCGATCAGCTTGAAACTCGCTGATGGACTTGCTGCGCAGGCCCGTTGCATCGACTCCAACCGCCTCCAATGCTTGAGTCGTGCGCAGATCAACCTCAAACGGTTCAGATCCTGCGCTGAAGGCCTCGAAGCGCGGGTCGGTGTGCCGCAGCAAAGCCTCTGCAAGCAGGGAGCGGGCTGAGTTGGCAACGCACACGAAAAGCACTTTGATAGCAGGGCTCATGGTGGAACTCGATGCATATGGAGAATCGAATATACGCTTTGGCGAATATTCGGTAAAGCGAATATGATGTCTGCTGTTTCGGCATGTGCTTTAACGTTCCATGCGTGTCGGCATAACGGAGATGAGAGGATTGGGGGGGATATGATGATCCAGGCAACGGAAATAGCCGGAGGGCAGTCGCAGCGATTTCGCGATGCGCTGAAATTTGCTGACCTTCCAGCAGACGATATTGATCTTCCAGGCCGAACCTTTTTTGAATTCACACTGGATAGCGAGACGGTCGCATGGGGAGGATTCGAAACGCATGGTACGGACGGGTTGTTGCGTTCTCTGGTCGTAGTGTCGACATTCAGATCGAAGGGGGTCGGTGTGGCGGTGCTTCGGGTCATTGAAGCGAAAGGGCCGAGCAGGGAATCGCTCGATTTCATTTGCTGACAACAACTGCGTCAGGCTTTTTTAAGCAGCAGGGCTATGCAGTAAATCAACGAGGCTCTGCGCCACCTCTTATTTCTCAGACGGAGCAGTTCAGGGGGCTTTGCCCTGGCTCGGCTTGCTACATGTGCAAAGCATTATCTGCGAATGCACGAAAGTAGCTGATCACCTTGGTGATGGCTTTTAGCCTCGATGCCAGCTAGATTTGGAGCTTTCTACGATCAAGGATGGATATGAAAAAGCTCATCGCAGTAATGGGGATCTGTGTCGCACTTGGCGGTTGCGCTACGTCCCACTACACCGCAGGGCGAGACTTTCCGTCGGCCAGTGTAGCGAGCATCACCAAAGGTAAAACGACGACTACTGAGTTGAAGTCCCTGTTTGGTGAGCCCTACGCCAAGAGTGCTGTCAGCGAGACTGACGAAAAGTGGATCTACACCTATACCAACGGCTCAGCCCATGCCCAAAGCTACGTGGTCACCATGAAGGTGACGACTACGGGCACTCAGAAAACCCTCGACGTCTTGATCCGAAATGACGTGGTCATCAACTACACGTTCAGCGAAGGCCCCGCTCCTGGTTCGACCACCGCGACGAACTGAGACTGGCACCTTGCGCCGGGCAACTTGTGTAGCGATCTCTTTGTTGTTTAGTGCAATGGCAAGGAAAGGCGATCTACGGAGAGCGCAGCGATGATCTATTTCTTCATTGAAGACAGTAATGAGCAGGTGAAGATAGGCCGAGCTAAGGACATCGAGCGCCGCAGAAAAGGCCTTCAAACCGGGAATCCAAGAAAGCTTTTACTTCTGGGTTGGATTCGTACAGATGATGACGTTCGGCTGGAGAAGGAGATCCATCAGAACTTCTCTCACCTACGTGGTACTGGCGAATGGTTCGATTTGGATCCTGCAGACATCTTGCCGATCCTCGAGCATTACGGCATCGATGGGTTTGTCGGTACGACCGGTGATTCTTTCGAAGTCATCGGCAATGATCGGGATGGTGTGCCCGAATATCTCGGCGTCTGGAACTGGGGCAATCTGGAATGGAGCGAGTGCTGCCCTTTCTGCGGAAGCTTTTGTGGCATGCACTTTCAAGACGCGTCGAGTATGTACCACTGCCTAAACTGCGACACACTTACCACCTTTGATTTTCTGAGTCATCAGGAGGAAGAGTGACAGCTCCCGAACGAGCTTTTGCATTGGTAATGCCGAGCTTGATTTGATGTCTGCTGCTGTCCAGAATCAGGCCAGAATCAGGAGTTTCATCATGATTCTGACCATCGCTCAATGAGCCGTGCTAGCAAGCTCTCGATCCAAACTCGGCAATCCATTTCTGCAGGGCTGTTACGTCGGCTTCAAAGACATCTAGCTCAAGAGCGCTGCTGGGCATCTCCTCGGACTGAGCATGCTCATACACCGAGTAGCGTGTCATCAAGTCATCAATGAATACGCAGTCGTCATTTGTTACCTTCGCGACCTTGTGTAGCTTGCCTTGAGTGTTGATTGCACGTCTGAAGCGGCCTACGACGTCTGCCAGCAAAATGTACTCAATCGTCTTCTCGACGATGATCCTGAAGTCACTGCAAGCGCTCTTGGCAAGCGACTCATAAGCCTCGACTTCGGCTTTCTCCTGGTGTTTTTTCAACCGCGTAATCGTATTGTCGATCAACCCACGGACAGCACTTTCTGGTCTCAGGTCTCGAGCGCTCGCAGTGGCGACGATACCTGCAGTCTTCGCCATCCTCTGCAGTGACGTGAGTGTCGGCTTGATTGAAGGCATCCCTGGAGTCTGTTCCCATTTCTTGGTAACAGCTTCTACTTGGGCTACAAGAGACAGTCGGTGGGTGAATATGATGACCTGCCTGGTCTGTGACAAAGACACGAGACGTTCGACAACCTTCTCTTCAAAGTCTTGGTCGAGTGAGGATATCGGATCATCGAAAATGAACGGAGCCAACTGGTTTGATCCTGTCGTGTCCGCAAGGAACGCGGCGAGTGCCGCAATTCTGGTTTCACCCTCACTCAAGATATATTCCAAGCCATGGGAGCCGTGCGCGCCCACGAGATTTAAACCAAAGGTGATCTTGCCTTTGCCGCCCGACTTGCTTAGTGGAGCTATTGGAATGCGGTGGCCACCGAGTAGCTTCAGTTCTTCGATGAATCGAGCTTGGTAACCAGCATCCAGTTCAGTTTTGGCCAAGTCATTTTTTTTGGTGGTCAGAGCGTTGGTGGCCGCTGAGCGTGAGGCTTTGTCTATCGCTGCGACTGCTATCAGCCTCGCCCTTTCGGCGCTAATAGAGGTCTTGTTTTGTGAGAGCCATTGCTTGGCTTGAAGGTGCTGAACTCGGTCATACATTGCTTGACGATGCTCATCCTTCAGCAGGGATGAAAGGCTCCCTTCTTCGGCAATCAAGTCTGCTGACTTGGTTGTAACCGCCTCGCTGATGCCCTTCCAGTCGAAAGCTGGCAAGGTGCCGGCAGGGCTTCCCAACACGATTTGATCGCGCCTCGCTTTGAGCACGCCTAGCCAATTGAACGCATCGGCTTCCTCGAAGCCCAGAGTGGACATGTGAACGATCCAGTCGGCTAGCCCAGGAAGAGTTGGCAACAAGTTTTTTTGATCAGTAAAACTCTTTTCAGCCTTCTTGGCGGCTGTCTCGAGGCCATCAGTGACGAACTTTTCAAACCCCGTCAGGCGGACTTTAGCATCCTCATCAAGGCTTTGATGGCAAAGCACACAGCGTGAGACAGCTGCAATATTGGGAAACTGAGATTCTGTGTAGGCCGTGCCATTGGAGTATGCACGTGCGTATTCCCACATATCCTGCCAGGTCGCAGAGCCAACACCGTCGAGCTCGGCTTTACCGAAAATCGCTGCCGCTGCCTCTTCGCTCGAACTCCTGGCCTTAACAGCGGCGTTTTTCAGGGTCTGTAGCGTACCTGCCATCGCATCGTTCAACCCCTGTTGAAGGGTCGACATTGTTGTTTCAATACTCTTCAGCGCAGTTTTTTCTTTGTTAATGCTTAGCAGCCGGCCTGCAATGTTTTTCTCTGCGAGTAGGGCCTCCTTCTCGATGCGCTCCCGATCAAGCAGATCCGTGTATAGACACTCTTTATCAATACTCGCAGTCGTGGTCGCGCTCTTCAGGCCCTGAAGCCATTTTGCTTCGGCGGTGTGACTCAGCGTTTCTGGGATGGCAGGTAGCGCTTTGCTGAGTAGTGCCTTCTCTCTTGAAAGCTCTGCGCTAACAGCGTCCGCTGTGACGATCAGTGCCGATACAAACTTCATCCGACTGGGCTCATAGCATGCCTCAGTCCTGCCCATGTACTGCTGCGCGGCCTTGCTATCGAACACCTGTGCGTGCCGTAAAGCTTTGTGAGGGCCGCTTGGGACGTCCCAGTGAACATCCGCTGGCGTACCGTCTATAGACACCTTGAAATGAGCACGGCAGGGGGTGGGCGTTGGATCGAAGACGTTGCTGCGTATCTCGTCCTTGGAGCGTGATCCGCAGATCTCCTTCAACAGCCGCGCAAATCCGCTCTTGCCAGTTCCGTTCTGCCCGTAGATCACCGAGAGATTGCTCTTGCCAAACGGGAGGTTGGCGCCAGCCTTGATGGCATTCAGCCCATGCACATCCAAAATCTCTTCAAACCGGAGCAACGGTCTATTGGCAACCTGCGATAACGTGCCTGGGGTTACGGTCAAAAAACCTGGATCAGCTTCATCCTTGGCTTCGAGCTTGCAAAGCCTAGCTATCGCTCTAATTTCATCCGGGCTCAACTGCCGCTTCGAGTCGATGATCCTTCGAGCTGCAGTCTGCAACCACTTGGGGCGCGCATTCAGCCATGTCTCGAAATCATCTGCTGCTACTGGTGCTATCTCAATCTTCGACATGGCAAACCTACCTCAAGTGGGAATTCTTTAGCGTAGGCGCAAAGTGGCTTATTGCTATTATTTCCCCATTGAGCTGATTGCAGGATGTAACCGGAAGGCAAAAAATGGTGCAACCAACGCTTTCTAAGCTGCGCCGGCAGCACGATGAGGAAGGAACCCTTGGGCCGAAACCTTGCCCAGCCAGTATTCGTCTCACAACAGCCGCACGAGACTGAATCAAACAAAAGCTTTTTATATAATGATCCCGAAAGGGTACATTAAAGCGGCTTATGGTACTTAATGATCCCGAAAGGGTACATTAGGAGTGGCGCCGCCTTGCATAGCCTCAACTAAGCTACTGGCGTAAGACCACCTGCGACCTATACTAGAGGCTTTGTTGAACTACAGGTAGCAGCCATGGTGACTTTGGGCCAGATTCAAATGCGAGGATTCTCCACGCTCTCCCCCAAGGGGGTTAAAGATTGGTTAGAGCATTGTGCTACCTGTGAAAAAACTACTCAATGGAGCATGCTTGAAGTTCTTGCGATGTTCGATGCATATCTCACCATTATCGAATTTAATCCGACCAATCTGTGCTCGGACGACTTCGCTGGCCTAAGAGGTTTTCTGAGCACAGAGATGGGGTTTTCCGAAAAAGCTTCTAAAGGTATTACATCGCAGCTATGCGAAATGATTATCGCCATCGATGTTTTAAGTAAAGAAAAAATTTCATTAGCCCTGAAAAAGCCAGCACTTGAATGCAAGGAAAAATATGTAGCACGTCAACCGTCTAATTCTCAGCTGTTGATTTATAAATCTCTGTTCCCAACCATGGAATCGGGCGGCGTCGTATATGTGGATTTCGCCTCCCTTGGCTCCGCACTCAACGAATCATCATTACAATTTCTGAGTGGTTTGCTTTCAAAATACTTTGCTTCACTTAACATTGATCATGCTGAAACTGATGCAGGTCTCATCATCGCATTAACGCAAGGCCTGCTGCATCAAAACCCTAGCCTCGACCTTGGCGATATCAGCCTCTCGCTGGCTAAATCAACGAGCTTCATTTCAGGTGCTCGCATCCATGCTGAATGGCAAATGCACAATGCAGGCTACTTCCGTGGGGACGCATATGAAAACTGGAAGCTCATATCAGGGGTAATCCTAAACTTCTTTGTAGCCAATAATATTCTACACCTGAGTAAAGCCGGTCGCCAACTGCTAGTTACTGACTAACTCAACGCCACATTAAAATCCTGCGCTTAGCGTCAACTGCTTTTAACAGATACTCAATGGCATTCGTTTGTAACCGGAGAGCCTTACGGCATCGTGCTTCATCACGAGCTAAACTTGCAGACAAAGCTTCAGCTTGCAAATAGTCTATTTCGCACTTTAGATGAGCGATCATTTTATTGACAAGACGCTCACGCATACTAAATCCCTCAATAGAACATGGGTTGAAGTCACTACGTTGCCGTGCGACATAGATTCATCGATTGCAGTATAGCCGCGATGAACGCTTTTGCTCGGCCTCGAGTGATCTCGTCTCCCTCGCATGACCTAGGCACACCAGAATCTAGGCAGAGCGTTCTGGCGAGTCCTATCTCGACCCGGAGACAGTAGCCCAGGCGCAGCTATCGAGAGACATCGGCA
The DNA here is from genome assembly GCF_021609665.1 of Pseudomonas sp. PA-1-3F. Taxonomy (NCBI): domain Bacteria; kingdom Pseudomonadati; phylum Pseudomonadota; class Gammaproteobacteria; order Pseudomonadales; family Pseudomonadaceae; genus Pseudomonas; species Pseudomonas sp. PA-1-3F. The sequence continues at coordinate 10,219 of NZ_WJZD01000022.1, read as the reverse complement.
CGAGAAACCTTGTCCGTGCAGAGCCTCGGACTCAACCTTGCGGGAGGTCATCCACACCGGGGTACTCAGCCTCCTACAGAGGATCTGGCAAACCTGGGGCCTCTGGGCTGCAGTTACTACACCCAAAGCTGCTGTGCAGTTAGAGCGCCCTTGTGGAGCAATACGTGAAATCTGTAACATCACACTGATGGCACTCGGTGCCGGGTGAACAACTACCATGGAGAAAGGAATGTTCAGCTTCTTGAAGATCGTCGTAGGCGCAGGTGGAACCTTCGCAGCTCTGGGGGCTGCGATGCTCTACTCACTGTACGCCGGTTGGTTCAAGTCAGACTTGCTCAAAAGCTTGCCAAGCGAATCAATCTATAAGCTGTTTCTGTATTCCATTGGAAGCGGTGTCTTCTGCTTTGTATTATTAATAATTTTGCAAGCGTGTAGCAGAAAGCCTTCAATCATTACGAAGGCGGATAACGGGGGCACTGCGGTCACCTCTACGGGTAGCGGTAGCGTCACTGTACACAAGCCATGAGCTTCTTCCCACCTAAGCTTGAAGCTGAGGCAACACACGGTGGCATAGCAGTAGTCAACAACGGAAGCGGGCCTGTCACGATTGCAGCAACCACTGCTGCAATCTCATCCTTGCTCAATCCACTACTGATTAAAATTGTGTCAACTCACACTCCGTATGATGAGATCCCAGACGTGGAACTGGACTACCCTGGGGTCGATGAAAAAATCGAGTACAATAGGGTCTCGGTGTATTCAGAAGTCATCGTTGATAATGTGGGCTACATGGAGCTCATTGAAAATCTTATTTCGACTATCGATGACGAGGAACCTGGCGCACAAAAAAGATTTCTTTTCGCCATTAACCAGAAGTACAAATCTGCAAGGCGCGAATTATTCTTGAACCAGACTGAGCGCCCAGTTACGCCTGAGCAAAAACTCAATATAACTCGGATAGGCTCGGATGAACTCATACTGAAAGTCTCCGAACTTATCGTTGACATCAAGACCGGTTTCCATGGCGCCCCATCTGAGCTAGTTGATTGGGCCAGACAGCTTATAGTTTGCTATGGCTTCATTCACTGCAAGATATTGGAGCCGCCCAAATGATCATTCAAAATACCAGCTCCCCGCTTAAAAGCCTCTACATCATTGGTGGGCGGATACTAATAGTCTTAAACTCTAGTGATCTTGGCGCCATGAGCCCACTTGCACTTCTTGAAAAATATCAAGAAAAATTTGATCGCGTTTCTTTTGCTTACATTCTGTATGCGCTCGATTGGCTTTACATCACTGGATGTGTAGAGCTCACGAAGCAAGGTGATATTTCTTTATGCAACTAATTAAGCTATCTGTATTTGATGGAAGCAAAGAGATACGCACCATCAACTTTAAAGAAGGACTGAACATAATCACCAACCTGGGCGAGACTGGTAACCAGATTGGAAAAAGTACATCGCTTCGAGCCTTGGCATTTTGTTTGGGCGGGAACTCCGAACCACTGTGGAAAGACCCGGACAACGACAAGGTAAACGAAGGAGTTAAAGGCTTTCTGACTAAAGGCGATGTAAAATTTGAGCTAATAGTAAAGATCGCTTCTATTACTCATACTATCACTCGAGTGCTCTCAATAAAAATAGGCGCCCGACGCGAGAGCATCACAGCCATCAGCACCATCGATGGTGTCACATATAAAAGCCGCGCAGCTTTCACTCGCGAACTGCCACGCCTGTTTGGATACACTAGAGAACATCCCAAGTTCAACTCAATAAGAAGCAAGTTCTTCAGAACCAATAGAGCCACGAGCAACAACACACTTAAATACCTGCACACATATACAAGCGACAATGATTACGATCTGATCTACGCCTACCTTTTTGATTTTGAGTTTATTGATTCCGTTCGCCAGATCAATCTAATTGAGCACCAAATACTCCTAGAGGACACTCGCATCAGGACATTGCTTGGGGGTATTTCTTTGGAAGGCCGCCATGAACATCTTTATGAGATCGACTCAAAAATAGCTGACCTTCAAGTAAAAGAGGATGAATATGACATCTTTGAATCTCAAAGCTATGCGATCTCACAACTCCGTGAATCTCGAAGAAGCGTAGCCATTTTAACATCACGCATTGTTAACTTGGAAACAAAGCTTTACTACAATAAAAAAACAATTGATCGCTACAAGAACAGTTTAGTAGAGGTCAACGTAGATGAGATCACCTCCCTTTACAATGAAGCTAAATCATTAGTCCCAGACCTAAGCAAAACCCTGGAAGAAACAATCGAATTTCATAACTCGATTATGAGCCGTAAGGCTGCTTATGTCGAAGAAATGTCCATCGAAACGGCAGATGAGCTCGATAGCTTAAGATTGAGCTTAGGACGACTGCTGACTGAGGAAAAAAGCAAGGTTAAAGATCTTTCCAGAGATAGTCACTTCAGTGGTTTGATGCTGGTTGAAAAACAGATGCAAGACTTGCGAGAAGCTCGAGGCAGGCTTGCCTATGTCATAAGCGAGGTAGAGGTCTCTCGCAACAGGATTGCGGATTTGGAAACTACATCCGAAGACGTGAAGCGTAGTATTGCAGTCCACTACTCAGACCTAAACTCTAAGCTTGATGTTTTCAATGAGGCATATGCCGACATTACCAAAAGATTGTTCATCACCCATCATAACGAACTTCTAGTTTCCCCTAGCCAGAATGGCAAGGCAGATTTTACAATCGTCAACGAAGAACGCAATACTGGCGACGGCGTTCCTCGGGCTGCAGCTATGGCATTCGACATGTCCTATGTCTATTTTTTAAATAAGTTTAAATCAAAGCTTCCAGCATTTACCGTCCAAGACTATCTAGAAGTCGTCGATGAAGACAAACTAATCAAGCTATTCAACTTCGCAAACGAGAAAAAAATTCAGACTGTGGTAGCCATATTGAATGACAAATTGGGTAGCTTTGACAAAAAGTTTATTAAAGAAAACACTATCCTAGAACTGACGAAGAAAGAAAAGTTTTTCAAACTTTAGCGAAACCGCACCAGGCAAAGAAAAAGGGGCGCAACGGCGCCCCTAGCATATTCAATCATCTGCCGAAGCTATTAATCTCCAATGCTCCAGCCAGAAGTAATTGGATATCGGCGGTCACGGCCAAAGCCACGCTCGGTCACACGTGGGCCAACTGCAGCCTGGCGCCGCTTGTACTCGTTCAGGTCGACCAAACGAATTACCTTCCTCACCACCTCCTTGTCGAAGCCCTTCTCGGTGATCGCATCGGCAGACAAATCCTGCTCGATGTACAGGCGAAGGATTTCATCAAGGACTGGGTATGGAGGCAGGGAATCTTCGTCCTTCTGATCAGGAGCAAGCTCAGCAGAAGGTGGACGATCAATGACGCGTTGCGGAATAACGTAGCCCAGGGTGTTGCGGTATTCACAGAGGCGGAATACCAGAGTCTTCGGCACATCCTTCAGGACGTCGTAGCCACCAGCCATGTCTCCGTACAAGGTCGCATACCCCACAGCCATCTCACTCTTATTACCGGTGGTCAGGACGAGATACCGCTTCTTGTTGGAGATCGCCATCAGCATCGTGCCGCGACACCGCGCCTGGAGGTTTTCCTCGGTGGTGTCCTTTCCCAGACCTTCGAACATTGGCGCAAGCGTTGATAGAAATGCTTCTACCATGGATGCGATGGGCAGTACGCTGTACTTCACGCCTAAAATGTCGGCTTCTTTTTTCGCATCGTCCTGGCTCATCTGGGCCGTGTAGTGGTAAGGCATCATCACGGCTTCGACGTTTTCTGCGCCCAGCGCATCAACAGCAACAGCAAGCACCAGCGCCGAGTCGATACCACCCGAAAGGCCCAGCACAACCCCTTTGAAACCATTACGCTGCACGTAGTCCTTAACTCCCGCTACCAGTGCCTTGTAAACGCTGGCCTCCAGGCTCAGAAGTTCGGTGGTCTGAGCTGGAACCGGCACCAAGGCACCCTCCTTGATCTCAAACTCCGTTACGAAGAGTCCCTCTTCGAAAGCAGGGGCGCGTTGAGTGACCTTTCCGTCGCCATTCACCACAAAGCTATTGCCGTCAAAGACGAGCTCGTCCTGACCACCTACCTGGTTGACGTAGATCATCGGGATTGAGCATTCACTGGCGCGTTTGGCTAGAAGTTCTTCGCGTTCAGCCTGCTTCCCACGATGGAACGGAGACGCGTTGAGGGTGAGCATAATTTGAGCACCGGCATCACATGCCTGCTTAAGAGGCTCGGAGAACCAAATGTCCTCACAGATGGTGATACCGACCGGTACGCCGAAAAGTTCGACCACACAAGGGCCGCTGCCTGACTCAAAGTATCGCTTCTCGTCGAACACACGATAGTTCGGCAGACGCTGCTTGTTGTAGCGGGCGAGCTCTTCGCCGTCCGAGATTACAGCGCAGCTGTTATAGCGTGCTCCATCCTCGACCCATGGGAAGCCGATTACTGTAACGATGCCTTTAACTGCATCCTTAACTTGCTGTAGCGCCTTCTCGATACGGCTCTGCATGCTGGAGCGAAGGAGCAAATCCTCTGGAGGATAACCACAAAGGGTTAGCTCAGGGAAAACGATGACCTGGGCGTTGAGGTCGTCGCGGGCCTTACGGGCTGCTTCAATGACCTTCTCGACGTTGCCGTACACATCCCCAACGCGGATGTTCAGCTGGGCCATTACCACTCTCAAACGTTGCACCATGGTTCCTCCAGAAATGTCTAGATCGAGATCGGCAAGATGCAGCTTTGTCCTGACATCTGCGATCAAGGGAAGCATCATCGGAAGCTCCACGCCGAGCGATGAACTATCGGACTACTGCTAGCCATTGCGGTTCATCGAACATCGGTCAGAACTGCCCGGAGGGTCGCGGGCATCTTGCGAACTAGGACATTATGCCCTATCCAAGCTGCGCCCCCGCGACCGAATTTGGGCGGAGGTTGGGAGTGATGAAAATCGACGAGCTGCCATTTTGGGCAGATGCAGAATCTGCACATCGGAAAAATCAGTTAATTGCTTAGCAGACACAGCGGATTGGGCACTATTTGGGGGGCAGGAAGGTGATGGGCTTCTATACCAAGTTCGGTGATGGCGCGTGCGATCTGGCACCGTTGAGCGGGCTGGTGAAGCATCAGGTGCGGGCCATTGCCCGTCACTTTGGTGCGCCGGAATCGCTGGTGGAGAAGGTGCCGACCGCTGACCTCGAAGACCTGTCGCCGGGCAAGCCGGACGAGGCGTCACATGGGGTGACCTATGCCGAGATCGATGCGTTCCTGCAGGGGGAGCCGGTGCGTGAGGAGGCGTTCAGGATTATCTGCGAGACCTATCGCAAGACTGAGCACAAGCGGGTGATGCCGTTTGCGCCTTGAGGTGAACCCGATGGTTTTGCATTGATTGTCAGATCGCCATCGCAGGCAAGCCAGCTCCCACACTTGACCGGATTCCAACATGGGAATGCGGTCGAATGTGGGAGCTGGCTTGCCTGCGATGAACGGTAACGCGGTCTTACTTCAGGACCACAGCACCTTTCATCATCGAGATGTGGCCTGGGAACGAGCAGAAGAAGCTGTATTTCTCATCGGCCTTCAGCTTGGAGACGTCGAAGGTCACCGAGTCTTTCTCGCCGGCACCGATGATCTTGGTGTGGGCGATGATGCGCTCATCACCGGCTTTCAGGTAATCCTTGTCGATCCCCGCAGCCATGCCGTCGGTTGCCACCGGTTGCATATTGGCTTCGGTAGTCAGCACCCAGTTATGGCCCATCACGTTCTTGGGCAGGTTACCCGAGTGAGTCAGCTCAACGGTGAACTGCTTGCAGCTCTTGTCGATGGTGATTTCTTTAGTGTTGAACGACATTTGGTCGGTGGAGTCGACAGTGACCTTGCACTCTGCAGCAAGCAACTGGCCGCTCGCCAGAGTCAGCAGGGAAACAGCAACGAGTTTGGCAAACATGTGAATCTCCAAGGCAGGGTTTTAAAAACGCGGATTGCGGTAAGGGTGCCTCAATCAGGCTTGAGTTCTTATGATCTGAATCAACAGATTGTATACAACTTTAGGCTATCAGCTTCATCAACACAATCAACCAGCCAAACTGCCGCACCCTGATTATGATCGGCACATCACTCACGGGAGTTCATGCCATGCACCTCAATCACCTGTTCAACGGCCTCCTGGCTGCCTACGCCTGCGGTAAGTGAAAGCAAACGCCCCCCCGAAGCTGCTACCATGACGACCCGAGGCAGCTGCGCGCCGCCCACCCTCACCTTCGACCCTAGAGGATCGCCCATGGCCAAACCTAATTACTCCTTCGCCAAACGTCAGAGAGACTTGGCCAAGGAACAGAAGAAAGAGGAAAAGCTGCAACGCAAGAAAGCCGCTGCTGAGGAAGAAGCCGGCGCGCTGAACCCGGATGCCGAAGGTGAAGCGGCACCTGACGAGACCGAAACCCCGAAAGCCCCAACTGAATGATCGTTCCCACGCTCCGCGTGGGAATGCAGCCCCGGACGCTCCGCGTCCCGCACCAGGCTTGAAGCCAGCGCAAGGGTGACGCAGAGTGTCACAGCAGGCATTCCCACGCAGAGCGTGGGAATGATCGTTTTTCATTCCAGCGGCATCACCGTCACCCGCACCTCCGGGTCGTGGCTGCCTCCCCCCAGAATCACCCCACGCAACGGCGACACATCGGAGAAATCCCGGCCCCAGGCCAGGGTGATGTGCTCCAGCGCCGGCTGCACATTGTTGGTCGGGTCAAAATCCACCCAGCCTGATACCGGGCAAAACACCGAGACCCACGCATGGGACGCATCCGCGCCAATCAGCCGTGGCTGGCCGGGCGGTGGCTGGGTCAGCAGGTAGCCGCTGATATAGCGCGCCGCCAGGCCCCGCGAACGCAGGCAGGCAAGCATCAGGTGAGCGAAGTCCTGGCACACGCCGCGACGGCGCTCCAGCACTTCAACCAGCGGCGTGGCGACCTGGGTGGCTTCGGCATCGAAGGTAAATTCGCTGAAGATCTTCTCCATCAATGCCTGCGTGCCCAGCAGTAAAGGCTCGCCGGGCGGGAAGCAGCTTTCGGAGAACTCGACGAAAGTTTTCTTCAGATGGACATAGGGCGACTCGAAGCGATAACGACAGGCTTCGATCAGTTCGGAGCTCAATGCCTGGCTGCTGTAAGTCAGGCTGTCGCGGGTGTGGTCCCAGGGCGGCGACCGCTGGAAGTCCAGAGCGGGTCGCGCCAGCACTTCCACGGTGAGCCCGGCGTTCACCAGCAATTCATCATGGGGCCGTTCGAACGCCAGGCGAGTGATCGGGTTGCCGAATACGTCCAGTTCGTCGCGGCGCGAGGTGGGTTCCGGGCTGATATCCAACTGCTGCCAGGTGCACTTCTGCCAGGCGCACGGCCTTGGCCAGAGGTGCGCCAGTTGCTGGGCCAGGGACACCGGGCTGTCATAGTGGTAATGGGTATCGTGGAAAATCTGGTAGCGCGCGCTCATTACACCGACACCGTTTGCTGGCTGACATCATCCACGTGGGCAAAATGGCGCAGCGCCAGGCGATCCGACACTTGCCCGCTTTCATCGGCCACCGCTTGCAACAGGTCGGCCAGGCCGTCCAGCGCGGCACGCACGCTGGTTTCGCCAAACAGGCCGTTCTCCAGGCAGCCCAGGTCAAAACGCGCCATGCACTCGACCAAAGGCGCCAGCCCGGTTTCACGGGGCACGCCAAAATCATCATTGAGACGGCGCAGGGTGCGGCTCACCAACTTGAGCTGGAACAGCACCGCATGGGGGTTCTGCTCGTCGAGCAGCAGCAAGTCGAGCACCGGGATCAACTGCGGCACCGCCAGGTAGCGCGAGCGGTAGGTGATGCTGCTGTTGCCCAGCTCCAGCAGCCATTCCAACCCGGCCTGATCAAACACCGCCACGCCACGCAGGAACGCCGCAAGGCTGCTGCTCAGAAATTGTAGACGCTCGATGCGCCGGCCCATCATCAAGAAGCGCCAGCCTTCATCGCGGGTCATGTCGTCCAGGGCAAAACCGGACAGTGCCGCCAGGGACATCACCAGGCGGTTGAGAAAGTCGAGCAGCTCGCCAAAGTCTGCAGTGTCGCTTTCCAGTTCCATGGCTTCGCGTTGCAGCTCCACCAGGGCTTGCCAGTTTTCCCTGGACAACTTGCCGCGCACCTGGGACGCCGCCCACTGCAGACGCTGCAGGTTGGCGCGCAGACTTGAAGGCCAGTCATCACCCAGCAAAGCGGCGAGCAGGCGCTCAGGCAGCTCGCCCTCCTCAGGCAACAGGCGCAGGCTTTCGCCGAGTTCGACGGCGGCCTGCAACGCCAGCGGATCGTCGCCATCGACATACCGCGCCAGCACAATGCGCAGCCAGCGCGCACTGTCGTCGCAGCGCTCGCAGTAACGACCAAACCAGAAGAGGTTTTCCACCACGCGCGAGGGCAGATAGGGATCGCGGCGCACCAGGTCATAGGCGCCAATGGTGCGTTGGGCGCGCCACTGCTCGCCACCCGGCACACGTTCGCCGAGTACCCAGGTGTCCTTGCTCGCCCCGCCGCGCTGCATCGACACCACCTCGGCATCGGCGTCGGCCGCCACGCGAGTCAGGCCGCCGGGCAGTACCCGATAACCGTCTTCACTGGCCACGGCGTAGACACGCATACCAATGGCACGGTGTTGCAGGTGGTCATTCACGGTGTGCCATACCGGCGCCTGAGACAGTTGCGCCAGCTCTTGGGCGACATAGGCATAGGGCCGTGCACGCATGCGTTCAGCCAGGGCCTGGCGCTGTTCGTCGTCAAGGTCGCGACCAAACACCGGGGCGAAACTTTGTGAGGGAAATGCCGGCTTGATCAGCAGCTCCGGGAGTTTTTCCAAGGCTTCGGCAAGCACCGGCGCTTCGCCGCACCACCAGGTGGCAATCGACGGCAGGATCAAGGCTTCACCGAACAAAAACTCGTTGATCTTGGGCAAAAAGCCCAGCAACCCCGGGGACTCCAGCACGCCGCTGCCCAAGGCATTGGCCACCAGCACATTGCCTTGGCGTACGGCGTCGAGCAGGCCCGGCACGCCGAGCGCGGAGTCGGTGCGCAGCTCCAGCGGGTCACAGAAATCATCATCAAGGCGACGCATGATCGCGTGCACCCGGCGCAGGCCGCTAAGGGTTTTCAGGAACACGGTGCTGTCGCGCACGGTGAGGTCGCCGCCCTCTACCAAGGGGTACCCGAGCTGGCGCGCCAGGTACAGGTGTTCGAAATAGCTTTCGTTGAAACGCCCCGGCGTGAGCAGCACGATCAGTGGCGGCTGGTCATCGCCAGGGGCCTGACGCGCCAGGGTTTCCTGCAGCGTGCGAAAGAAACCGGTGAGGTGCTGCACCTGCATATCCCGGTACAGGTCCGGGAAGGCGCGGGACACGATGGTGCGGTTTTCCAGGGCGTAGCCGGCGCCCGATGGGGCTTGGGTACGGTCGGCGGTGACCCACCAGCGGCCGTCCGGCGTGCGCGCCAGGTCGACCGCGTACAGATGCAGGAACGCACCGTCGGGCGGATGGATGCCCTGGCACGGCCACAGAAAATTGTTATGCCCGAACACCAGTTCGGCGGGCAGCAAGCCTTCCTTGATCAGGCGCTGCGGGCCATACAGGTCGGCCAGCACCGCATTGAGCAGGCGCGCACGCTGGGCGATGCCGGCCGACAGTTGCTGCCACTCCTCGGCGGCCAGCACATGGGGCAACAGGTCCAGCTCCCAGGGGCGGTCGGCGCCCTTGGGGTCGGCGTAGACGTTATAGGTGACGCCGTTTTCCTGGATCTGGCGCGTCAACAACGCCTGGCGCTGGGCCAGTTGTGCGGGCGTGCTGCGTTGCAGGTGATCGAACAAGCGTCGCCAATGGGCACGCACCGCGCCGCTGGCGTCCAGCAGTTCGTGATAGGTGCCCGCGGTGAGCGGGTAACGGTCGAGCAAGTCGGACATGGAACGCTCGGCAGAGGCAAGGGAAGTCAGGTTAACTCAAATTCACTACGATCCAATGTGGGGGGCTGGCTTGTTGTGGCGAAGAAGCATGATGCCGGTCCCCCTCGCCGGCGGCGGCCGCTCCTGGGGGGGGTGCCCCCCCCCCCCCGGGGCAGGGCGCTCCCCCCCACCCACCGCCCCCCCCACCGTTCAGCTCGTGTCCTTTTTTTTTTT
>NZ_WJZD01000021.1:0-115754 GCF_021609665.1 Pseudomonas sp. PA-1-3F | reverse complement strand
CATCTTTGGGGTTGATCAGGTAGACCACCAACGGCACCTCGGTATGCCGCAGGCCGATACCGCCATGCGCCCCTTCGATATCACCATCAATGGCCGGTTCCATCAGCGGAACAACGATGGGCGGCAGGAGGGGGTTAAGTGTTTTGTCCTTGGGCATGGCGAGAGTCCTCACGGTCGTGCGCTGTTGGCTTACCACTATCAAACGCCTGAAATCGCGGCGTGCCTACTGTCAGAATTAACAGGTAGTGCAGGATGCCCCTGGATCGGTACCTGTTAATTCTGACAGTAGCCAGTGCCCGGTTTCAGGCGTTTGATAGCGCCAACAGCACACTTCGTAATTACGTGATTTCGACCAGTTTCACTCGGGCGGGCGCCGTAGGCTTGGATGAGTCATTGCGCAGGGTGTGGACCATCATTTAAATGCCCACCATTTGGGCAACAACTGCCGCACCCGCTGCTCCCCAAACCGGTCATCAATCAACATCACCACCCCCCGATCCTGTTGGCTGCGAATCACCCTCCCCGCCGCCTGCACGACTTTTTGAATACCCGGGTACAGATACGTGTAGTCGTACCCCGCGCCAAAAATCGCGCCCATGCGCAGTTTCATCTGCTCGTTCACCGGGTTGAGCTGGGGCAAGCCCAGGGTGGCGACAAACGCGCCGATCAAGCGCGCGCCGGGCAAGTCAATGCCTTCGCCGAACGCTCCGCCCAGTACCGCAAAGCCGATGCCCTGGCTGTGCGGGGTGAACTGGTCGAGAAAGGCCTGGCGCTCGGCCTCGGCCATACCTCGGGATTGCAGCCACAGCGCAATCTGTGGGTGTCGCTCAGCCAGTAGCTGCGCGACCTGTTGCAGGTAATCGAAGCTGGAGAAAAACGCCAGATAGTTACCCGGTTGCGCGGCGAACTGCTGGGCGATCAATGCCACGATGGGTTCCAGCGATGCCTGGCGATGCACGAACCGCGTGGAGATCCGCTCAACGATGCTCACCTGCAACTGCTCGGCCTTGAACGGTGATTCAACGTCGACCCAGGCGGTGTCCGCTGGCAGGCCCAGCAAATCGGCGTAATAGTGCCGTGGGCTCAAGGTCGCGGAAAACAACACGCTGCTGCGCGCAGCGGTCAGCCTGGGCCGGATGAACTCGGCCGGTACCACGTTGCGCAGGCACAGGGTCGAGCTGCTGCGCTTGGCGGTGAACGAGCGCTTAGTGATATCGAAAATAAAGTGCTCGTTAAACAGCTCCGCCACTTTGGCCCATTGCAGCGCGTCGAAGTAGAAGGCTTGCAGGTCACCGGTGAGGGCATCGGGGTGATCGTTGAAGTAATCGCCCATGGCGCTGGTGCACAGGCTCAGGGCCTGGAGCAGTTTGTCGGGTTTGGCGGCGTAGGCGTGATAAGGCGCCAGTTGATCCTTGTGCAACGCGTTCCACTCACGGTTGAGGCGCTGCAAGGGTTTTTTCAGCGCTTCGGGTGCACTGTCACGCACGGTCATGAGGCTGTATTGATCCAGGCTGGCGCTGTACATCGAGCGGGCTCGCTCGACCAGGTTGTGGGCTTCATCCACCAGCACCGAGACCTGCCATTGGTTGAGCTGGGCGAGGCCGAACAGCATCGCGCCAAAGTCGAAGTAATAGTTGTAGTCGGCGACGATCAGGTCGCTCCAGCGCGCCATTTCCTGGCTCAAATAGTACGGGCAAACCTGATGAGCCAGCGCCACGTTGCGCAGGCTTTGCTGATCGAGCAGGCGCACCTGGGACGCGGCCTGGCGGGCGGCAGGCAGGCGGTCGTAAAAGTCCTTGGCCAACGGGCAGGAGTCGCCATGGCAGGCTTTGTCCAAGTGTTCACACGCCTTGTCCCGGGCCACCAGTTCAAGCACACGCAGTGGCAGATCGGGACTGCTGTCGTACAACACCTGCGCAGCATCCAGGGCCAGCTTGCGCCCGGGCGTCTTGGCGGTGAGGAAGAACACCTTGTCCAGTTGCTGCGGCGCCAAGGCCTTGAGCTGCGGGAAGATAGTGCCGATGGTCTTGCCAATGCCGGTGGGCGCCTGGGCCATCAGGCACCGGCCGGTACTCACCGCTTTGTAGACCAACTCGGCCAAGGTGCGCTGCCCGGTACGGAAGTCGGCATGGGGGAATGCCAGGCTATGCGCGCCAGCGTTGCGTGCCGCGCGGTGCTGCATCTCCTGCCGGGCCCAGTCCAGGAACAGCGCGCATTGTTGCTTGAAGAACTGCTCAAGGTCTGGCGCATCGAATCGCTGGTTGAGCAAGGTTTCGCCTTCGCCGACGATATCGAAGTACACCAGCGCCAGGTCGATCTCACTGAGCCCGAGCTTCTGGCACATCAGCCAGCCATACACTTTGACCTGGGCCCAGTGCAGTTGCCGATGGTTGGCGGGCTGGGCAGCGAGGTCGCCGCGGTAGGTCTTCACCTCTTCGAGGCGGTTGCTGTCCGGGTCATAGCCGTCCGCCCTGCCCCGTACTTTGAGTTGCTGGTACTCGCCTTCAAGCGCCACTTCATTCTGGTAGTGCGCATTGCGCCGTGACGCTACCGTGCGATGGCCGACGATGCCTTCCTGGGCGCTGGGCGACGGCGTAAAGCGCAGGTCGAGGTCACCGACCTTGGCCGTGAACTCACACAGCGCCCGCACGGCCACGCTGTAACTCAAGCGGGTTGCTCCGCCCAGCGCACGTAGCAGACGGTGACTGGCATCTGGTGCTCGCCGCAGAATTGCAGCCAACGCAACTGGTTGTCTTGCAGACGGTCGCCGGGGCCTTTGACCTCGATCATGCGATAGGTATTTTGCGCGGGCCAGAACTGGATAAGGTCCGGCATCCCGGCCCGGTTGGCACGGATATCCTGCAACAGGCGCGCAAACCAATGGCGCAAGTGTTCGGCGGGCAGGCAGGCCAGGGCTTGCTCGAGCAGTTCTTCGTTGAGCAGGTTCCAGAACACAAAAGGCGACTGAATGCCCCATTTCTCTACATAGCGTTGGCGGATGCTAGCCTTGTAGCGACCATCCTTCAGTTGTGCAAAGCACGCGGCAAACAAAGCTTCTCGACGTTGATAAAAGTCCTCGCTGTGCAAATCCGCCGGCCCACGCTGGAACGGGTGGAAGAACGCCCCCGGCAGCGGGGCGAAAATCGCCTCCCAGCACAGCAAGCCGAACAGCGAATTGATCAGGCCATTCTCGACGTAATGCACGGGCGCATCCGGTTCGCTCAGGTGCGCCAGCACACTGGATTCCACCGACAGCAGCGGCTCCTGCATCAGTGCCAGGTCCAGGCGCGCCACCGCTTGGGGTTTGGCCCTGGGCAGCGCCGGCCCGCCAAGTTTGCGCCGCAGGCGCGGCACTACCCTTAGCAGTTGTTGGTGTTCAGCGGCGCTGTGTGGGGCCTGTTGTGCCTCGGTCGCCAGGGCCATGGCTTGGGCGAAATCCTCCTGGCGCTCCAGTACGCGAATCAGCCGCGCCCGGGCACCGGGGTGCGTGCAGCCGCGGTAAATCTGTTCGGCCAGCGCCAGCTCGGCGCAGCGTTCGCAATACTGGCCGATCTGGAACAACAGCTTGGCGCGGCGCTTTTCCAGCCAGGGGTTGTCGGTACACAACGTGGCGACCTGCGCCAACACCGTATCCAGCGCTTCACCGGCTTCAAAGGCTTGCTGGCACTGGTTCAGGAACAGGAACCCATGCACGTCGTCCCGGCTGCGTAACCCACGCGACTCGGCGCAGAACTCGACTTTTTCATAGGTGTAGATGCCCAGGTCTGCCAGCACGAATTCCGACCAGTCCTGGTGCAGATTGCCGAAGAACATCAGGCGCAGGCGATCACACAACTCCATTACCGTCAGGCTGTAGAGCGCGTCGTCCACGTCGGGGCACCACTGGGCAAAGCTGCGCGGCTCGGTAAATTGCGCGGCCAAGGGTTCAAGCCAGTCGGCTTTGTTACCCTTGGGTTGGTCGATCCAGGGCTTGAAGGCACCGAGCAATTCACTCTTTTGCAGCAGCGCGAAGAGGGTGGCAAACGGCAGCGGGCTTTGATCCTCCACCCATCCCAGCTCACGCAATGGCCCCGCCGCCGCATGGGGGCAACCGATTTCCAGGTAATGGAGTTTAGTGGCGCGAAAATGCACGCCCTTGCGCATCACCATGCGCACCAACAACGCCTGGGAGGCCTGGGGTAACCTGTCAAATTGCTGAATGAATTGCTGTTCGTGCGCATTGAGCAAATCGGCGTAGCGTTGCCCCAACCAAACCAGCACTTGGCGGAAGTTATGCAGGTAATACAGGGGGTCTTCGAGGGGGTTGGCCATGGTGCAATGCAATCAAATACTGGTTATGCATACAGAGTGCCGGGGCAAAGCCGTTGTTGCAATCAGTAATAGATAAATGGCGCCTGCAACTTTTTGCAAAAAAACAATCTGATGAGTGGGTTGATCGCGTAATATTTATGGCCCCGCAAGCAGACGCTGCGGGACTTTTCAGGGTTAAAGGTAAGGGTTATGAACATGAAGAATTTGGGTCTGCCACTGGTTGCACTCACTTTTCTGGTATTGGCCGGTTGCTCCACGCAAACCGTGGTGACCTTGCAGAACGGCACGCAGTATTTGACCAAGGACACGCCCAACGCCAAGACCGCCGACGGCTTCTACGAGTTCACCGATATTGCCGGCAAGCGTATTCGTATCAAGGCCGATGATGTGGCCACGGTGCGTAAGGAAAAATGATCATCTAGCAAAACCCATCAAATGTGGGAGCTGGCTTGCCTGCGATAGCGATTTTTCAGTCACCGCATGGCTGTCTCGACCGCCGCCATCGCAGGCAAGCCAGCTACCACACCGAATGCGTTAGCTGATGACTATCCCCTCCCCCGACAGACTGCTCACACCCACCAGCGTCACCGAATCCGTCCCAAAGCCAATGACTGTATCCCCGCCCACCACCTTGATGTGATCGCGGTAATCATTGCTGCCCGCCACGTCGTTGAACACCAGCTTGTCCGTCGCCTGGTAGCCGATCACCCGGTCATTGCCAAACTGCCCGCTGAACAAAAACGTGTTGTGCCCACTGCTGTCGCGGATGGTGTCATTGCCCTTGCCACCTTCGATAAAGTCCGCGCCCCTGCCGCCTTTGATCAAGTCGTCGCCGTCGCTGCCGATGATGAAGGTATTGCCCTTGTGCGCCTCGGCATTGCGGTTGAGGTCTTGCACCCAGGTGGTGGCCCGTGCCGGGTCGGACAGGTTGGCGACGATCACCGTGGAGTCGCGGGTCATCTGTTCGTAGAACCCCGAGTCGAGGATACGGGTCATGCCGTCACCGTAACCGGTGGGCAAGTGCGAAACCCAAGTGGGCAGGTTGAGGATGGAAAACGGCAGGACGTTCCACAGGGATGAGGCGTAGTGATCGTTGAAACTGACAATGTTGTCGGTGCTCGATTCGTGGGCCTTGTCGTGCACGCCCAGGGACGACAGGTTGAATGACGAGCCATCCAGGGCTCGGAATACTGGATCGTTTTCATAACCGACGTTAAGCACCTTGTCGCCGGCGCTCTGGGTCGGCGATGCGTAGGCCACGTAATTGGCATCTTTATAAAAACCCGACCAGGTACTGTCGCTCAAGTCGGCCATGCTGTTGACCGCCATGCCACCGAGGCTGTGCCCGCTGACCACTACGTCATTGCCGCCCAGGCCCTGGGCGCTGGCGTAGTCCGCCACGTTCTTGAGCAACCCGCCAAAAGCCTCCCCCGCGTAGTTCTTGGCATAATCCTTGGGCCCGAAGGCGGCGAGCAGGTCGTTGATCACATCGCCGATGGAGTCGGTGATCACGTTTTCCCGAGGCCCTGAAGTGCCGCGGAAACTGATGCCGATTTCCAGCAGCTTGCCAGCGTCATCGTACTTGCCCAGCACCTCGGCCTGCGCCGTGCCGTAGCCGAATTTTTCGCCAAAGTAGGTGCCGCGTGCATCGACCTTGCCGCTATAGCCCAGGGTACTGGCGCTGATGGGCGTCCAGCCGGCTGCTTGCACCGCCTCAAGGGCGGCTTTTTCCGAGTCGGGGTTCCAGGGAATCCCGGGGATGACCCCTTGGGCATTGCTGCCGCCAATCAGCGCGCTGACCAGGGTGGCCGGTAACCCCAGCCCGAGGCCATTGTTCTGGTAGCCGACGGCAAAGCCGTTATCCAGGTTGTGGTAGGAATACAGCGTGATCGCCATGGCATCGGCGAACAACGCCTTGGAGCCCTCGGTACCGAGGTTTTTATAGTCAAAGATACCCATTGGTAGTGCCTCTCTGTTGTTGGATTTGTAGAGAAAGCCAAAACACCTGTTATCCGTTACCACCTGTAGGAGCGAGCTTGTGTGGCGAGGGAGCTTGCTCCCTCGCCACAACCAACTGCACCTGGCCTTTAGAACGCCCAGTCCAGGCTCAAGCCGACACCGTGCACCTTCTCCTTGCTGGCCAGCAGGCCGTTGTAATCGAAGTTCACCCGCGCATCCTTGCTCAATGCCAGGCTGACCCGTGCCCCGACCAACGCCGCATCGCGCACCATTGGCGCACTTTCCACCGTGAACGAAGGGCCGCCCGAGGCAAACGCCAGGTGCTGTTCCGAATCGGTGCTGCTCAGGTTGTGCTGCCAGCCCAGGGTGCCGGAGACTTCCAGTTGCTGATGGTCGTTGATATTGAAGGTCTTCAAGGCCCGCATACCCAGGGTACTCAGCACCAGGTCACGGCTGTCGTCGCCACTTCTCAGCGCGGCGGCGTCGCCCTTCTCTTTGAAGCTGTCAGTTGCCAGGTGCACGTAGGCCAGGTTGGCGAACGGCTCCAGGGCCAGTGGTTGCAGGTTGATGCGGTACGCCGCTTCCGTGAACACCTGGGTACTGTGGGCATCGACCTTGGCTTTTTGCTTGCCGCTGACATCGCCGTATTGCAGGTCGCGTTTGACATCGGCGCGGTGCCAGCTGTAGGTCGCGCCGCCACTCAGGCGCCAGGCGCCGATTTCATGCCCGGCATAGGCGCCGAAATGGTAGCTGTCGACCGAGGCGCGGCTGTGGGTGCCGCTGCCCATGTTCAACGACGTGTCGCTGTAACCGGCCACCAGGCCAATGCGCGTGGTCTCATCGACGGCGCCGTCCACACCGGCGAGCATGCCGCCGATAGAGGTGGTGTAGCCCGCCGTGTCGTTGCGGCTGTCGGTCTTGCCCCATGCGCCCAATGCCTTGACCCACACGTTGCCACGGCTGTCGATGGCTTGGCTGGTAGCGCCCATCTCGCCATTGCGCAGACGCTCGCCCACCGCTTCGCGTACGTAGCGGCTGTCATTGACCAGTGCGGTTTCCAGCGCCGGGTAGACTTCCCCACTCAGTTGCTGAAACGCGCCCTGGGCCGAAGCGGCCGTGGGTGCCAGCAGCAGGCTTTCATACACACCGTTGCCCGCGCCCAATTGCTCGACGGCTGCGGCCACGGCGCGCTGGTTCGGCGTGGCGGCCACACTGGCGAAGCTGTTGGTGCGTGCCACATCCAGCTGCACGCCGTTGGCGGCATAGTTCAAGGTACCGCCGACAAACAGGTAGTTGGGAACCACTGCCGCGAAGCTGCCGGTGACGCCACCTGCCGCTTGCAGGATGTTGTATTGGCGGCCGATCAGACTTTGGGCCTGGGGCGCGCTCAACAAGGTCGGGCTGTTTTCCAGGGCCAGGGTCACGGTGCCGCCGTTGAGGGTGGCCGTGCCGCCCGCGACGATACGATCGCTGCTGGTGGGCGACAGTTCTACCGCATAGGTCGAGCCCGGTTCAAAGTTGACGTTGCCCGCCACGTTCAAGGTGCCAATGGAATTGCCCGGTGCCACGGTACCGCCGCTTTTCGCGCTCAGCGAACCGATACGCCCCGAACCACCGACCACGCCGCTCTGGCTCACGGTGACGTCGGAGGTGACCGAACCGTTGATCGCCAGCAAGCCCTGGTTGACCAGCGTCGGCCCGCTGTAGGTGTTGGCGCCGGTGAGCACCAAGGTACCGATGCCCTGCTTGGTCAGGCCGCCATGGCCCGAGATGTCGTTGCTCCACACATCGCGCCCGCAGTGCAGGTCATCGCACACACGCTGGGTGGGTTTGCCGGCATCCACCACCGCGCCGACGCCCGGCAGGTCCGCCACGAACTGGCCGCTGCCGTAGGCGCCGTCGATACGGAACTCGGCCGGGATATCCTCGGCGGTGATAAACATCCCTGGGCCGTTGACCGCCTTGCCCAGGTTGATCATGCCCCAGCCATAGAGGGAGTCGATGCCCGGCGCGCCGAGGTCGGTGGCGGTGGTCTTGAGCACGGTGGATATCTGGTCGCCGCTCATGTACTGGAAGCGTTCCATCAGCACCGCTGCGCTGCCGGCTACGTGAGGCGCGGCCATGGATGTGCCGTTGAAGTTGGCGTAGTCGTTGGTGAGGTTGTCCAGGTTGGTGCCGTTGATGATCGAGCTGTAGATCTTGGTGCCGGGCGCCGATACGCAAAAGCTCGCCGCATAGCCACAGCGCGACGAGAAGGTGCTGATCACATAGGGGTTGGCACTTGCGGTGTCCGGGTTTTGCTGCAAAGCGGCCACCGACAGCCAGTTGGGGGCAATCTCCGGCACAAAGTACGCCAGACCGGAAATGGCATCCGGGTTGTTACGGTTGTAGTCATTACCCGCGGCGAAGATGGTCAGCACACCGCTGCGGGCCGCATCGATGGCGCCTTGATAAGCCCCCCCTGCAATTGTGCCCAGGATCGGTCGAATGGTATTGAATTGCGCCTGGGCTTCGTTGACGGTGAAATTGGGAAACGCCGGATCGCGCCCGCCCTTGGCGTACTGATCACCGATGCCGATACCCCAGCTGTTGTTGATGATGAGAGCGCCGCTGGCAACCAGCGCATCCCAACCGGCTTTGTACACCGCGCCATCGTTGCCCAGGATAATTCCGTCTTCCGGGCCCGGGTCACCGTTTTCGGCACTGATGATTTGCGCATTGAACGCCACGCCATGCATCGGCCCGCCATCGCGGTTACCCGCAGCAATCCCGCCGACATGCGTGCCGTGGTTGCCCAGCTTGCCATTGGAGCCCAGGGACGGAGTGCCGTCGTAACGGAATGCATCTCCGGCCTTCACCGGGATATACGGGTCGGTGTATTGGCGGATGCCCTCGGTGACAATGGTCACCACTTTGTTGGGGCTGGCGAATTCCGGATGTGGCGCATACACCGGCTGGTCGAAGATCCCCAGCTTGACGCCCTTGCCGGTATAGCCGGCCGCATAGGCGGTGTCGGCGTGCACGGCGCCCAGGCCCCAGTCAGCCTTGAACTCATTGCTGCGCCAGCTGGCGGCGTCGCCCAGTTTGCCGGTTTCCACATAGGGTGCAGCCTGGGCGGTCCCCAGGCTTGCCAGGCAACACAGCAACGCGCCGTATGGCACGCAGCTCAGCGCCTTGAGCGGATAGCCCGGGCCTGTGTGGATGGCGGTAGTTAACCCTGACTTGCGTTTTTTCACGGTGACCTTCCTTAGTTTTCTTATTGCACGTGTGTAAATCACTTTCTCCAGAACACCGCCGCTGATCGTTCCCACGCTCCGCGTGGGAATGCGGCCCCGGACGCTCTGCGTCCCAAAGCGTGACGCGGAGCGTTACAAGAGGCGTTACCACGCGGAGCGTGGGAACGATCAGCGGAGCGTGGGAACGATCAGGTTCGCGGTGTCTTCAGAACTGCCAGTTCAGGCTCAAGCCCACGCCCTGGGTTTTCGCGCGCCCACCCAGTTGGCCGTTGTAGTCCAGGTTGACCCGTGTCGATGCATTCAGCGCCAGGCTGGCCTGCACGCCCACCAGGGCGGCATCGCGCAGCAACGGTGCACTGCGCACCGCGAATGAAGGCCCGCCTGCGACAAACGCCAGGTGCTCTTCGGACTCCACCGCCGTCAGGCTGTGTTGCCAGCCCAACGAACCGGATAGGTCCAGTTGCTGGTGGTCATTGAGGGCCAGGGTTTTCAGGGCACGCACGCCAAGGGTGCTAAGCACTGCATCACGCCGGTCGCTGCCGCGTTCCAGGGCAGCGGCGTCGCCTTTTTCGTGGAAGGACTCGCTGTTCAGATGCACATAGGCCAGGTTGGCAAACGGCTCCAGGGCCACCGCTTGCAGGCGGATGCGGTACGCGGCTTCGGTGAAGACTTGCGCCGTGGTCGCGTCCAGCTTGGTTTTTTGCTTGCCGCTGACATCACCCCATTGCAGGTCACGCTTCACGTCGCCGCGATGCCAGCTGTAGGCACCGCCGACGCTCAGGCGCCAGTCACCCAGCTCGCGCCCGGCGTACGCGCCAAAGTGGTAGCTGTCGATGGACGCCGATGAATGGGTACCGCTGCCCATATTCAGCGAGCTGTCGCTGTAGCCGGCGACCACACCCACGCGGGTCTGCTCATCCAGCGCGCCATCCACGCCGGCCAACAGGCCACCGATGGAGGTGGTGGAACCCGCCGTTTCAGTGCGGCTGTCGGTCTTGCCCCAGGCGCCCAGCGCCTTGAGCCACAGGTTGCTTTCACCTGTCACTGGCACATGGCGCAGGCGCTCGCCCACGGCATTACGCAGTTGCAGGCTGTCGTTGATCAGCATCGCACCCACGGCGGGGTAGATTTCCCCGGACAGTTGCTGCAAACCCTGCTGGGCGGTGGCGGCTGACTGCGACTGCAGCAGGCTTTCATACACTGGGTTGCCAGCGCCCAATTGCTCGGCCGCCGCCGCAACGTTGCGCTGGTTGCGGGTGGCGCCGACGCTGGCGAAGCTGGCGCCATTGCGACCGACATTCAGTTGCACGGCATTGGCGGCGTAGTCGAGGGTGCCACCGAGGAACAGGTAGTTGGGCAGCACTTGCCCGAACTGGCCCTGGATACCGCCCTCTGCCTCGAGAATCGAGTATTGGCGGCCGATCAGGCTTTGCGCCTGGCTCTGGCTGAGCAACGTGGGGCTGTTTTCCAGCGCCAAGGTGACGGTGCCGCCGCCCAAGACCGCATTGCCGCCCGCGACAATACGGTCGCTGCTGGTAGGCGTCAGTTCAACTGCATAGGTCGAGCCCGCGCCGAGGTTCACATCTCCCGCTACCTGCAAGGTGCCCACGGAATTGCCCGGGGCCACACGGCCGCCGTTGTTTACCGACAACGCGGCAATACGCCCGGAACCGCCGAGGGTGCCGCTGTCATTCACCGTCACTGCCGAGGTCAGCGAGCCATTGACGGTCAACAGACCACCGTTGACGAGGGTCGCACCGCGATAGGTGCTGTCGCCGCTGAGCACCAGGCTGCCGGCACCGGCCTTGATCAGGCTGCCCTCGTACACGCGGTTGGCAGCGGCCTGCTCGCGGGCGCTGCCAATGGCGTAATCGGTCTGGTCCTGCTGGCTGGCAGTGACGCCCACGCCGTTTTGCCAGCCCTTGTCGATCAGGGTTTGCTGCCAGGCAGTGTGTTCGGCGCGGTCCTCGGCCTGGCGCTGAAGCAGCGCCTGGTCGGAGATGCCATTGCTCCACACATCGCCCTGCCCGGCGGCCAGGTTCACCTCCATAGGCCCGAGCAATTGCCCCGGGCCATGCATCGCCCGGCCCAGGTCAGGCACACCCCAACCGACAATCGCATTGGGCGCCTGGGTGATCGAGCCGTCGAGCTGCGTGGCGGTGGTCAGCAGCACCTGCAAGGCTTGCTCGTTGGTCATGTAGGGATAACGTTCCATCACCAGCGCCAACGCGCCGGTGGCATGGGGCGCTGCCATCGAGGTGCCGGACTTGACCCCGTAACCACCGTCAGGAATGGTGCTGTTGATCAGCGCGCCGGGGGTAGAAATACACCAGTACTTGGCAATGCCGCACTTGTTGTATTTCTGATTATTGGCCTTATCCAGCCCAGACACGGCAAGCCAGTGGCCTTCCAGTTCCGGCTGGAAATACGGCAAGGCCGAGCGCACGCTGGCGTTGGCATAGCCGCTGTTGCCGGCGCTGAACACGTTGATCACGCCGGCCTTGGCCACGTCCGCTGCCGCGTCCAGCCAGGTGCCACGGTTGTAATGCTGGGCGTACGCCGCGTGCATGTTGTCCAGGGTCTGGTAGCTGACGTCCTTGGGCTGGCTGCCCCAGCTGTTGTTGATGGCGCGCACGCCGGAGTCCACCAAAGCGGTGTACACGGTCTTGAAGTATTTGGGATCAGGGGTGGGGCCGAACAGGAAGCTGTCGTTGGCGTTGGTGTTGCCTACATAGACTTGCGCGTTGTAGGCCACGCCATGCATGCCCACGCCGTCGCGGGCGGCGCCCATGGTGCCGGTGACGTGGGTGCCGTGGGAATCATTGTTCGGGTTGAGCGCGCCCGTGGTGCTGAAGGCGCTGCCATCGACATAGGTGCCAGTGGCGGTGACCGGGTGGAAACGGTCTTTGGAGGCTTCGGGGTGATTGGCATCGAACCCTGAGTCCAGCGCGCCGATTTTCACGCCTTGGCCGCTGATCCCGGCGGCGTAGGCTTCATCGGCTTTCATGCGGCCCAGGCCCCAGTCGCTCTGGTACTCGGCAGAGCGCCAACTGGCGGGGTTACCCGGCTGGCCGGTCTCGGTGTATTGCGCCTGTGCCGCAACGGACAGCAAGAGCAAGGAACCTGCGGTGAAGGGTTTGAAACGCGGTGAATCGGTGATCATGTGCACACTCCCTATTATTGTTATTCCCTGCCCTGTGGCGAGGGCGCTTGCTCCCGCTGGAGTGCGAAGCGCTCCCTAAAAAAGCCGGCTCCAGCTTCGCTGTCGAGCGGGAGCAAGCTCCCTCGCCACAAAACACGCGCTCCTACAGTTTTCCATCCGGGCCGAAGGCTTCGTCCACTTTGGCCAAGTCGGTATCGCGCAAGTTGCCCGCGTAGTAGTGCAATTTGGTCCAGGCCATCAAGTAGTCATAACGCGCCTGGGCCAGGTCGCGGCGGGTGCTGTACAGCTGCTGTTCGGCGTTCAGTGCGTCGAGGTTGACGCGCTCGCCGCCGAGAATGCTTTGCTTGGTCGACACCACCAGCGCCTCCGCGGATGCCAGCGCTTTCTGATAGGCGCGCAACTTGCTCACGCCTGACAAGCACGCGCTGAACTGGCGACGCAGTTCGATCAGGGTTTCGCGGGTCTTGCCCTCCAGCTCGTACTCGGCCTGCTCCATCGCACGGCTGGCCTGGCGGGTGGAAGCCGAGA
This sequence comes from Pseudomonas sp. PA-1-3F, assembly GCF_021609665.1. Taxonomy (NCBI): domain Bacteria; kingdom Pseudomonadati; phylum Pseudomonadota; class Gammaproteobacteria; order Pseudomonadales; family Pseudomonadaceae; genus Pseudomonas; species Pseudomonas sp. PA-1-3F. The sequence continues at coordinate 102,557 of NZ_WJZD01000021.1, read as the reverse complement.
TACCGCCACCGGCATACAGCGGCATGCTTACTTCGACGCCGATGGTGTTGGTGTCGTAGCGCTGGTTATAAGTGTTGCCGCTGTCGGACTCCTGTTTGCGCGAGGTGGCATACGCGGTGATTCGCGGCAAATGCCCGGCGCGGTTGCGTTCCACTTCATAGCGCGCCACTTCCAGGGACTGGCGTTGCGACGCCAGCACCGGGTTGTTGGTGAGTGCCAACTCATGCCAGGTGTCGTAGTTGGCCGGGGTCAGGGTGAACGCGGCGAAGCTCTGGTTCAGGGGTGCCAGATCGCTGATGTTGACGCTTTGCACGCCGATCAACGCGCCCAGTTCCCGGAGCGAGGCGTCCTGCTCATCCAGGGCCTGGATCTCTTCGGCGGTGGCCAGCTCATAGCGCGACTCGGCTTCCAGGATATCGGTGCGGGTGCCCTCGCCTTGCTGGAACAGATGCCGGTTCTGCTGGAACTGTTGTTCGAACGCCTTCTTCTTGGCCCTGGCGATGTCGATCTGGTCCTGGGCGAACAGCGCCTGGGTGTAATAGCTCAACACCCGCACCAGCAACGCCTGGCTCTTGTCCCGAAAGCTTTCATCGGCGAACAGCGCCTGGGCTACGCCCTTGCGGTAGTTGGCATAGGCTTCGTAGTCGAACAGCGGCTGTTGCAGGCTGAAGGTCGAGCCATAGCTGTTGTAGTTGCGGTCGTCGCGATAGCTGCCACCGCGACCGTCAGGCAGGTGCGCCTCGGAGTTGTTGCGGCCCTTGTTGTAGTTGTAAGACAGCCTCGGCAGCAGCCCGGCGCGGCCAATGGTGCGGTTTTCCAGGCCGGCGTCGCGCTCCTTGATGGCGCCCAGGAACACCGGGTCGTTGCGCAGCGCCTGCTCGTATACATCGAAGGGTCCCATCGCGGCCTGGGCACTGCCACACACCAGCAACAGCGAAATGAACACTGGCTTCATGCTCATTCCTCGGTCAACGCGGAGCCGGCACGGTCCAGCAGCGGCTTGAACAGGTAATTGAGCAAGGAACGCTCGCCAGTACGCACGAACATCTCGGCGGGCATGCCGGGCTTGATCACCAGGCCGTTGAGTTTTTCCATGGCCGCTTCGCTGACGCTGGTGCGCAGCACGTAATACGGCGCCCCGGTTTTTTCATCGAGCATCTGGTCGGCGGAGATCAGGCTGACTTCGCCCGGCACCCGTGGCGTGCGGCTCTGGTTGAAGGCGGTGAAGAGGATGTCGACCGGCAAGTGCGTGCCGACCTTGTCCACCAAATGCACCGGCAGGTGCCCTTCCACTTCCAGGCGTGTGCCCTGGGGCACGATCTCCAACAAGGTTTCACCGGCACGCACCACGGCGCCTTCGGTATGCACGCTGAGGTTGACCGCAATGCCATCGGCCGGCGCGTTGATTTCGCTGTGTTGCAGATTGAAGCCGGCGGAGGTCAGTTGTTGCTCAAGGGTCAGGGCGCGCAGTTGCGCGTCGGCCAGTTGGCTGCGCACTTCCTTCTGATACTCCTCGCCGTGCTGCTGCAATTTGAGCCGCGACTCGACAATGCCCTGCTCTATCCGGCCGCTTTCCCCGGCGTTTTGCGCCAGGTCCTGCTGCACCTGGGACAACTGGCGCTGGTAGTCCATCAGGCGGTTGCGCGGGATATAGCCGTTGTCGGCCAAAGGTTGCAGATTGCTCAGTTGCGCGCGCAGGGATTGGGCCTGGGCGGTCAAGTCACTGCGGGCACGGCGCATACCGCTCAACTGCGAGGTAGCCCCCTCGATGCTGGCGCGGATCCCGGCTTGTTCACGGGCAAACGCGTCGCGACGGCTGCTGAACAACTGGCGCTGACCTTCCAGCACCAGCATCAGGGCCGAATCGGGATTGGCGCTCAGCTCAGCAGGAAAGGTAACACCGGGCAGGTTGTCACGCTCGCTCTGCCAGCGCGCCACGCTGGCCCAGGCCATGCGGTACTGGGCTTGCAGCGATTGCACATCGGCCTGGTTCTGGGTCTGGTCAAGGCGGAACAGCGGCTGGCCTTGCTTGACCAGTTCGCCCTCTTTTACCAGGATGCGGCTGACCACACCGGGGCTGAAGGTTTGTACCGCCTTGCGCTTGCCCGACACCACCACGGTGCCTTGTACCGGGATGCCCTGGTCCAACGGTGCAAGGCTGGCCCAGAGGAAAAACCCACCGGCACCGACAATGGTCATCACCCAGCCCATTTTTACGAAAAAGCCGGCATCGCGTTCTTTGATTTGAGGTTCAACGGTAAGGCTGCTCATGCGCCTGGATTCCTTCCGGCCTGGTACTGACGACTGAAACTGACACCGGTTTTTTCTTTCGGCGCTTCCTGCTGCCCGGACAACGCCCGCAGCACCTCTTGGCTGGGCCCGAACGCTTGCAGTTGGCCTTCGCCGAGCACTAGCAACTTATCGGCCTGGGCCAATGCCGAGGAACGATGGGTGACCAGCACCACGCTGCTGCCCTGGGCTTTCATCTGCATGATGGCGCTGGCCAATGCGGCTTCGCCGACGGTGTCGAGGTTGGAGTTGGGTTCGTCCAGCACGATCAGCCGCGGCCCGCCGTACAGGGCGCGAGCCAGGGCGACCCGCTGTTTCTGGCCGCCGGACAAGCCACCGCCGTTGTCGCCCAGCACGGTGTCGTAACCCTGAGGCAGGCGCAGGATCAATTCATGCACACCGGCCTGTTGTGCGGCCTTGACCACCAGCTCCGGGTCGGCCTCGCGAAAGCGCGCGATGTTGTCGGCGATGCTGCCGCTGAACAGCTCGATGTCCTGGGGCAAATAGCCGATATGCGGGCCGAGGTCGTCGCGGTTCCAGCGGTGAATATCCGCGCCGTCCAAGCGCACGGTGCCGGCCAGGGTCGGCCATACGCCCACCAGCACGCGAGCCAGGGTGGACTTGCCGGAGCCCGACGCGCCCAGCACGCCCAGCACTTCGCCGGCAGCCAGGTTGAAGCTGACCTGATGCAGGGTCGCCATGCGTCGCCCCGGCGGGCCGGCGCTGACCTGCTCGAAACTGACCTGGCCGTGGGGCGCAGGCAAAGCCATGTGCTCGACCTCTGGCGGGAATTCGCGCAGCAGTTCGTCGAGGCGCTGGTAGGCCAGCTTGGCCGAGCTCCATTGCTTCCACACTGCAATCAATTGGTCGATGGGGCTGAGTACGCGGCCCATCAAGATGGAGCCTGCGATCATCATGCCGGCGGTCATGTCGCCCTTGATCACCAGGTAGGCGCCCAGGCCCAGCACCAAGGATTGCAGGCACAGGCGCAGGGATTTGCTCAACGAGGTGATGATCGAACCGGTGTCGCTAGCCTTGTTCTGCAAACCCAGGAACTGCGAATGCACGCCAAACCAGCGTTGGCGCAGCGCACCAAGCATGCCCATGGCCTGGATGGTTTCGGCGTTGTGCAAATGGCTGGTGGCCAGTTGGGTCGACTGCTGCGAAAAACCGCTGGCCTCGCCCAATGGCTTTTTGGTCAGGTATTCGTTAAGGCACGCCAGGCCAATCAACAGTACCGCGCCGGCCGTGGCCAGCACGCCGAGCCACACGTTGAACAGGAAAATCACGAACAGGTAGATCGGGAACCATGGCGCATCAAAGAATGCGAACAGCGCAGGCCCCGTGATGAATTGGCGCAAAGCAGTCAGGTCGCCCAAGGATTGCCCGGCATGCCCCTGGCCACGCTGCAAGTTGCGCTCGAAGGCGGCCTTGTACACGCGCAAGTTGAAACGTCGCTCCAACTGGCTGCCAATGCGGATCACGATGAAGCTGCGCACCACTTCCAGCAGGCCGATAAACGCAAAGAAGCCCACGACCATCAGCGTCAACATCACCAGCGTGGTTTCATTCTGGGAGGACAACACACGGTCATACACTTGCAGCATGTAAATCGAGGGCACCAGCATTAATAGGTTAATCAATGCCGTGAAACAGCCAACGCTGATCAAAATACTCTTGTACTCACCCAGCGCCCTGAATAAGGGCGCCACCCCATGGGACTTCGCCATATTAATTGTTTTTCCTTGCAGCGAATTACGCAAAAGGGTCACCCCTACCAAATAGGGTACGGCCGCCTAACAAATCGAGTTATATGCTTATAACTTTTAATTAAGGTTTACGTTGCAGCGTTACAACTTCGCCAGCTTTAGTGCGGGCTTGATAGTCGCCCTCTTTCTGGCGATTCAAATGGGTGATCCCCGAGCCTTCAGCGTTAAACAGCCAAATACCATCCGGCGTGGGCGACCACGTCAGCGGCTTGTCGCCCAGCCATTGCTCGGCACAGGCGATATCGCCTTCCAAGACGTTGGCTTGCTCCACTAACTTGAGCGCGCACACCTGATCCTGCTGCTTCAGTTCCCACTGCCCGGCAAGCTGCGCGGAAGTGGGTAATACAAGACTGCTAGCCATTGCGTGGGCTCCTGCCGACACGAACAACACCTGCACAACACAGGCGATCAAATGGGAAAAACGTGGCATATCCAACTCCAGCCTGGAGCGCGGCGCCGAAGCGCCGCGCGCTTTACATCAGGCTACGATGTCACTGGCAGCCGCCTGGCCAACGGTGGTGACGAGGAAATCCGCCACGCCGTGCCCGGAGAAGTCCACCGCCAAGGTGCCCAGGTTGGTACCTGAGGCATAGGTCAGTACAGCATCGCCGGCATGCCCGGTAAATGCGTTGACGAAGGTCACGCCCGCACCCTTGGTGATACCGGACAGGTCGATCTTGTCCGAACCGGAGGTGAAGTCGAAGATCTTGTCCGCAGCCCCTGGCTTGGAGTCGGAACTGGCACCGTACACGAAAGTGTCGCTGCCAGCGCCGCCCCACAGCTGGTCTGCACCGCCGCCGCCGTAGATGAGGTCGTTGCCGGCCCCGCCCTTGATGGTGTTGGCAACCTGGTTACCAATGATCAGGTCGTTACCCGAACCGCCGAACGCGTTCTCGATGGTGACGCCCTTGGCGATGGACACGTTGCCCACCAGGCCGCCCACATCAGAGAACGAGGTGGCAGTGAGGTTGATCTTCTGGTTCTGGGTGAAACCGGAGAAGTCCAGGGTGTCGTTGCCGCCACCGTCCCATACCGAAAACACCAGCTTGTCGGCATTGGAAGTGGCGCTGAGGAAATCACGCCCGGTGTTGGAGTTGAACCCGTAAGTGGTGTCCGTGGCGCGGGTGTTGAAGTTGGCACCGTAGAGCTTCTGGATCGCCGCAATGTCGTCGATCAGCGGGCCGGAAGCGTAAGCCTCGACGCCGCCCTTGCTGAAGTTCTGGTTGGTGTTGCTCTCGCTCCAGTAACTCATGAGGCTATAGCCACGCGTGTCCTGTCCATAGGTTGCGTCGTTATAGGTCGGGTTGCCGTTCCCGGCGTTGTAGTCGCCAGGGTGAGCCAGGCCCAGGGTGTGGCCGATTTCGTGGGTCAGGGTCTGCCGGCCATAGTTGTTCAGGTCCGGGGTCTTGTTCGGCGTGTAGCTGTTGTTGGTCAGGTACCACGAAGTGCCGTCGTAGCCTGCACCGGTACCGGGCAGGTAAGCGAAGGCCGCCGCGCCGTCCTGGCCGCTGCTGTAGTTGCCGAAGGTCATGTGGCCGTCACCGCCGGAAGCCTTTTCGGTAAAGGTCACGTTGGCGACATCCGCCCAGGATTGCATGGCCAGTGCGGCCTGTGCTTTCTGCTGGGTGTTGAATTGGCTGAACCCCGAGATGCCATGTTTGTTCATGGTGCTCTGGGTAGCCGAGGTGAGGAAGGTGTAGGTCAGATCGATCTTGCCGTTGCCATCAAAGTCCCGGTACGCAGCACCATCCCGCAGCAGCTGGGTCGCTGCCTGGTCCACGGTGTAGGACGGTTTGCCATTGACCGTGAGATTACCGCCACGGTCATACAAATGGCTGAAGCTATCGATTTGCGAGTAAGCAGTGCTGGCTTGCGCGGCAGATACAATAGCCTTGTCTTTTACTTTTGACATAAACGTACTTCCTTGTTTGCAAGTGCATCAGTCTTTGTTCGATAGGAACCTCGCGGGCGAGGATAGTCCTATCACTCACCTCTTTTGAAGGCGTAAGAAAACTGACACAACTTGAAATCTTTCGTCTACATCTATTTCCATCGCACAATTGTGACGCAGGTTCAAGTTGCAGAAGTCCCACGCAGTGTTTATTGGGGGCCGTTGCGTTTATGTGGCCGAATCGGCGCACACCACTATTTAAATATTAAATACAAGTAAAGCCGCTCTAAGCGAACGGCTCACTTGATTAATGGATCCAATATATTGTCACGGTGTCATTAGCAACATTAAAGAGCCACTATTCGCACTATTAAAGTGCGCTGTCCCCCATTACCGGGACATACTCCAGCCACACTGTTGCAGCGCTGCCAAGAGGGTCTCGCCAGCCAGGCCCGGCACCTCGACGCCGTCTTGGGTGGTCATGTCTTCACCTGCCAGAATGGCGTTGATGATCGCCTCCTCCACCACCTCTGCCGCCGCGCTGAACAGCGGCGAAATATGGTCGTTGTTGACCATCTGCAACCCGGTGCTGAGGGGCAGGTCCTTGCGCCCATAGTCGGCCGGTGGCAAATCACGGTTACCGGTGGCAAACGCCAGGAACAGGTCGCCGCTGGAATCTTCGGTGCCGCCACCGGTACGCGCGATGCCGATGGACGCGCGCTGCGCCAGGCGCTGGCATTGGTGGGGCAGCAAGGGGGCGTCCGTGGCGATGATCACCACGATGGAGCCCATGCCGGGGGTGCCTCGCTCGGCAAAGGGCGAAGCAATGTCCATCAAGTGACGGCCCACCGGGTAGCCATCGACCCGCAGCTCCTGACGCTTGCCATGGTTGGCCTGCACCAGTACGCCGACAGTCCAGCCGCCCTGCTCTGCTGGCAACCGCCGTGACGCCGTGCCGATGCCGCCCTTGAACTCGTGGCAAATCATGCCGGTACCACCGCCCACCGCGCCTTCCTGCACCGGGCCGCTTTCGGCCTGGTCCAGAGCCTGGCGCACATGCTCTGGGCGCACGTGCTGGCCCCAGATATCGTTGAGCAGGCCATCGTAGGTTTCCATGACCACCGGCATGCACCAGTACACCGCAGGGTCCGCCAGGCGCTCGCGCTCCAGGGCGATCAGGCTGTCGCGCACCACCCCGATACTGTGGGTGTTGGTGATGGCCATCGGCGTGGTCAACAGCCCCGCCTCGCTGATCCACTCAAGGCCCGTGGCGTCGCCGTTACCGTTGAGCACGTGGTAGCCGGCAAAACACGGTTGCTGCCGCGCTTCCCCGGCTCGCGGCTGGACCAGCGTGACGCCGGTGCGCACCTGCTTACCGTCAACACAGGCCTTGATCGTCGAGTGACCGACGCGAACCCCGGGAACATCGGTGATGGCATTCAATTCGCCGGGCATGCCCAACCCCAACGTAATGCCCAATTGACGTGCACGCATACCCACTCCTTACAGTTTCTGGAACGCCGGACTCAACCGGCCACTGATGCAATACAAGATCACCGACAGGGCCAGCAAGCCGATGATAATCATGATGTCGCGTACCGAGGCCTCCAGGATCAAGGTGACCAGCAGGTAACCGGCACCCAGTACCGCCAGCAATGCCGGCAGCGGCCATAACGGCATGCGATAGGGATGCTCGCGATCACGCAGCAGCACCCGGCTCATCAGCGCGCTCAGCGCCACCACCAGGTACACCAGCATAATCAGCAGCACGCTGAACGAGGTCAGGTCGGCCAGGTTAGAACTGAAGCTCAACAGCGCCGAGGGTATCGCCAGGAACAGCGTCGCCAGCCACGGCGAGTCCCAGCGCGGGTGAATACGCGTGAACAGCTTGTTGATGCTCGGCGTCCACAGCGCATCGCGACCGCTGCTGAACACCACGCGGCCAATCTGGATCACGATGGCAACGATGGCGTTGAACACCGACAGGAAAATCCCGGCACTCACCAGCCGCGACAAGGTTTCATTGCCATGACTGGTCAACAGATAGCCGATCGGGTCGGGGCTGCTGATCATTGCGCTCAGGGACGGCGCGCCGATCAACAGCGCAGTGATCGGCACCAACTCGATGACCACCACCAACCCCAACGACCATAGCACCGCCTTGTGCACGCCCTTGCCGCCGCACTTCATGTCTTCGGCCAGCAACACCGCCGGGCCGTAGCCGTTGAACGAGAACAGGCCGATGCCGACGGCGCCGATCACCAAGGCCCAGGGTGCCAGGTGCAACACGCCGTTTTCGACGATTTGTGGCTGCAACAACACACTGGCCGGTTGCACCGGGTTACCGAAGCCGATCACCACAATCACCAGCAACGCCGCCACTTCCAATAGCAGGCAGGTGCCGGTGATCCAGGCGTTGAGCTTGATGTTGAGGATGCCCAGGGCGTAGCTGCACACCACGATCACCAGGGCGACAGTTTGCGAATCGAATGTCGTGCCGAGGGCGTTATTCAGGTAAGTCGCCGCACCGGTCGCCAATACCGGCGGGATAAACAGCAACATCACCAACACTGTCAGGAAGGTGGCGTAACCGGCCATGCCACCAAACACGCGCTTGGCATACACATACTCGCCGCCGGCGCTGTTATGGGCGCGGCCGAGTTCGGCGTAACAGAAGGCGAACATCAACGCGAGCAACGCCGCCATCACAAACGCCAGGAACACGCCACTGCCCGCCTGCTGGATGGCAAACGGGGCGATCACGAAGACGGAACTGGCCGGCGTTACCGCTGAAACGGTAATCGCCACGACATCAAAGACGCTCAGGGTGGGCTTGAGCACGCCATCGGGCGCGGGGGTGGCACTCATATCGTTATCCTCTGTCGTTGTTTTTGGTGTGAGGCAGGAACGAAAAATGATTGTTCCTCGGGATATGCTTCCCGTTGGACAGTGTCGACGTTATCGGCTGGTGGGGCTGCCGGCCAATTCCCCTATTGGCGTACTCCCCTTGACGGTGCCCTGCAGAAGCCTAACCCTTGGCCGATCATTTGAGGGTGGGGATGTTGAGATGAGCCTGTTCCGGGAAATCGGTATGCACGCGGGGTTGGGCCGCACCCTGTCACAGATCGGCACCGAGCGGTTCTGGAAGCAACTGGTGCTGTTATTGCACCAGTGCTTGCCCTTCGATAATGCCCTGGCGATTTTCTACCCGCTGGATGGCCCGCCCCAGGCTCTGGAGGAGTACGACGCCCAACCCAGCAGCAAGCCGGCGTCGATGCTGGTGTACCTCAACGGCCTGTACCTGCTCGACCCGTTTTACCAGGCTTGCCGCGAAAACTATGCCAGCGGCGTATACCGCCTGGAGGAAGTGGCGCCGGACCATTTTCGCCAGAGTGAGTACTTCCTCAATTACTTCCACGACAATGTGCTGGAAGACGAAGTGCAAGTGATCCTGCAACTGCCCGGCGTGGGCACGCTGTCGCTGTCGCTGGGCATGCAGCGGCGCTTCAGCTTCGAAGAAACCGGGCTGTTGACCACGCTGTCGGCGTGGGTGTTGCCGCTCATGCACCAGCATTGGCAGCAAAGCACCCAGCGGGCACCGGCCATGGACAGCCAGATTCGCGATGCCCTGAGTCATTTCGGCAGCGGTGTGCTGTCGGACCGCGAGCTGGAAATCGCCCGGCTGGTGTTGCGAGGGTTCTCCTCCAAGGCCATGGCCGAACGCTTGAAGATCTCACCGGACACCGTAAAAGTTCACCGCAGGCATTTGTACGCCAAGCTGGACATTTCGTCGCAGCCCGAGTTGTTTTCACTATTCATCCAGTCATTGGGGCATGACCTGGAGAACCCATAAACCTCATTCGAGCTGAAAGCGTGGTTGGCGCCTGTCAACGCCCCGTCCGTATGGTATTCCATACCCGAGTACGCACCCGGTCGATATTCAACGGCATGGCTTGCAGTGCAAACAGCTTGCCCATCATCTCCGGGCTCGGATACACCTTGGTGTCGGCCTTGATCGCCGGGTCTACCAGGCTGTCGGCCGCCGCGTTGCCGTTAGCGTAGTGCACGTAGTTGGTGACACTCGCCATCACGTCGGGGCGCAGCAGATAGTTCATGAAGGCATAGCCGGCTTTCTCATCCGGCGCGTCGGCGGGCATGGCGACCATGTCAAACCAGATCGCCGCGCCTTCCTTGGGAATGTTGTAGCCGATATTCACGCCGTTCCCGGCTTCCTTGGCGCGGCTTTCGGCCTGCAGGATGTCGCCGGAGAAACCGACGGCTACACAGATATCGCCATTGGCCAGGTCGGCGGTGTATTTCGAGGAATGAAAATACGCCACGTAAGGCCGCACTTGCATCAGCAGGGCTTCGGCCTTCTTGTAGTCCTCGGCTTTTTTGCTGTGGTGCGGCAAGCCCAGGTAATTGAGCGCGGCTGGCAGCAGTTCGGGGCCGTTGTCGAGGATGGCGACCCCGCACTTTTGCAGCTTGGCCATGTTTTCCGGCTTGAAGATCAAGTCCCAGGAGTCCACCGGGGCGTCGTCGCCGAGTACCGCCTTGACCTTGTCGATGTTGTAGCCAATGCCGGTGCTGCCCCACAGGTACGGAAAGCCGTGAGCATTGCCAGGGTCATTGTTTTCCACGGCCTTGAGCAGCACCGGGTTGAGATTTTTCCAGTTGGGCAGCTGGCTCTTGTCGAGCTTTTTAAGGGCGCCGCCCTGGATCTGCCGAGCCATGAAATGGTTGGAGGGAAACACCACGTCGTAACCCGATTTACCGGTCATCAGCTTGCCATCGAGGGTTTCGTTGCTGTCGTACAGGTCATAGGTGAAACCGATGCCGGTGTCTTTCTGGAAATTCCTGGTGGTGTCCGGTGCGATGTAGTCCGACCAATTATAGATCTTCACGGTCTCGGCAGCCTGGCTGATAGTAGCCAGCAACATCAAGGGCAACAGGGCAATGGCTTTCATGGTTCGATTTCCTGGCGGTTTTAGGGCTGTTTTTATGGCAGGCGATCAAGGATCAAAGCGTTACAGAATCAGGACGTAGGTCTTGCGCACGGTTTCCTGGATATCCCAGATACCGGTGCTATTGGCTGGCAACATCAGTGCGTCACCGGCTTGTATGTGCAGGGTTTCCCCGTTGTCGGGCGTGAAGGTGCAGCGCCCTTGGATGAAATGGCAAAACTCCTGGGACTTGATCTGTCGACGCCAGCGCCCCGGGGTGCAGGCCCAGATGCCGGTCTCGACCCCGTCGTTGCGCTCCACGCTCAGGGTCGAGGCCACGGCGATGGGCGCGCCCAGGGGCACCGCCACCGGTGATGAATCTGGCAGAGCGGTGTTCAGCGTGTCTTTGAATTGCGTAATGCTCATGGGTTTTCCCCTGTGGGTGGAACGAGTCAGTGCATGAAGCCTTCCATGAAACCGGCAACGCCGGTTGCCAGCTTGCGGCGCCAGGGCGGGGTGTTGGGGTTGGCCAACACCTGGTCTTCATGGACAAAACTGCGAATGATCGCGTTGTAACCCAGCCAGCGGCACGGCTCCGGCTCCCAGGCCTTGAGCGCCTGGAGTCCGCCTTCGCGAATCACCCAGGGTTGTCGGGTCAACGGGGTGTCGCGGCCCAGGATCAAGTCGGCCAGGGTACGGCCGCCGAGGTTGGTGGCGCCCACGCCCTCCCCGCCATAACCGCCGGACAGTGCGATGCCAGTGGCGTGGTCACAGAGCATGTGCGGACGAAAACGGCGCGACATGCCCAGGTTGCCGCCCCAGGAGTGGGTAATCCTGGCCTTTTTCAGCTGTGGGAAGAGTTCGCCAAACAGGTAGCGACGCAACTCTACTTCGCTGTCCGTCAGGTCGAAGTTGTGCCGTAACTTGCCGGCAAATTGATAGCCACCACGGGCGCCGAACACCAGGCGATTGTCGGCCGTGCGCTGGCCGTAGGTGACTTGTCGGCTGCTCTCGCCAAAAGCCTGGCCCTGGCTGAGCCCGATGCCCTCCCAGGTGCTGGCCGGCAGCGGTTCGGTGGCGACAATCAAGCTCTGCACCGGTAACTGGTAGCGACCCAATGGGGGCAAGGTATTGGCGTAACCCTCGACAGCAGGCACCACCCAGGCGGCGCGCACGCTGGCCCTGGCGGTGCGCAGGCCGCCGGACTGCCAATGGGTCACGGGGCTGTTTTCGTAAATGGTCACGCCCAGGTTCTCAACCGCCCGCGCCAGGCCACGCACCAGCTTTGCCGGGTTGATCGTCGCGACGTGGGGGGCATAGATGCCGCCATAAGGCTTGGCAATGCGGACCTGCTCGGCCAATTGCTGCGGGCTGAGCCAGCGGTAGTCGTCTTCGGTGAGGCCCTGGGCGTACAGCTTGTCCAGATAGCGGCGCAGGCTGCCTTCCTGCTCGGGGTAGCGTGCGGCGCAATACAAGGCGCCGCCTTTGCGGTAGTCGCAGTCAATGCCTTCGCGGACCAGCACCTGTGCCACTTCATCAGGAATGCCATGCAAGAGGTCAAACGAAGCGCGACGCTGCTGGGGGGCAAGCTCAGCCAGCAGACGGTCTTCTCCCAAGAGGTTGCCCATCAACCAGCCACCATTGCGCCCGGATGCGCCGAAACCGGCCGTTTGCGCCTCGATGATTGCAATTTTCAGCTCAGGGGCCTGGCGCTTCAGGTAATAGGCGGTCCACAGGCCGGTATAGCCGGCGCCGATAATCGCCACATTGACGTCCAGGTCGTGCTCCAGCGACGGGCGCGCTACCAGCGGGTCGTCCAACTGGTCCATCCATAAACTGATACTGCGCCATGCCGGCATGCCAGGTTCCCCTACCTCGGTTCGATAGGGCCGATCCTAGAGTGCAGCGTCAGGGGCTGTCTTGCGCGCGTGCACGCACAGAAATTTGTTTGAGGTACGCCTTGGGCGATTGCCCGGTGTGCTGGCGAAAAGCGCTGTAGAACGCCGAGAGTGAATTGAAACCGGCGGCAAAGGCCAGCTCATCGACTTTGACCGGCGCGGTGGCGTGATCCAGCGAGGCCAGTACATGCTGGAGTCGCGCCTGGTTGACGTAGCGATAGAAGCTCTGCCCCAGCACCTGGTTCAGCAGGTAGGACATCTGGTTGCGACTGTAGCCACAGGCCTTGGCGACCCGCTGCAGGTCCAAGTCCGGGTCCAGGTACGGCTGCTGACGCTCGAAATATTGTTGCAGGTCATTGGCCATATAACCCAACTGCTGGGGCGACAAACCCAGGCGGCTGACCGTGGTACGCAGCGCCTGGGTCGGTTGCTCGTGCACCAGGGACGCATATTCATGCACCCGCCAGATCAACCCGTCGCGCACCGTAATGGCCTCACTGGTACGAAACGACACCAGGCCCTGGCCGCCACGCAAGGTAATGCGGTACTGGATAAACGCGGTATCGCCATCGGCGCGGATGCGATCAGTGTGTTCAATCGCCTCATCCGCCTCACGGGGCATGCTGGCCTGCAGGTACTCGCGCAACTCGGCATAGCCCACCACACGGTTCTGGAAAAAATCGTGGTACAGGATCTCGGGGTGGTAGTACGCCATCACCCCGTCCAGATCGCGATGGCGCCAGCACAAGTGATGGCGCAGCACCAGCGCGCCGGTAGCGTGGGAATTGTGACACTCATCGTCTGGAGCGATGTCGGACATATCGGGCTCTACGGCGGGGAAAATTTTTGAGAATGCCGAAGTTTACCCTTGCCTTCAATGGTCAGATTGAGCGTCTGACTAATGGCCTTTTGCCTATTCCTTTGTAGGACATGATCTATATCAAAACCAGGCGAAAGAACCGCCGAACGGGCCGAAAAAAGTCACCTTGCAGTTGCGAACGAATGCTATTTTTAAGCCCTTAGCTGTCATGACCAGTGAAGGTCCTGGCCCCTGCCGCGAGCTAAAGGAAGCGCTCAATGAACAAGGTGGGCAACATGAACAAAGTGACATTTCCCAACGCCTGCCAGCTGATGCGCTGGCATTTTCACCCGATGGGCTTCGAGGGCAGCATGGACGCCCCCGGCAGCATGATCGCCCGCCTGTTCGACCGGGCCAGCGGCGAGACATTGATCGCCATCGCGGGGATCCCTTGCGCTACGGTGATGAACGCGGCTGATGTGGAGCGCATCATCGAGGCAGTGGAGGATGAATTGGAGAGTTTCGTGCCGCCGGTTTCGTTGCGGGCGTGAGGCGGCAATAGCGTAATAACGCCCACTTTGACGGTAACCACGATGCGAAGCGAACCGCTCTTGATCTTGATCTGCTTTGGATCTTGATCTCAGGCGCCCCGTTAAACCACGCTGGCCGAACGCAGGCTTGAATTCGTGGGTAACCCGGCAGGACGCCGGGTTAGCCGCCCCGCGCCATGGATGGCGCGTGGCGGCGGCCCACGGATTCAAGCCTGCGTTCGGGCACACCGAGCCTAGGCGAGGTGCCGAGTGGTGGGGCGAAGGCCTTTTGGTTACTTTTGGGCCTTTCCAAAAGTGACCCGCTGTAAGAGCGGAACCCTAAGTGGCCGTTACCGCAGGAATGGATATGTACACAATCCAATTGTGCTGACTGTCAGGCCGCAATCGCAGGCAAGCCAGCTCCCACATTTTCGACCCCGTGTTGTCAGGTAGAGACGCGTCGGCGTCGGGCCTTCATCGAAGATCAGCCAGCCCCCTTCACTGCACGCTGATCATCAAAAAACGCTTTTCTGCCATCCACCCGCTCAGACGCCCTGGGCACATTCACGCCTTGGCCTTCCGGCTTCTCCACATACCAATAGCAATGGCTGACCGCCCGGGTAATCCCCACATAGGCCAGTCGCAACACTTCGTCTCTCTGGGCATTGTCATAAGGCTCACTGTCGCCATCCCTACCCAAGCCCGCCATGCGATACACCTGGTTCTTGTACGGCGAGCTGGTGACATGCTGACAATCACCCAGCAAAAATACCGCGTCCGCCTGCAGCCCCTTGGCACTGTGATACGTCAGCTGTTTCAACCTGCGCGCCTGAGGCGCCAAGCTAGAATCCACATTAACGACAGAATGAATATGCTCGTTAATCAATAACTTATCGCTACTTTTTCGATAAAGCATCAGGATCGAATCGCCCTGCTGATAATGCTCCAGCAACCGCTGCGCCAGTGCCGCGTCGTCACGTTCCAACACCGTGACGGGCACCAGCGTCTTGGGCTCGCCGCTGGCCCTGGCCTTTTTGCCGGGGATGGCCGGCGCGCTACGGACGATATGTTCGGCAGCGTCGATGATGTGCTGGTGGCTACGGTAGTTCTCCCCCAGCATCACGCGGGTGGTGCTGGGCGAAACGAACTCCTTGTTGAACTCCATAAAGTACTTGGGCGAACTGCCACGCCAGCCGTAGATGGATTGCCAGTCGTCCCCTACGCACAGCAACGATGAGCGTTGCGCACCAAGCCCGACGTGCATGGCCGGCCCACGGCTGCGAATTTCCCGCAGGCTGGCGCGGATCCAGGACACGATCTGCGGCGATACGTCCTGGAATTCATCGATCATCAGGTGCGACATCGGCCGCAGCAACGGATCACTCAGCAGCTTGAGGTTCTCAGGGGTGTTTTCACCAAACAGGGAAAACATCCGGTTGTAGGTCATGGTCGGCGGCGATTGTTCCAGCAGGTGATCTTCCAGGGCCTTCCAGAAAATGCTCAGGGCCTCGAAGAACAGCCGGTCCGGGTCGTCCTTGGCGAAGCTCATCTGGCCAACCGCCGTAGGCACATCCAGGCCGAGGTTCTCGATAAACCCGGCCGCCATGACAAAACTGTCCAACAGGGGGGCTGAAGCGAGTTCACCTTTGACCTTGTAATCAAAGCCTGGCCCCGCCGTGGCATCGCCGCCCAGGCTGCTCAAAAGGCGCTTTGAAGATTCGTAATTATCCATCCATATCAGTGGCTTATTGCAGAAAGCTTGAAACAAAGTGCGCTTTACCGCCCATTCCGCGCGCACCGAGAGTTTCGAGTTCGGCCGACTGATTTGAGAATTTTCGCGCCCATCGAACCCGAGCACCACCCAGGCATCCAGCTCCCGGATGTAGCCGTGGCAATGAAATTGCGCGCCGTTGATTTCAAAGGTCTGGCGGCTGGGTTCGATGCCCTTGATCGGCCAGGCACCGGCGCGAAACCATAGGTCTTCGATCACATCACAGAGTTCTTCATCGCGCTTGGCCGCCAATTCAGTCACGGCCATGCGCTTTTGCACGTCCGGATGATCGCGTTCTAGCTCTTTGAGCTGGAGACCATGACGGGCCAAGGGTGCAATCAACTCGCGAAAACGCTGATGGCGACCATACAAACGGTGATAACAAGCGTTCATCTGCTGCCGCTGGGCGTCACCGATACGCAGGTCGAAGGCGTTGCTGTCGGTGTCTTCAAAACCACCGCTGAGGTTCTCAAAGGCCTGCAGCCGTTCAAAGCCCGGCAGGCTGCGCACCATGGGCAGAATGCGCGAGTGAAAGGTGCGCACCACCGCCTGGGCTTCCTTGCTGCCAAGGGGTTGGCCCCACAGGCTGAGAATTTCCATGAGTTTGTTGATGAAGTCCTTGCGCGACTCGCGGGTGAACGTCACCACCGTCATCGAACTCAGTTCAAAGCCCAGGTAATGGCTGAGCAGCAGGATGCGCAGCACCAAGGACGTCGACTTGCCGGCGCCGGCACCCGCAATCACTGAGGTCGAGGGGGTGTCGCTGAAGATCATCTTCCATTGCGCCGCGCTTGGCTGCGCATGGGCTGGCAGCAGGCGCGCGACATCGGCCTTCATGCGCTTCTTCACCTCTGCGGTGAGCGGCAATCGCCAGTCGTCGAACAGGCTGTCATCTATGCCTGGTGCGCGGTGCTCATCAGGGCGAAAGTCTCGAATCAGCAGGACTTGCCGGCCCTCCTCGATGCCATCGGCCTTGCCCTCGCGGTAACCGTATTCAACGCCCGCCTCATGCCCACTGCGAAAACCGTCGGCCTGGCCATGTAACCAGGAAAACCTGTGCTGCGCGCGCAAACGGGTGAGGCCATGGCCGAACAGGCGCGCGGCCAGCCGTTTCAGCAGCGGCATTTCAGCCAAGGGGCGCAGTTCGGGGGGCAGATCAGGCTGTTGTTGCGACACGCGGACTCCTGCGGTGAGCTTGTTTTGACCAAGGCGCCATGGTCGCCGGAAACGCCGCTCAGTTCCAGCCAATTGCTTTGCTGTCATGCAGTTAGGCGATGAAGTGAAAGTGAACACCGGGAATAACCATCGAAAAAACGGATCATAAACCAGCATTTTTTACGCTTTTTATCGATCATGCGCTGCGGGATGATGGGCTCATCAACAGGAGACGATCATGCTTGAACTTCGACCTTTCACCAGCCTGGGCGGCGCCCACCATGGCTGGCTTGACGCTCATCACCACTTTTCCTTTGCCGAATACCACGACCCCCAGCGCATGCACTGGGGCAACCTGCGGGTGTGGAACGACGACATCATCGCCCCCGGCAGCGGCTTTCCCCAACACCCGCACCGCGACATGGAAATCATCACTTATGTGCGCGAAGGCGCCATCAGCCATGCCGACAACCTGGGCAACAAAGGCCGCACCGAAGCCGGCGATGTGCAGGTAATGAGCGCGGGAACCGGCATTGCCCACAGCGAATACAACCTGGAGGCCACGCCAACCAAGATCTTTCAGATCTGGATCATTCCCAATGAAGCCGGCTTGCCACCGTCCTGGGGCGCCAAACCGTTTCCGCAAGGCAACCGCGAGGGCTTTGTGACGCTGGCCAGCGGCAAGGCTGGCGACAGTGAAAGCTTGCGGATTCGTGCCGATGCACGCTTGGTGGCCGCGAACCTGAAGGCCGGGGAAAGCGCGGAGTACCGGTTGGACAGCGGTCGCCGTGCCTACTTGGTGCCAGCCACGGGCGTGATTGACGTCAATGGTGTGCGGGCACAGGCACGAGACGGTGTGGCGGTTGAGGATGAACAAGTGTTGCGGGTGACCGCAATCGAGGACAGCGAAATCGTGCTGGTGGACCTGGCCTGATCATGTAGGAGCGAGCTTGCTCGCGAAGAACTCACCGGCACCGCGTTCACTCAGGACGCACGCGTTATCGTTGACGTTTTTCGCGAGCAAGCTCGCTCCTACATACAGTGTCAGTTATTGGCTGATTGCGCCGTCTACCAACACCTGCGCTTCTTCCACCAGTTGCTTGAGGTGTTCTTCGCCGATAAAGCTCTCGGCGTAGATCTTGTAGATGTCCTCAGTGCCCGAAGGCCGTGCGGCAAACCAGCCGTTTTCGGTCATGACTTTCAAACCGCCAATTGCCTGGTTGTTGCCCGGCGCATGGCTGAGGATCTGTTGAATGCTCTCCCCGGCCAATTGCGTGGACGTCACCTGCTCCGGTGACAGTTTGCCCAACAGGGCTTTTTGCGCGGGAGTGGCCTTGGCATCGACGCGAATGGCGAACGGCTCACCCAGGGCATCGGTCAAGCCACGGTAGATCTGGCTTGGGTCCTGGCCTTTGCGCGAGGTCATTTCCGCGGCCAGCAAGGCCGGAATCAGGCCGTCCTTGTCGGTACTCCACACGCTGCCGTCCTTGCGCAGGAACGAGGCACCGGCGCTTTCTTCGCCGCCAAACCCCAACGAACCTTCAAACAAGCCATCGGCAAACCATTTGAAGCCCACCGGCACTTCGTACAGGCGACGGCCGATGCGCGCCGCGACGCGGTCGATCAGGCCGCTGCTGACCACGGTCTTGCCCACGGCCGCATCGGCACGCCAGTCCGGGCGGTTCTGGAACAGATAGTCGATGGACACCGCCAGGTAGTTGTTGGGCGCCAGCAAACCACCGGAAGGCGTGACGATGCCGTGGCGGTCGTGGTCCGGGTCGCAGGCGAAGGCAACGTCGAAACGCTCCTTGAGACCGATCAGGCTTTGCATGGCATAGCTGGAGGACGGGTCCATGCGAATCTGGCCGTCCCAGTCGACGCTCATGAAGCGAAAGGTGGCGTCGACCTCGGTATTCACCACCTCCAGGTTCAAACGGTAGTGCTCGGCAATCGCCGACCAGTAGCGCACCCCTGCTCCGCCCAGCGGATCCACGCCCAAGCGCAGGTCGGCGCTGCGGATCGCGTCCATGTCGATCACATTGATCAGGTCGGCCACATAGCTGTTGAGGTAGTCATGGCGATGGGTGGTGTCGGCCTTGAGCGCCTGGGCGTGAGTGATGCGCTTGACTCCGGCGAGCTTGTTGGCGAGCAGTTCGTTGGCCTTGGCTTCGATCCACTTGGTGACGTGAGTATCGGCTGGGCCACCGTTAGGCGGGTTGTACTTGTAGCCGCCACTTTGCGGCGGGTTGTGGGACGGTGTAATCACAATACCGTCCGCCAGGCCGCTGGTACGGCCACGGTTATAGCAGATGATGGCGTGGGAAATCGCCGGCGTCGGCGTGTACTCGTCACCCTCGGCCAGCATGACGTGCACGCCGTTGGCCGCCAGTACTTCCAAGGCGCTGGCACCGGCTGGCGTCGACAATGCATGGGTATCCAGGCCGACAAACAACGGGCCGGTAATGCCCTGCGCTTCGCGGTACAGGCAGATGGCCTGGCTGATAGCCAGCACATGCCACTCGTTGAAACTCAGTTCGAACGAACTGCCACGGTGCCCGGAGGTACCAAAAGCCACGCGCTGAGTGGAGATCGCTGCATCAGGCTGGCCGGTGTAATAGGCCGTGACCAGTCGCGGGATATCCACCAGCAACTGGGCTGGTGCCGGCTTGCCCGCAAAAGGACTGATAGTCATGCATAAACCTCGCAAAGAAGGATTCGGAAAAAATGACAGTTTACTGGGACTTGGACTACTGCGCGACGGTATCGATCCGACGGTCTGAAGAGAAATTTCATACGCTACATCCTGATCGGCTGTCAGGCCGCTATCGCAGGCAAGCCGGCTCACACATTGGATAGTTGTAGGAGCGAGCTTGCTCGCGAAAAACTCACAGGCGCCGCGTTTATTCAGGCAGCGCGCGTTATCGTTGACGTTTTTCGCGAGCAAGCTCGCTCCTACTCGGTCTGCGCCTGCAGGAGCGTCTGCGCCAGCGTATCCAGGGCGATGTCCAGGTTGGGATGGCCGCTGAAGGTATGGCTCAAGCGCATATGCTGGTGATGCAAACCACTGAGGCTGAACAATTCGCCCGGGGCAATCACCACCTGCTGGGCGAGTATGCGCTGAAACACCAGGCGCATATCCACCGGCGCCGTCGACTGCAACCAGAAACTCGCCCCGGCCACGGGCATGCGGTAATGCACACACCCTTGCAGACGCACATCCAAGCGGTGACTCATGGCGTGGGCCTGCTCGTGAAGGCGCTGACGCAGCGTCTGTAGGTGCTGATCAAACCGCCCACTTTCATAAAGCCGGGCAATGGCGCGTTGACGAATGGCGGACAGTCGAAACGAACGCAGCAAGAACTGGCGTTGCAATTCATTGCTCATCTGCCGCGCCAGCAGGTAACCAAAGGGCGCTTCCGGGCCCAAAACCTTTTCGAACGAAGAAAACACGATCAGCCGCTCTGGGTTGACCAGGCTGCGCAAGGCCGATCCGGGCGGCGCAAAGCTCAGGTCACCAAAGGTATCGTTCTCCAGCAACCAGCAGCCGTGCTGGTCGAGCAGACGCGCTACGTGCAGCCGCTCGGGGTCGGTCATGGCGTTACCCGAAGGCATGCTGACCACGGATGAGAGCAGCACGAGGTGCACCGGTTCATGACGCAGCAGGTGCTCCAATGTGGTCAAGTCCGGGCGACCGTCGGCACGCCAGGGCCATTCAATGACGCGCACGCCAGCGGCCTGTAGCAGGCGCAGGACCAGGTAATCGCACGGCGATTCAACTACCACCACCGTGCCTTTAAGGTCCAGGGCATCAACGAGGATTTCCAGAACGCCCTGAAGGTCGGCACCGATATACACCTCATCAGCTTGCCAACAACGGGTGGGCGACGCGGTATAACGGGCTGCCAATGCAGCACGCAACTCCCACACGCCACAAGGTTGCGACGGTTGCAGATGATGGGGATACCGGCGCACCAGTTGGCGCTCCAGCGCCAGCAACGCGCCATCGAGGGACCCCAACAGCGCCGGTTCATCATTGCTGAGCACAACCATCGCCGGGCGCCGGGCGGCTGTATACAAGCGCTCGAGCAAGTCCGTACCCGCCATGATGGGCATGGTTGCGGCCACGGGCCAGGCGAAGTAGCCGGACTTGGCCACCGAGTACACTCGCCCTTCTTTTTCCAACAGCGAGTAAGCGTACTGAATCGTCGAGATTGACACGTTCAACCGCGTCGCCAACTGGCGCAGGGACGGTAGCTTGACCGGTGCTTCCCGGCTGACTTCATTGATCAGGTTGATCATGTAGCGATACACCGCCTGATAGGCAAAGTCTGCCTGTCGCTCTCCCCTCAGGTTCATCGCTGATCACCAGTTTCCATAGGTGAATACACGCGACTAGCGTCCCGACATTTGAGTGATACGAGCCTTGGACCGCTTGAAACGAGGTTCACATACACGCGCACTGCGTTTGCCCGGCAGCGGGCATTTGCGGTACAGGTGCTGCAACAACGGCAGCGACAACCCGCTGATATCCATCAGCCACTGGTGCAGCATGTCCGCGACGGGCTTGCCCTGCAGGGCCTTGTGGAGCTCGGGGAGCGCTACCAGCATGCCGGGATGGCATTGACGCAAGTAACCCTCCAGGCGTTCGCCATGCTGGACGAACGGCGCGAACACCAGGCAGGTCAATTGGCTTTCGTCCAGGCCAGAGAACGCCTGAGCACAAGCTGTAGACAACAGTTGGCCCTGCAGAGCACACGCTTCGGTGATCAACGCAACAGGTACCTGTCTTCGATGCAGGTAGTCCGCCGCCTGACGCAAGAACCCCTCGACGCCATGTTCGTAGGAGAGTTCGCGCAGGCACTGGGCCTGCAACCCATGCATATGCGCCATGAGTAAAGGGTTGGGGTAAGCAGGATGGCTGAAGTGGAACTCGAATGGGTCCCGCTTGTGGGCGAGGAATTGAGTGAGCAGTGGCGCTTGGGCAACGTCCACGTCGTCAAGCAGGTCGGCAATGCCGATATATGCCACATGACGGTGCCCGCCCCGGCCAGGACTCTCAGCGCCTGCGTAGTGCTCGCCATACAGGTGGCGGTAGCAACCGACACTCCATTCCTCCATGCGTGCAAACCATGCACTGAGCGACGACGGGTTAGCGGGTGCGAATGTCAGGCCGGTTGCCAAGGCGCTTTTTTTCAGCCACGCGATATATTGGCTTTGCTTGCGCACCGAGTCGCCGCTGACCAGAGCATGCACGCCGCCATTCCAGGTGGCGACCCGCTGGTAGAAATCGCCGAGGGCCAAAAAAGTGTCGTTGCACAGGGTGGCACGAATGTCGCCGGACGTCAGGTGCCCGATCATCAGCTTGTTGCGCCGGCTCACTTCACGCCCGGCACTGGCCGCAGGCCGTTGATGATTGAAGGGCAGCACTTCGTGGTTTTCCACCATCAACAGTTCCACCCGTGGGTCATCGTGGAAAAATAGCGCGCCGTAGCCGTGGTGCAGCGAATCGAGCGTGGCCTGAGTCATACCCGCGTGCCGCAACGTGGCCACACGCAAATGAAAAGTCTTGGGCGCGCGCCCAGCGATGGTCAGTTGCGCAGCGCGCAGCATCGCCAAGGTGTAGCTGCTGACTGCGCCGCCGCCGTGCCCGATCAGTACTTTGTAATTCCCCACTTGCTCCATGCCACCGGCGGCCACCACGATTCGCTGGATCAGCAATTGAAGCACCGTACGTTCAGCACGGGTAAAGTGCCCCACTAAACGTTGCAAAACTTGCTGGTAAACATAGCTCATGGCTTGTTCGTGAATAGTGCTCATCGTTCTACTACCTGAGTTGAAATATTAGTTTCGAGCAACTACCACACAGGAGCGCTCGACCTATTACACTTGTAGGCTTGTCATCCGTTGCGCAGCACGACATGGATTCAACATTAGCACTCTGCAACAAAAGTGCAGGTACAACCAAAAGAACAGTCGATGACTATCCCAGGACGTGAACCACGTAGCTGCACGCCTTACAGCGCCAAAGACCGCCAGCCTTAGGAAGGCTCTGACAACGTCCTACACTGCTTTAACTAAGAAATTAGAGAAGCATCCGACAAATATTAATCATCCACTCATCCTGGCTTCTTGCAAAACGACGGGTGCACACTTTGTACTTTTCGAAAAAAAAATCAGACCATCGTTAGTTCCGCAAGCGCGAGATGTTAATGCCCGGCATTCAATCATGGCTCAATCCTTGAGATGACAAAGAAGGCTCAATTATCGGCACTCAAACAATGATTAACAGATACAGAACAGCGTCGAAAAGCAGTTCAGATGGCCTGCCAACCCAACTTAAATGACGCCCACACAACAGCGCCGCACTGGATTTCAGGGCGGCGTAGGGCAATAACGATATTGTTTACGGGGCGCAGCGCCCGTGCGGCGGCTCAACCCCGGTGCGGGTTAAGCCCTGTCAAATGGCGCATTTGCCTCATCAGCTCAGGCGCCGGAGTATTCATTTGCGAATACTCCTACAGCTCAAACAGCTTCAACCTGCAACGCCACCCGTTCGCGGCAAGGGCATTCATCCATGTATCGGTGCGCTTCGACGAACTGACTGAACGGAAATACCGTGGTTTTCAGTGGGACAAGCACACGGTCGGCTGTCAGCTGGTTGATATCGCGCAACGCACGCTGCAACGCCACCTGGTCCTGGATAATGCCCAGCTCCGGCTTGCCGGTGAAGTTGCCGATACAGTGCACAAAGAACTGAATGTTCTTCTGGAACGCCGCACAGGCCGGGAACGGCGTCTGGTTGCCACCTTGCAGGCCATACAGCACCAGGCTGCCACGCGGCGCCAGGACGTCACCGAGCAGCGACATCTGCGGGCCACCCAGGCCATCGAACACCACGTCGACGCCACGGTTGTCCGTGAACTTGTTGATCTGCATCAGCAGGTCCTGTTCTTCGGTAACGATGATCTTTTCCGCCCCGAGGGACAGCAGGTATTCACGTTCAGCACTGTCCTTGGTGGCGGCAATCACCCGCACACCCAGCGCCTTGCCCAACTGCACAAACGAAGGGCCGGCACAGTGGCTGGCGTCGGTCACCAGGGCAAACTGGCCCGGTTTGACCCGCGCCAGGTCCATATACGCAAAGTACGCGATGAGCAACGGCGTGTAATGCACGCTGGCTTCAATCGGGCTCAAGACATCCGGGTACCGGGTCAGGGCCGAACGGGGCAAGACGATCTGCTCGCCATACACCGGGTAATCATTGGGGCTCTCGGCCGGAAAACTGGCGACTTTATCGCCCACCGCCAAGTCATCCACGCCGTCGCCGAGGGCAACCACAACCCCGGCCATCTCATGGCCCAGGCCAGAAGGCAGGCGTGCATGAGAAGACGCCAGGTTCTGGCGCCACAGAATGTCGTACCAACTGATGCCGATCGCGTCGACACGCACCTGCACTTCGCCCGGTGCGGGCTGCGCGGCCGCATGCTCTTCGCATTTGAGCACCTCGGCCGGACCAAACTTGTGAAAACGGATCGTGCGGGACATCGCAAACCTCGTCAAAGTAACCTCTAATGCCATGAACTTTATCTGGGCTTTGGGGGTAAGACCACCGGTCACCATTAATAGTCGACATGCCTGTCATTGATTCCGCGAGCGAGGAACACACCTCAACTATCGTAGGAAAAATCAATTAGCCGGTGCAGAGTACCAGCCTTTCCCCGTAAGATTCATGCCGGTCATCCTTCTGAAGCGAACCTCAGGGGGTTGGTACGTGACCGCTCACATCAAGTTTGCTGACTCTTCCAGGACACAAGATGAACCGTAACGACCTGCGTCGTGTCGACCTTAACCTCTTGATCGTATTCGAAACCTTGATGCATGAGCGCAGTGTGACCCGCGCCGCCGAGAAATTGTTCCTCGGCCAGCCGGCCATCAGCGCAGCGTTGTCACGCCTGCGCGGGTTGTTCGATGACCCCCTGTTCGTGCGCACCGGGCGCAGCATGGAACCCTCGGCTCGCGCCGTGGAAATCTTCGCCCTGCTCTCCCCGGCCCTGGACTCGATCTCCACCGCCGTCAGCCGCGCCGCCGAATTCGACCCGGCTACCAGCACCGCCGTGTTTCGCATTGGCCTGTCCGACGACGTCGAGTTCGCCCTGCTCCCGCAGTTGCTCAAACGCCTGCGTTCCGAAGCCCCCGGCATTGTGCTGGTGGTACGCCGCGTCAATTACATCCTGATGCCCGGCCTGCTGGCCTCCGGTGAAATCTCCATTGGCGTCAGCTACACCGCCGACCTGCCCGCCAACGCCAAGCGCAAGGTACTGCGCCGCAGCCTGCCCAAACTGCTGCGCGCCGACAGCGTACCGGGCTCGCTGAGCCTGGATGACTTCTGCTCACGGCCCCACGCGCTCGTGTCCTTTGCCGGTGACTTGAGCGGGTTTATCGATGAAGAGCTGGAAAAACTCGGCCGCAAGCGCCACGTAGTGCTCGCGGTGCCACAGTTCAATGGCTTGGGTACGTTGCTGGCGGGTACTGACATTCTGGCCACCGTGCCGGATTATGCGGCGGAAGCGCTGACCTCGGCGGGTGGTTTGCGTGCCGAGGACCCGCCGTTGCCGGTGCGCTCGTTTGAGCTGCACATGGCGTGGCGGGGGTCGCAGGATAATGATCCGGGGGAGCGGTGGTTGAGGTCGCGGATTCAGATGTTTTTTGGCGCCCCTGAGAGCCTTTAGGCTTCGTCTGGCAGGCTGTTTAGCTGAGCATTTCTGGCTTTTCATGGGCATGGAGATCCATTCATTTGCAAGCCCGCCAGTCCCGTTGCCTCACCGAAATCGCCATCAATTTATTCTGGCCCAGCAAATACAACCGCGCCCCGTCAATAAATGGTTCAGGCACCTGATGTTCGATCTGTTCGGCGATTAACTGCGCGCGCAGCCTTTACTGCCAATGCGAAAACCTTGGAGCGCAGGTGCGACACCTTCGGCCAGACCGCATGCACATCAGCGTTACCGAAAAACGACTTGCGACACGAAGCAGACATTAGAGCAGGTAAATAAGCCCGTCGTTTTTCTTCCTTTGGCCTCGTTTTTTGCCAGCAGATTTCAGGTTGCTCACCGAGCACTCCGATAGAATCAGGCAATACTAAAATCGAATCAGGCATAGTTCCCACCCACTCTCCGCCCTAGCATAGCCTGACCTTATATATTCAGGAGTGCGCCCCATGCGTGCAGAAAAAACCATTTTTATCACGGGCGTTAGTAGCGGCTTTGGCCAGGCCCTGGCTAAGGAAGCTCTCGCTCAGGGCCATCGAGTGATCGGCACTGTTCGCAGCGAATCCTCTCTGGCAACGTTCCAGGCGCTCTTGCCTGAGAGAGCCCATGGCGTGGTGCTGGACGTTACCCACTTTAATGCCATCGACGCCGTCGTCGCCGCTATTGAGGGTCAGTATGGCCCGGTGGACGTGCTGGTTAACAACGCGGGTTATGGCCACGAAGGGGTTTTCGAGGAGTCGTCGCTGGAGGAAATGCGCCGTCAGTTCGACGTCAATGTATTCGGCGCGGTGGCGATGACCAAGGCGTTTGTGCCCTTTTTTCGCCAGCGGCGGGCGGGACGTATCCTCAATATCACGTCCATGGGTGGCTATATCACCATGCCAGGTATTGCTTACTACTGCGGCAGCAAATTTGCCCTGGAGGGCATCTCTGATACGTTGAACAAAGAGCTTGCGCCCTTCAATATTTTTGTAACGGCCGTGGCGCCGGGGTCTTTCCGAACGGACTGGGCAGGTCGTTCGATGCAGCGTACGCCGCGCAGCATCAGTGACTACGATGCGACTTTCGACCCGGTGCGAAAAGCCCGTGAGGAAAAAAGCGGCCTTCAACTGGGCGACCCGCAGAAAGCCGCACGCGCCATGATGACTATTATCACCAGCCCTAATCCGCCGGCTCAACTGCTGCTGGGCAGCGACGCCCTGGCTCTGGTGCGTGACAAGCTGCAGCGGACGGCGGAGAGTATTGAGCAATGGGAAGCGCTGAGCTGTTCCACGGACGGCTGAGCATAAAAGTGGAGAACGTACAATCGATGCCGAAATCCAAGGACCCGAGCACTGCGCGTATGGTGCAGTTGATGGGCCAGCTTGCACCGCTGGAGGGTTACAACCTGAGTCCGCTGGATGATGTGCGTTTTCTGCGTTCCAACCGGCCGCTGAAGCGCACCCCGGTTCTATATGAGCCGGGCATCGTCATCCTCTGTCAGGGGCAGAAACGCGGCTATCTGGGTGATGAAATTTACATCTATGACGCCCAGCATTATCTGGTGGTGTCAGTGCCAGTGCCTTTTACAATGGAGACCGACGCTAGCGAGGCGGAGCCAATGCTGGCGGTGTACATACGTCTGGATTTCAATCTGGCCGGCGAGCTGATTCAGCAGGTAGATGAGGTATGGAACATCCGCGTGGCTCAGCCTATGGGTATGTACGCCTCGCCCATGGACGAACCGCTGCGCCAGTCGACCCTGCGTTTTCTGGAAGTCATGGGCGACTGCACCGACGCGCAAATCCTCGGACCAGCGATGTTGCGCGAACTCTACTACCGCATTCTCACTGGCGAACAAGGCGGTACCCTACGCGCGGCTATCGCCCAGCAGGGTCAGTTCGGCAAGGTGACGCGCGCCATTCACAAAATCCACCGCTGTTACCACGAGCATCTGGATGTAGAAATCCTCGCCCAGGAAGCGCAGATGAGCGTGCCTAACTTTCATCTGCATTTTCGCAAGGTGACCGATTCCTCGCCTATGCAGTACCTCAAGTCGACGCGGTTGCATCAAGCGCGATTACTGATGCTGCGTAACGACCTGACAGCGGCCAAGTCGGCATTTCTGGTGGGTTATGAAAGTGCTTCGCAATTTAGCCGCGATTTCAAGCGCCTCTTCGGACGCACGCCAATAGCGGAGGTGGCGCGGATGAAGCAGGCTTATACGTTGCCGGCACCGACAACCCCGTCGCCCTTCGTGTCATCACACTGAGTTTCAAACAATCCTGTCTTGCCCGTCGCCAGTAGGCGTGGGAACGTGCGGATGGCGTGCCTGCCGACACAACGGGCGAGTGAAGTGTCACATCTGCTGCCGCATAGATAAACACCCATCCAGGATTTGTATATTCAGGGGCCTATCAGAAAAGCTATCGCTCTACGGCGATGCATTTGATCTCCACGAGAAGGCCGGGGCGAGCCAGTTCACCGACACCTATGCATGTCCATGCACAAGTACTCCGAGGAAAGACTTTATCCTTCACGCGTCTAAAAATTGGCATGTGGCGGTGCATATCGACGTGATAAGTTGTCATTTCGACGACATCTTCAAATTCGCACCCGCCGGCTTCCAAGACGAGCCGGAGATTGTCCCAAGCTGCCAAAAACTGCTGCTCTGGGTCTTCGATAACTGATAATTCCGGCGTCCGGCCTACCTGACCAGCGCAGTAAAGAGTCTTTCCTACCTTTACAGCTGGTGCATAACCAGCATGCTCGCAGAGCAATCTCATGCCATCTGGAACAATGATCTGACGATCAGTCATGGTTGTGGAGCCCAAAATATAAACGGATACGAAAGCTAACTCACGTGCCAGAACGGCGTCCAATCGGGTCACTGGGACTCAGCCTCATAAAACCGCATTCGCCACTCTAGAAACCCCGGCCAGTAAGCGAACGACAGACCACTAATAAATAAAGACGCGCATTGGCGTAGCTGCTTTCTCGATAGAAATACTAGCCCCGCGGCGAAAGAGCTATCGAGATCCGCCCGTTTAACGCCCTTACTCTGAAATTGACTTGTCGAGAAGGTGGCTCTCGACTGAAGAGGACTTGCGACGGCGAAAAATCCGTACGCCAGGCGACCGTAGCGGTGCTCTAACAATCTCAATCGGTAACCAGGTGAGGGTTATCGGGGAAAGAGCCACTGCGGTAGCGAACGCATTCAATCCCTCTTTGCAGATCACATCAGAAGAGAATTCGCTTTCCTCGCCATTGAAAGTACACACGATTCGCTCATCAAAGGACTTTGAGTAGGGCCGTCTACCCTCCTCATTTCCGCAGGTGTGTTTGATAATCTCACTGCTATCCAGAATGTTTCGATCAGGGAAGTTGAAGTCCGCAATATCCAAGCCACTGGCTCGCGTACCTGGCACTGATCGGCCCGGTCTGCTGAAAGAACCGTCGGCGTTCCTTCGCCATGGCAACAATTGAAGCAGCGCTCGCATCTCCGGCCGGCATGACAGGTTTGTGGTCGATTCCGATAACAGATGAGCGCGGGTTGTATCCGGCTCCTGCACAGGTGATCTGGACTGAGCCTGCAATTGGGATTGGAAATCTGCACTATGGGTCGTTGCCCGCTTCTTGTTTTCTGAAGTCGGTAACACTGATGAAGCTGGCGGTACCGCAGATATATAGGTCATGGGGACGCCTCATATCAGGTCTGGTGTCATGAGTCTCGCCAGCATTCCTGGCGTGGCTGTTCAGTTTTTGCGCCATCAGATCCCGCTGAACCAGTTGTATCCCTGGTCTTCCCAATACCCGCCCGGGTTGTCGTTGCTCACGAAAATCTCGACAACATGCTTGGGGTTTTTGAAGCCCAATTTGGTGGGTACTCGAACCCGCAGCGGATAGCCGTACTCGGGCGGCAACGCGACATCAGCGTAATCCAGCGCCAGCAGTGTCTGTGGGTGCAAGGCCGTCGGCATGTCCAGACTGGAGTAATAGCGATCAGCACATTTGAAACCGACGAATTTCGCTGTGGTATCGGCACCGATGTGTTCCAGAAAGGTTTTGAGCGGTACACCTCCCCATTGTCCTATGGCGCTCCAACCTTCAACACAGATCAAACGGGTGATATCGCTACGTTGCGGCAGTTTGCGCAAGCTTTCGAGTGTCCATGGAGCCTTGTGCCTGACCCGGCCGGAGACGGCGAGCGAGTAACTGGCGAGGTCCACTTCAGGGATATCGTCCTGGCCATAGAATGCGTTGAACGGAAATGGCGTAGTGATCTGCGCGCGGGTGAAGGTCGGCGCCAGTTTCTGTCCGCTGAACAGCCATGCCTGGACCCTATCGTTCCAGCGCGACATGGCCCAAAGGACCTTGTCAACCTGATCGCCGTCCTGCAGGTTGCAGCCGGTCAGCATCGACATCGCACCAACGGTCAAGCCGGCACGAAGGAAATGCCGGCGCTGGATATTCTCCAACTCAAGCTGTTGCGCAGGTTCAAGCCTGACGCGCTGAACAGTTCCTTTTCTGGATTCAGTCATGGCCATTTCTCCTGATATCAAGCGACCGCACCCCACCTGAAATCATTGGCAGCAGGGTTTTGGGTACCAGCATTACCAACCCAAGATGAATCACGACGAATGCAGCAATTACCGCCATCGCCGCAAAATGTACGTAGCGAGCGACGTCATAGCCGCCCAGTAGCGCGACCAGCTCTTGAAGTTGAATGGGTTTCCAGATCGCCACACCCGAAATGACGACGAGTGCGCCTGCTGCCAGCACCATCCAGTACATCAGGCGCTGCACAGCGTTATAGACACCCTTTTCATGCACGAGCCGGAAGCGCAAAGCGTCCGTAAAATCACGCTTCAATGCGACAAGCCCAATGGGCAGCAACTCACGTTTGAAATGGCGACTGACGACGCCATACAGCACATAGATTGCTCCGTTGATCAGCAGCAGCCACATGAATGCAAAGTGCCAGGCCAGCGCCCCACCCAACCACCCGCCCACGGTTACCGACACTGGAAACCTGAAGCCGAACAGTGGCGAGGCGTTGTAAATGGCCCAACCGCTCATGAACATGCAGACCATGCAGGCGGCGTTGAGCCAGTGGGTGAGGCGAACCGGCCAGGGATGAAGCTTTTTCTGTCTCACGTGTTTCCCCCTCGAAACCAGCCATGTAGCGGAGCGTTGCCAAGCGGCAGCGCCCCTGCCTTTTCAGGTGATTACATCGGTGGCTGGAAGCCATCCTTGCCAACTGCAATGCCGCGCGCGGTGGTTCCATCTGCGGCGGGGAACACGACAATTTTCGTACCTCTGACCAGTTCATCGGCTTTGCCTGGCTCGACGTAGGCAATTGGCACATCGTCCGGTACGACGATTTGTTTCTCGCCACCCTTGTAGTTGACGGTCAATGTGCGGCCGTCAGCTTTGGACAGTTTCCCCACTGTACCGTTGGTCATGGTGCCTGTGCTGCCATCCGCGTTCTGCCAGCCATAATGACCTTCGCCGCTGCCCTTCAGGCTGGCGTCAAAAACCGTCACCTCCAGCGCCTTCAATGTTCCGTTGGCCTGCGGGATGGCCGCCGAGCCAATGAAGCTGTCGGATTTGATCGATTCGATATTGGCCTTCGATACCCGGTTGATACCGGTCTTGTCAGTCAGTCCGATAGTCTGCTGGGCGCCGGAGCGGACAGTGAATGTCAGCGTATTGTTGCTGACGCTTTCCACCGTGCCACGCAGCGGTTTGATCACCGGCATGTCAGCCGCGGTAGCAATGACGGCAGCACTGAGCATCAACAAACCGAATGTGGTAGACAAGGCGTTTTTTAGTTGCATGGTGACGATTCCTCATGGGGTGATGTGCCGCCATCCTCGACCGCAGACCGGGACGTCACGATGACCGCCGAATGACATTTTTGTCATTCGTCAGCCCTGCCCATGAATGACAGAAATGTAACCGACTGCGCCCGCTCATCCCGTTACACTGCACAGCCGAGATACCGATGTCGCGGGCTGAATCCTGTCATGAAGAGACCCGAGCGCGCCTCACGATGCATATCCTGCTAATCGAAGATGACACCAAAACAGGTGAGTACCTCAAAAAGGGGCTCGGCGAGTCCGGTTACAACGTCGACTGGACCCAGCACGGCGCCGACGGCCTGCACATGGCCTTGCATACGACCTACGATCTGATCGTGCTGGACGTGATGTTGCCCGGGATTGACGGGTTTCAGATCATCGAGCTTTTGCGCGCCAGACAAGACGTCCCCGTGCTGTTCCTGACCGCGCGCGACCAGTTGCAGGACCGCATTCGCGGCCTGGAACTGGGCGCCGATGACTACTTGGTCAAACCTTTTTCGTTTACTGAACTGCTGTTACGCATCCGCACCATCTTGCGTCGTGGTGTCGTGCGCGAAGCCGACCATTTCCACCTCGCCGACCTCGAGCTGGATCTGGTCCGGCGCCGCGTTACACGCCAGCAGCAGGTGATCGTGCTGACCAACAAGGAGTTCGCCCTGCTGCATCTATTTCTGCGCCGGGCAGGCGATGTGCTGTCCAGGACACAGATCGCTTCGGAAGTCTGGGACATGAATTTTGACAGCGATACCAACGTGGTGGACGTAGCGGTCAAGCGCCTGCGCAGCAAGGTCGATCAGCCCTACCCTATCAAGCTGATCCATACCATTCGCGGTATCGGCTATGTCTGCGAGGTGAGGCCATGCGGTCCCGACGCCAACCCTCTCTGACCCTGCGATCGACCGTGGCGTTTTCCATGGTAGCGATGCTGGCCGTGGCCGGTGCAGGCGTTTATCTGTATCAGACGATGAAAGCCTCGGTATTGGTGTACAGCGATCATGCGGTCATGGGCCGCCTGGAACATTTTCGCAAGCTGCTGCACTACGAGCTCGCCATCGAAAAGCTGCGCGACAGCCCGCAGATTTTCAAGAACATGCTCGACAGCGAAGACGACATCTTCATCATTGAAGAGCCCGGACAGCAACCGGTAATCCAGGTAAATCCACTGAACGTCACGTTGCCTGAACTGCCCGTGATCGGCCAGGATACAAAGCTGAGCGTCAGTGACCTGCGTAGCGGCGTGACCGACTCGGGAACAATGCTGCGCGCCGCCTCCGTCGTCACGACGTCGGGGGGACGTGAAGTGCGCCTGACCGCCGCGCACCTCATGGGCAAGGAAATGGCTATGCTCGCGGCGTATCGCGAACGTATCTACCTGGCCGTTGCCCTTGCGTTTCTGGCCACCGCGTTGCTGGGTTACCTGGTACTGCGTCGAGGGCTGCGTCCGTTACGCAAGATGGCCGCGCATGCGGCAGCGATAACACCCGAGCGTCTGCACAGCCGTATGGACAGCTCCGATACGCCGGTTGAACTGCAACAGCTGAGTGACGCCTATAACGCGATGCTCGATCGTCTTGCCCGGGGTTATCAACGATTGACGCAATTTTCCGCTGACCTTGCCCATGAAATCCGCACGCCGGTGGGGTCGCTGATGGGGCATTGCCAGGTCGCCCTTCGCCAGCGCCGCAGCGAGGATGACTATCAGGCACTGATCGCTTCGAACCTTGAAGAGCTCGAACGGATCTCGCGCATCGTCGAAAGCATTCTGTTCCTTGCGCGCGCCGATGAAGCGCACGCACTGGTGGAGCGCCAGCAACTATCGCTGCATGACGAATCGCAGCGCATTGCCGACTATTTTGAAGGCTTGGCTGAAGAGCGGCGAATGACCGTACAGATAACAGGCGATGGAAACGTGCTCGCTGACCCTTTGCTGCTGCGCAGAGCCTTGAGCAACCTGGTGGCAAACGCCGTTCGCTATGCCTACGAGGGCACCGAGATTCAGATCCGGGTGATGGAAACCCCCGGCGGAGCCCGCATTGAAGTGAAGAACCAAGGGCCTGTGCTGAGTGATGAAACCGTGGGCAAACTCTTCGACCGCTTTTACCGCGGCGATGCGTCTCGCCACCAGAACTCTGACTCCTACGGCCTTGGCCTCGCCATCGTCGTGGCAATCATGCAACTGCATGAAGGTCACGTGCGTGTCGAACAGCCAAAGCCCGGGGTTATCTGTTTTTCGCTGTCATTCCCTGGAGCTTGAACGACGTCGGCGGACAGTGCTTGTCGTTCGCTGCCCCCAACTGAAACTCATGCGCGCAGGTCAACTGTCTGAGGGCTTGCCCAGGCTCTGGTGCTCGACCGGCGCATACTTTTCTTCGCCAGCAACGGGTACCCAGTCCTTCAAAGGTGTAAGAAAGTGCAGTTCAAAACGACGTGACAAGAACGCCCATCTTCCGTCCCGACGTTCAAACCTGTCGTGGTACAGCCCGCTGACTTGCACCGGGCCTTTTTCAATGTCGTGAAACAGGCAATCCGCAGCCACCGTACCCACCGCGCTGTCACCCTTAATATCGATCAGCGGGTTGGCCATCCAGTGATGCATATGTGGCATCTGGCGCCAGCTGTTTTGCGCCATCGCGAGGATTTCGTCACGGTTTCCGGCTTGGCCAAAACCCGGTAGATCCAGTGTTGATTCTTCGTGCCAGATACCGCTCAGGAGCGAGGCGTCGATGCGGTCGAAGGCATTGGCGTAGGCGTTTATCAGCGACTCGATGGCGGCGCGACTTTCCAGGGCGTCCAGTCGGGCGGTCAGTTGTTCCATGTTCATGATGGGGTTTCCTGCTGAGGCTTCGCATAAGCGACGAAGGCAGCCCTCCGCGAGGGCTGCGCTACGGTTGAGCACGTGTTCAGATCTGCGACAGGCCGCCGTCGACCATCAGCTCCACACCGTTGACATATTTCGCATCGGCAGATGCAAGGAACAGCGCCGACGAGGCGATTTCTTCAGGTTGGGCCATATACCCCAGCGGAGTGATCTGCTCGACGTGTTGGCGCAGCGCGGCAATGTCGCTCTCGCTCATCTTCAAGCCGTTATCCATCAGAGGCGTGCGGGTGAAGCCAGGGCTCAGGACATTCGCTCGAATCTTGCGACCTTTGAGTTCGTTGGCCCAAGTCCTGGCGAAGGACCGTACTGCGGCCTTGGATGCGTTGTAGAGGCTCAGTCCTTCCATCCCATTGCTGGAACAGATAGAGGCCGTCAACACGATCGACGCACCGTTTTTCAACAATGGCATCAACGTTTGAACGGTAAAAAAAACCCCCTTCACGTTAATGTCGAACATGTTGAAATAAGCCGCCTCGGTGGTCTCGCCCAGCGGGTTCTTTTCGCAAATACCCGCGTTGGCAAACACTGAGTCCAGCTGATCGTCGCGCGCCTCAATTGTAGCTTTGAGTTTATCGAGATCAGCCTGGCTGGCGACATCGGAAATGACCGCTACGACTCTGTCGCCTAGCTTCGCCACCGCCGCCTCCAGCGTGGCTGCAGAACGACCCGTGATGTAAACACGCTTGGCTCCCTCGGCAATCAAACCTTGCGCAATTGCAAACCCGATCCCTGTGGATGCCCCGGTGACGACTGCAACCTGATTAGCGAATTTGCCTGACATATCTGACTCCTCAGTCTCGATTGTGTGGCTCGACTGGAACCACAGTGCGGCCATTTTGAGAGGAGTCAGGGGCTGAGCGGCACTGCCATAAATGAACATTGGCCGTTCATTTATGTGAGGCGTAAGGGAAGGTTTGATCGTTTAGATTGGAGTCAGCTGATTCAGAGCATGACCTGCAATCGAGAATATTCTGGAACCGAAGGGTTCCAGGAAGGAGACCTTATGCCTAAGACAAAAGTCGCCCCCCCGGAACCGCGGCGTTGGTTGATGTTCACCATCTTGTTGGTCGGTGCATTTTTACCGCCGCTGGATTTTTTCATCGTCAACGTAGCGCTGCCTTCAATTCAGCAATCGCTAGGCACGGCCTCCTCCGCCGAACAGTTGATCATCTCCTCGTATGCGGCGCTTTATGCCGTGACACTGATTACCGGTGGACGGCTGGGTGACATCTATGGCCGCATGAGAATGTTCTTCGCTGGTCTGGTTGGCTTTGCCGTTGCCTCACTGATCTGCGGTGTAGCCGAGTCACCCTGGGTGTTGATCGCCGGACGTTCGCTGCAAGGCGTGACGGCAGCCATCATGGCACCTCAGGCACTCGCATCAGTGCAGGCGATATTCCCCGACTCCGAAAAGCCCTTGGCACTGAGCCTGTATGGCGCGGTCTTTGGTCTGGCTTCGGTAGTCGGCCAGGCACTTGGCGGAATATTGATATCGCTCAACCTGATGAACCTGGGCTGGCGGGCGATATTTCTGGTGAATTTACCGATTGCGTTACTGGTCATCCTTGTCGCCATTCCAGTGGTCAAGGAAACCCACGCACCACAGACAAGCAAGCTGGATCTGGGCGGAACGCTATTGTCGATGGTGACGCTTGCGGCTCTGATCATTCCTCTGATCGAGGGGCGTGAATCGGGTTGGCCTTTGTGGGCCTGGCTGTCGCTTGCAGCGGTGCCGCTGCTGGCCTGGCTGTTCTGGCGCTACGAAGCCCGCCTGCATCAAGCGCAAGGTGCGCCGTTGCTGAATCCTGCCGCACTGCGCGCGCCCGGTCTTGCCCGGGCACTGCTCGTCGCCCTCACCTTTTACGCGATCGGCGTGTTTTTCCTGCTGCTTTCCATTTATCTACAGGGAGCGCTGCACACGAGCCCACTCAATGCAGGCCTCGTCTTCCTTCCTTTCGGCGCGGGATTTTTGCTGGGACCGCTTTCCACCCCTCAGTTCAGGCGTTTTCTGGGGGCATACGTCAATCCCGTCGGAATGGGGCTTGAAGTGTTGGGATTTGTGCTCTTGGCCTGGCTCGTGGCGCACACGCCGATGTCCGCCAGCCCCGCTGCGCTGCCCCTTGCCGTCATTCTGTTTCTGATCGGTTTCGGACAAGGATTAGCCCTTCCGACATTGATGCGCATGATCACAGGACGTGTGGCACCCGCATACTCCGGCATGATTGCAGGCATTACCAGCTCCACCCTGCAAATCAGCACGTCACTGAGCGTGGCAATAATAGGCGGCATTTTCTACACCCTTCTAGGCACGGATACGGACGCGGCTGCCATCACCCACGCTTTCACCGTCTCCATACTCTGCATCGCAGCATGCCTGGCGGTAGGCGCGGGATTGAGCCTTACCCTGACGCGCCAACCTGCTACTGATCCGCAAACGGCGGCCATGCACCCAGCAGAGTGAGTCAACCGCATGCCTGATTGCCGATCATGATGGAAGCAAGATCGGCAAGAGCACGAAGGCTGTCCATCTGGCGCATGTCCTGGTGGTAGCCCATCCATATGTCGCGACCCGGTGGCGGCTCGTGCGGATCAATCAACCGCAGCGCCGTTAATTGGTCACCCAAGGCGCGGGGCAATACGGCAACGCCCTGCCCCTGCGTGCACATTTGCGCCTGGACTGTGCGGCTGCTACTGGTGAACAAGGTACGCGCCAGAGGGTAACGCTGCTGCAGCCACTGCACATCGGGATAATGAGACTGGGCAACACTCATGGTAATCAAACCAACCCCCTCGCCCTGTGGCTCGGGATCAGCAGATCCGACGGCCGTGTATAACCCATAGCTCAGGGAGATCAGCTTGCGGTGAACAATATCGGGTTCGGTGAAAGGGACGATTCGAAACGCGATATCGGCGTCGCGACGAGCCAGGTCAAACAATCGATGCCCGGCGATAACCTCAGGCACAATCAGAGGGTAACGTCGCCCCAGTTCACTGAGGACGGGGGCCAGCACATAACAGGCAAACCAGTCAGCGCAAGAAATGCGCAACACACCTTCTGGCTGGGCGCTGTCGCCCGCCAGGCGCCTTTCGATGGCCAACGCACTCTGCTCCATTTCCTGCGCTAGGCTGAGCAGCTTCTCTCCGCTGTCGGTCAGTACCAAACCTTGGGTGGTACGCAGGAAAATGGGCTGGCCACTGGACTGCTCAAGCACCTGCAAGCGCCGCCCCACGGTCGGATGGCTAACACCCAACAGCTTGGCAGCAGCGCCCAATGACCCACTGCGGGCAATCGCGAGAAAGATCCGCACATCACTCCAGTCCATACTCTACCCCGTACAAAAATGAACAGTGAGAGTGCAGTAATGGCAGTGCCGTAGCAATCCCAGGCTCGACATACTTCTCTGCATACACCTTCGTCGAAACACCAACCGAGGGACTGCAAATGAAGATTGGCTTTATCGGTGTGGGAAGCATGACCAGAGCGATCATTCCGTTGCTCATCCGGGCCGGCCATCACGTATCGGCATGGAACCGTAGTCACGCTGCGATTATGGATCTCGAAGGAGTAAGCGTTCTCGAATCCCCGTCCTCGGCCTTTCAGCAAGAGGTCGTCATCAGCCTGCTGGCCGATGATGCCGCCGTCAGGGAAGTGCTGCTGTCCAGCGCTGCTCTGGAAAATGCAGACAAGGCCTGCGTGCATGTCGTGATGTCGACTTTGTCGCCTTCACTCATGGTCGAGTTGCAGGGCATGCATGATGCAATCGGCATGGCATTGGTCGCGGCACCGGTTTTCGGCGTGCCCGCCGTGGCCGCGAGCGGCGAGTTGAACATCCTGGCGGCCGGATCGCAGCTAGCTGTCTCGACGGTTCAACCGCTGTTTGACCTGCTCGGGAAAAAAACCTGGTATCTGGGCGATCAGCCTGAACACGCGTGTATCGCGAAAATCGCCGGCAACATGATGATCACTCAAGCCATCCAGTCGCTGGGCGAAGCAAGCGGACTCGTTCAACGCCACGGACTGACCCCTTCGATTTTCGTCAACCTCATGACCCAGACCCTGTTCGCCTGCCCCAGTTATCAACGGTATGGACAGAACATCGCCAACAACAGCTTTGAACCGGGTTTCAAACTGTCTCTTGGCCTCAAGGATATAAATCTGGCTATTGATGCGGGCCGTCTCAAGGACCTGGAACTGCCTGCTGCGGATGCAGTGCGATCGAAAATGACGTCGGCAGTTGCCCGGGGAGACGGGCACAAGGACTGGTCGGTCTTCGCTACGCAGACACTTACCCAATCAGCCGATCATGCCCAGCAACCCTGGCGAAGCGCACCGATAAAACGTACGCGGCGTGGCAACTTCTGGGTGACCGGCGCCCGTGTTACCCAGAACGGTAAAAATTTCCAGAAGGGTCCGATGTACGTAGCCTGGGAATCCCCTGAGCACATCACTCAAGCCTATCCCGTGGTGCTGGTGCACGGCGGCACGCTGCAGGGCACCGAATGGCTGGATACACCCGATGGTCGCCCGGGATGGGCGCAGCGGTTCCTCGAAGCGGGCTTCGTAGTCTTTCGCGTCGACAGACCCGGCCACGGGCGATCGCCGTATCACCCCGACATCATGGGACCGATGGGGCCAGCGTTCTCCTATGAACGCGCCCGCGAAGTTTACTTTCCAGAGGGAGGTGGAGAAACGCAGTGGCCGTTTGAGTCGGATGACGAAGCAGCGTTTGACGCCTTCATTGCAGCTTACGGCCCCATGCCGGCTGACCTTGCGGCCTCGCAGACCCTGGACGCGGACCGACTGGCCGAACTGCTCGACAGAATCGGTAAGGCCATCATCGTTACGCATTCCGCTTCCGGGCCCAGTGGCTGGTTGGTCGCCGATCGTCGACCCGACCTGATCGCAGGGATTGTGGCAGTGGAGCCTATGGGGCCGGTATTTGGCCATACGCCGGGTATAGGCAGCCTCGAATGGGGACTGACCGCCGCCCCTTTGACCTTTGATCCGCCTCGCGAGACGGCGGAGCAAGTCCGCACAGCAGAACCATCAACCCTGAAAATTCCCGGATTGCAGGGCGTTCCGGTAGCGCTGATGACAGGTGAGACATCAGCGTTTGCTTCTTACGCATCCAGCATTGTCCCTTTCCTGCGAAATGCCGGTGCCAACATTCACCACCTGGATCTACCGGCACTGGGTATTCACGGCAACGGCCACGGATTGATCTATGAACGCAATTCAGACTCGGCTTTCAAGGTAGTCATGCAGTGGCTGGAGGAATCGTTGAACATGCCCGATCCCGCGTAAAGCGCCTGCTCAGGTTCTCCGTCCAATCATGGAAGGACCAAGGAAGGGTACAGACAAGCCCCTTAGAACAACTGCCACGAGGTTATCCATGGACAATTCCGACATCACGCGTCAACTCTCGGCATTCAGACAAACCATCGACAATATCGACGCCGCGCTCATCCACATGCTTGCTGAACGGTTCCGCTGTACTGATGAGGTCGGCTTGCTTAAAGCCCGACATCAATTGCCAGCGGTGGACAAGAAGAGAGAGCAGCATCAATACGAACGTCTGACAGCCCTCGCCCAGGAGGCCAACCTCGATACGGCCTTCGTCCAGAAGCTGATGCAGTTTGTCATCGGTGAAGTGGTCGACCGCCACAGACAATTTGCGGCCAGGCATAACCCAGGACTCTGCGAGGGCGCTGTCCTCAAACCTGAAAACACCGCCGTCTAACCCGCCGCCTCCCCTCACTAGACGCCCGGGAATTGCTGATAGATCGCAGACAACTCGATAGAGAAGCGACTGAATAAGCCCCTTTCTCCGACCGATTCCTGAAAGGCAATTAGACTATCAAGACGAGCAGAACCGCATGAAATGGCCAATGATCGATCAGATTCGCAGTTTCACTGTTTTACCCTCTGGCTACACATGGGATTACCTGAAACGCGAGGAGATCGATGTAGCGATAATTTTTTTCCAGACGTGGTTTCCCTCCATTACGGTGGGGTTAGGGAGCCCTTTTCTGAACCAGCAATTTTATGAAGACAACGTGGTGCTCGAAGACGATCTGGAGCGGGCGATGTTCGCTATAGTGGTCCGCCGAAATCATGAAATCGTCGCGATAGCAACGTGGGAAAAAATTGACGGCGCTGATGTCATCTTCGGGCGAGTGGGCGCGGTAGCCAAACATCATAGACAAACCAAACTGGCCGTAGCTGCCCAAGACCTCGGAGAAAAAATGGGAAGGTTCATGGGAGCGGGCTTGATCTATGGTATGGCGACAACCAGCGCTCCGTATATGCAACAAGCACTGGAGCATGCGGGTTACAAAGCCGTAGGAATAATGCCTGGCTTCGACCAAGAGGAAACAGAGCCAGGAATCGTTCGCAGGGTTTACGAAGTCATCTACGCAAAACGACTCGCCCCCAACTCAAATTTTCTGATTCCTTCAGTACACAACCTCACACCGACCGTCGCTCGGCTTTATGCAGAAATATTTCACGAAACAATCAGGGCTGAATGAGAGGCAAGCATAAAACCAGTGTGTTTCGGATCAAATAAAGATCCTCGCTCACGCTGATTGCGTTGCTCGGGAGCGCCGCTTTAGCTTGCGTGCACCGAATACCAGGTACTGCCATACTGGAGTCAGTCGCAGGTCACCATTCAAGATCACTCGCACACTCAATGCGATTGGGGGCAAAAGGGGGGGCAAATAACAGCATTATCGACCTGAAAACGCCTTCCTAGAGCCTAGTCAAAATGTTCTTCGGGGACCCCGATAGCCTGTAATGGAATTCCACTAAATTCCATAAAATCATTTGTGGGGATCCGGATAGCCTCTTTCATTCCTGGCTTTTCAGAGGCTCGCTACCCGGCACAAGCGCTCCTTCTTGCAATTCAATCGCGGCGTAAAAGCGTATTCGGTGCCACGCCAAACGCCTTGCGAAACGCATGGCTGAAATGCGAGAAATCAGAAAACCCAAAGTCCAGCGCCGCTTCGGACACACTGCGTACCTGGCCACGCTCGATTGCTTCTCGGCTGGCATTCAGGCGCTCTTTCCAGATCTCTGCAACGGGGGTTTTCTGGTAGCGTGCGAAGGCCCGTGTAACGGTGCGGGTGGACACATTGTGGGCTTTGGCGATGGCTTCAATCGACAGGTCCGGCTCGGTCAGGTGGCGTTGAATGTACTGCATGATGCGGCCGTAGAGGTCCATTTCCTGATGGCTGGTTTTCAGGTCCTGGAGTTCCAGGCTGATTACAAGCAGATCAAGCACAGCACTTGAGTAACGATTCGAGATGCGCTCATCCTGCAGCGACGCAGGCGTGCTCGCGGCCTGGTGCAGCATTTCACGCAAGGGCACGACGCCTGGGCGCCGGTCGTCGAGGACCATCGCGGTGTACTCGGCAATACGCGGCAGGCGTTCGGTGAGCAACGCTCTGGGAATACGGATCAAGTGGTTTTCGGTACCTCCCAGGCTGAAGCGAAACGCCTGGGTTGCGTCATAAAGAAACAAGTTGCCCGTCGCCAGGTTGGCTTTTCTTGAGCCTTGTTCGATTTGCCCATGGCCCTTTCGAGCGAAACCCAACCATAAATCTTCGGCCGGACCGCTGCGCAGGTGCTGCTCGGAACGCTCCCAGTAATGCAGCGGCGAAGACAGCGTACAGATGTCCAGCGCGCCGACTGTATTAAGGGTGAGCGAGCCATCAAAGCGGCTCTGGGACAAGGGTTTGCTATCGGCCGCCAAGCAATGACGACAGACCACTTCTTTCCAATAATCAAACCGACGTGTTGCAGGGACGGCAAGGGTCGAATACTGAGTGTTCGGGTTCATGACGCTGACCTCGACAACGATGCAATAGGCGCTCGAGAAGTTGTAACGTGCGGCCGATTGTCAGCCATCGAAGCAATTAACACGCCAAATGCAGTGGCAAGCCAGCTTCCACATTTGCACCGACGGGTGTCAGATAGAGGGAGGCGGCTGTCAGGCCGTCATGGGAGCAAGCTCCCTCGCCACAGGTCTCGCGCCTATGCCCGTTTAAGGGCACATCACATCACGCCATCAGCCCGTGTGCACCAGCGCAGACCACAGGTGAACCTCCGTAGCAGGACTGTCTTTGCCAACCAAGCGGTTGTCTCGCCTAACAAAGCGCGGCCTTCTCTGCCGGCCTAATTTCCACCTCGCAGCAGCTCATACCCCGCTGATGAGGCACGCCATGCATCGACACTCTGCACCACGACTGGCTGATTCCTCCTGGCTTCTGCAACGGCGCGACCTCGCGCCTGAGGAGTCGGCTTATTGGTTGATTGAATGGGGGGCCATGCAGCTGCTGCACCGACGGCAGGTCGCCAAGCGCCCCCTGCCGCCGACGCGATGACGCCCACCCGTAGGCCTGAACGAAAATAACGAGGAGCTCAAGATGGAATCTGCAATCGACACACATCTGAAATGCCCACGCACCCTGTCCCGCCGTGTACCCGAAGAGTATCAACCGCCGTTCCCGATGTGGGTGGCGCGCGCCGATGAGCAACTGCAACAAGTGGTGATGGCTTATCTGGGCGTGCAATATCAAGGAGATGCCCAGCGCGAGGCGGCCTTGCAGGCTATGCGCCACATCGTCGGCAGTTTCAGCCTGGCAGAGGGCCCGCAGAACTACGATTTGACCCAGCACACCGACAGCAGCGGCTTTGATAATCTGATTGTGGTCGGGTACTGGAAAGACCCTGCCGCCCATTGCCGCTGGTTGCGCTCACCCCAGGTGAATGACTGGTGGAGTTCACCGGATCGCCTGGGTGAAGGCCTGGGTTACTTCCGCGAAATCACCGCGCCACGCGCCGAGCAGTTCGAGACGCTATACGCCTTCCAGGAAAACCTGCCCGGTGTCGGCGCAGTCATGGATGCCACCAGTGGCGAGATCGAAGAGCACGGCTATTGGGGCTCGATGCGCGACCGTTTCCCGATCTCCCAGACCGACTGGATGAAGCCCACGAGCGAGCTGCAAGTGGTCGCGGGCGACCCCGCCAAGGGCGGACGCGTCGTGGTGCTGGGGCACGACAACCTCACACTGATTCGTTCAGGCCAGGACTGGGCGGATGCCCAGGCAGAGGAGCGCTCCCTCTACCTCGACGAAATTTTACCGACGTTGCAGGACGGCATGGACTTCCTGCGTGACAACGGTCAGCCGCTGGGCTGCTACAGCAACAGGTTCGTGCGCAATATCGACCTGGACGGCAACGTTCTCGACCTGAGCTACAACATCGGTCACTGGCGCTCGGTGGAGAAACTCGAACGCTGGGCTGAATCCCACCCTACCCACCTGCGTATTTTCGTGACGTTCTTTCGCGTGGCCGCGGGTTTGAAGAAGTTGAGGCTGTACCACGAGGTGTCCGTGTCCGACGCCAAGAGCCAGGTCTTCGAGTACATCAACTGTCACTCGCAAACCGGCATGTTGCGCGACGCCTTGCCGCCCACAGCCTGAGCGCCCGCGGCGTTTAACAACCCGGCTTCTACCGCCTGCCACCCTTCACGGGTGGCCCGGTCCCCTGTGCGAGGAATAAACAATGAACAAGGTCCACCTGCTGACTCTCTCAACCCTGTTGCCCGCCCTCCACGCCAACGCGGGTGAAGTCGCGCCTGGCGATTACGAGCAATATCCAGTCGGCGCCACTATCGGTGCGATTTATTATCAGCACGCCACTACGGACTCGGCTTACGCCAACGGACACAAGGTCAGCTCTGACTTCAGGGTGACCTCCGACGTTGGCATCCTGCGTCTGCTCCATGTGTATGCGCTCAGCGACACAGTCACTATCGACCCGCAATTCCTCTTGCCTTTCGGGCACGTCTCCGGCGCAGGTGACGCCTCAGCACTGGGCAGTACTCGAGGCGTGGGCGACTTGATCCTCACCGCGCCGGTGAAATGGCGGTTCAACGAAGCCCGCGACACCCTCAGTATCGCCCCCTATGTGTATGTGCCTTCGGGGACGTATGACAAGGACGACGCGCTTAACCTAGGGGAGAACCGCTGGAAATTCGAACTGCAGAGCGCCTACGTCAAGCACTTCACA
The DNA here is from genome assembly GCF_021609665.1 of Pseudomonas sp. PA-1-3F. Lineage (NCBI taxonomy): Bacteria > Pseudomonadati > Pseudomonadota > Gammaproteobacteria > Pseudomonadales > Pseudomonadaceae > Pseudomonas > Pseudomonas sp. PA-1-3F. Next base: position 57,948 of record NZ_WJZD01000021.1, on the reverse strand, counting down.
GAGAAATGGGCGATGGACCTGGTCGGCGGCGCGACCTGGTATGGCGACAATACGGATTACGGTGCAAATGCCGACCGCATGAAGCAGGACGTGTCCTACGCAGCGCAGATCATGGGGCGTTACATGCCGGACGCCACCACCACCTTTGGTATTGGCTTGGGGCGTACCTGGGGTGGCGAGACAAACGTCGAGCATGTCAATCAGGACAACGAACTAGGCACCACCAACTTGCGTCTCACCGCCACCAAGTTCGTCAGCCCCACCGACCAAGTGCAACTGCAATTGGGCAAAGACCTCTCGGTGGACAACGGCACCCGCGAAGACTTCCGCATGAACCTGCGCTACGCGCACATTTTTTAACGCCAGAAACTGCGACCGCGCGCCCTTGGCGCCTGGGTGTCCGGCTCAACCAAGTCGATGTCTTTCTCAACCAAGCCGCCGGCTGGATCCGCGGACTATCTTGAGCCCCAGGCTCGCTGATATTGAGCACGCAGTGCTCTTCGGCCACTTACGATAAGGACAGCCCAACCATGGCAATCGCTCGCCCCACCCTTGAACAGCTATTGGATATTTCGAGCCGCCTGCACATGCAACTCAGTGCAAAGCAAGCCGATGAATACCTGGCGCTTATGCAGGCAAGCTTCGACGCATATGACCTGGTTGACGAGCTGCCGGACTTCATCCCGCCGGTCCGTTATGAACGCAGCTCGGGCTATCGTCCCTCGGCCGCACACAACACGCTCAACGCCTGGTACTTCCGCACCGAAGTCAACGGTGCGCGCGAAGGCAAGCTGGCGGGTAAAACGGTCGCCCTCAAGGACAATATTTCACTGGCTGGCGTCCCCATGATGAATGGTGCCAAGCCGCTTGAAGGCTTCGTTCCCGCCTTCGATGCCACGGTTGTCACGCGCTTGCTGGATGCCGGCGCGACCATCCTCGGCAAGGCAACGTGCGAACACTACTGCCTGTCCGGCGGCAGCCACACCTCAGATCCTGCACCGGTGCACAACCCCTTTCGCCAGGGCTTTGCCTCGGGAGGCTCGTCTTCCGGCAGCGCAGCACTGGTTGCCGCCGGCGAGGTCGACCTGGCAGTCGGCGGTGACCAGGGCGGGTCAATCCGCATCCCTTCCGCCTTCTGCGGCACTTACGGCATGAAGCCGACCCACGGACTGGTGCCCTACACCGGCATCATGGCCATCGAAGCGACTATCGATCACGCCGGCCCCATTACCGCAAACGTGCGCGACAACGCCTTGATGCTGGAAGTGATGGCCGGCGCCGATGGGCTCGATCCGCGACAAGCCGCGCCGCAGGTCGACGCTTACAGCGATTACCTGGAACGCGGTGTCAGCGGGCTGAGGATCGGCATCCTGCGCGAAGGTTTTGAACTGGCCAACCAGGACCCACGTGTGGCCTCTTGCGTACGTCAAGCCATTGCAGCGTTTTCGCGGCTGGGCGCGCAGGTCGAGGAGGTGTCGGTGCCTGAGCACAGCATTGCCGGTTCGCTATGGCACCCCATCGGCTGTGAAGGCTTGATGATGCAGATGATGCACGGCAATGGGGCCGGTTTTAACTGGCAAGGGCTGTATGACCTCGGGTTGCTGGACCAGCAAGCCGGATGGCGCGATCAGGCCAATGACCTGTCCGCTTCTCTCAAGCTGTGCATGTTCGTCGGGCAATACGGTCTGGAACGCTACAACGGACGTTTCTACGCCAAGGCACAAAACCTCAGGCGCGTGGCACGTGCCGGGTATGACGCCGCGTTGGCGCGGTATGACCTGCTGGTGATGCCCACCGTCCCGATCATCGCCCAACCCCACCCGCAGCCGGGTTGCTCGATTACCGAGTACGTGGCCCGTGCACTGGAAATGATCGGCAATGCCTCTGCCCAGGACATCACCGGGCATCCGGCCATGTCGATTCCCTGTGGTCTGGTAGACGGTTTACCTGTCGGGATGATGCTGGTCAGCAAGCACTATGCCGAAGGCACGATTTACCAGGCTGGCGCAGCGTTCGAGGCGTCGGTTGACTGGAAAAACTGTTAGCCGGTAATCCCGCGCAGCGCAAAAAGAACAAGCCGCCAGGCGCTGCCCAGAAGCTCAACGATGAGGAGTCAACTTATGAGCGCACATGAAGCAACCACATCAACACCGGGAGAACGCGCGCAAGCGCTACTGCAAGTGCTCAAGCAGAAGGATCTGATCCCCGACGGTTACATCGACCACATGACACAGCTGATGGCACACCAGTGGAGCCCGGAGAACGGGGCTCAAGTGGTCGCCAGAGCCTGGGTGGACCCGCAGTTTCACGAACTGCTGCTCAAAGACGGCACCGCGGCGTGCGCCCAATTTGGCTATACCGGCCCGCAGGGTGAATACATTGTTGCGCTGCCAGACACGCCCAGCGTGAAAAACGTAATTGTGTGCAGCCTGTGCTCCTGCACCAACTGGCCTGTCCTGGGTTTGCCGCCGGAGTGGTACAAGGGCTTCGAGTTCCGCGCCCGACTGGTGCGCGAAGGGCGCACCGTCCTGCGGGAGCTGGGCACCGAGCTGCCGGCCGACGTCATCGTCAAGGTGTGGGACACCAGCGCCGAAACCCGCTATCTGGTGCTGCCTTTACGGCCCAAGGGCAGCGAATCCATGGATGAAGAGGCCCTGCGAAAACTGATCACCAAGGATGTTCTTATCGGCGTGGCGCTGCCTTACGTGGCGTAAACGGTGCCCTTTGTTTTTTGCATTTTTCAGAGGTATTCACAATGGATGGCTTTCACGATCTCGGTGGGTTTCAAGGCTTTGGCAAAATCCCTCACACCATCAACAGCCTGAGCTACCAACCCGTGTTCAAGCAGGACTGGGAACACCTGGCCTACAGCCTGATGTTTGTCGGTGCCGATCACTTGAAAAAGTTCAGCGTGGACGAAGTTCGCCATGCCGTGGAGCGCCTCGACGTGCGCCAACATGTCGGCACCCAATACTACGAACGCTATGTCATCGCGACCGCCACCCTGTTGGTCGAAACCGGTGTGATCACCCAGGCGGAACTCGACCAGGCCCTGGGTTCGCACTTCAAGCTGGCGAACCCCGCGCATGCCAGCGGGCGCCCGGCGATCAGCGGCCGCCCGCCCTTTGAAGTGGGCGACCGGGTGGTGGTGCGCAACGAGTATGTGGCCGGGCATACCCGCATGCCGGCCTACGTGCGCGGCAAAGAAGGCGTGGTTGTGCACCGCACCGCGCAAAAGTGGCCCTTCCCTGACGCTATCGGCCACGGCGATCTGAGCGCGGCGCATCAGCCGACCTACCACGTCGAGTTTCGCGTGAAAGATCTCTGGGGCGATGCAGCAGATGAGGGGTTCGTGGTGGTCGACCTGTTCGAAAGCTACCTGGACCACGCCGATGGCACGGTGAACGCATGATGGACGGTGCCTTGGCAGGCCGACTGCCGGTGACGGTGCTTTCCGGCTTCCTCGGCGCCGGCAAAACCACCCTCCTCAACCATATCCTGCGCAATCGCGACGGCCTGCGCGTTGCGGTCATCGTCAATGATATGAGCGAGGTCAACATCGATGCCGAGCAGGTGCGGCGCGACGTAGCGCTGCACCGGGGCCGCGATGAGTTGATCGAGATGAGCAATGGCTGCATCTGCTGCACGCTGCGCGCCGATTTGCTCGAGCAGATCAGCGCCCTGGCACGCCAGCAACGTTTCGACTACTTGTTGATCGAGTCCACGGGGATTTCCGAGCCGATGCCGGTTGCCGAGACGTTCGCCTTCCTCGACGCGCAGGGCTTCAGCCTAAGCGAACTGGCGCGGCTCGATACGTTGGTGACGGTGGTCGATGGCAGTCGCTTTGAGGCATTGCTCGAATCGCCGGACATTGTGGACCGCGACGACGCACCCACGCGCCACCTGACCGACCTGCTGATCGAGCAAGTGGAATACGCCAATGTCATTCTCGTCAACAAACTGGACCTGATCGACGAGTCCGGCTACAAGGCCGTGCACGCGATCCTCGCCGGCCTTAACCCGAGCGCGCGGATCATACCGATGACTCAGGGTAACGTGGAGTTATCCGCCATCCTCGGTACTCACCTGTTTGATTTGCCTAGCCTTGTGGCCTCGCCCGGCTGGATGAAAAAAATGCAGGCCGACGACGCGCCGGCCTCTGAATCGGACACCTATGGCGTGACCTCCTGGGTGTACCGCGAGCGTGCCCCTTTTCACCCACAGCGATTACTCGATTTTCTCCAGCAGCCCTGGCGAAACGGGCGACTGTTGCGCAGCAAAGGTTACTTCTGGCTCGCCAGCAGGCACTTGGAAACCGGCCTGCTGGTGCAAAGCGGCAGGCAATTCCAGTGGGACTACGTCGGGCACTGGTGGAACTTCATCGAGCAGGCGCAATGGCCGCTGGATGAATATCGGTTGCAGAACATCATGGCCAAGTGGGACAGCATTGTCGGCGATTGCCGGCAAGAGCTGGTCTTTATCGGCCAGGGCCTGGACACCCAGGCACTGCAGCGCGCACTCGACAATTGCCTGCTGAGCGCTCAGGAAATCGCCGCTGGCCCCTCGGCCTGGCAAGCCCTGCCGGGGGCGACAACCTTTGACTCCCTGGCCTTATCGGCGCCGACGCCGTCCTTGCAGGCTGACCCCATTTGACCGAGGTAGAGGTGGCCGCGCAGCCTGCGTGGGCAAAGCACATATTCCAACAATAATAACCAGGTACGTTATGCGCGATTACGACTCAGCAGTCTCATCCTTCGATTATCTACAACTGGCTGCCCGGGACTTGCACGGCGAACCCGGCGCCTTGAATGCCTGCATTGAATGCTGCGACCGGCATGCCCATGGCAATGGCGTGGCGTTGTATTGTGAAACGCGCGATGGCCACGCCACGCAGCACACCTTCAGCGAACTGCAGGCGCACGCGGCGCGCTTCGGCAACTTCCTGCGAGCCCATGGCGTGCAGCCGGGGGATCGGGTTGCCGGCCTGATGCCACGCACGGTTGAACTGGTGATTGCCATCTTGGGAACCTGGCGCATCGGGGCGGTCTACCAACCACTCTTTACCGCGTTCGGCCCCAAGGCCATTGAACAGCGACTGGACTGTTCCAACGCGCGCTGGATCGTGACCGACGCCCACAATCGTCCCAAGCTGGACGAGCTCTTCGACTGCCCCCACGTCATCGTGACCGACGCCACCTCACGGCGTCCCAGCGACTACGCGTTTTGGGATGTGCTGGAACATCAACAACCCGACTGCACACCTGAGCTGCTGGACGCCCGTGCGCCGTTCCTGCTGATGTGCACCTCGGGCACCACAGGGCCGGCCAAGCCGCTGGAGGTGCCTTTGAGCGCCATCCTTGCCTTCAAAAGTTATATGCGCGATTCAATCGACCTGCGCGAAGACGACCGTTTCTGGAACCTCGCCGACCCCGGCTGGGCCTATGGCTTGTATTACGCAGTGACCGGGCCACTGGCGTGCGGCCGGGCCACGCTGTTCCATGACGGCCCTTTCACCACGCAAAGCACCAGCCGGATTATCGCCAAGTACGGGATCAGCAACCTGGCCGGCTCGCCTACGGCCTTTCGCCTGCTGATTGACGCCGGGGCCGAGTTCGCCGACGCCGTACGTGGCCAACTGCGTGTCGTCAGCAGCGCCGGCGAACCGCTCAACCCACAAGTCATCCGTTGGTTCGCCGAACAGCTAGGCGTGGTCATTCACGATCATTACGGCCAAACCGAAATCGGCATGGTGCTGTGCAATCACCATGGGTTACGCCATCGGGTCCGCGAGGGTTCTGCCGGTTATGCGGTGCCGGGGTACCGGATTGTCGTGCTGGACGATGCGCAAAGGGAGTTGCCGACAGGCCAGCCGGGCGTACTGGCGGTGGATCGCGAGCGCTCGCCCCTGTGCTGGTTCAATGGCTACCTTCACATGCCCACCAAGGCGTTTGTGGGCCGTTATTACTTGAGCGGCGATATCGTGGAGCTCAATGAGGACGCCAGTATCAGCTTTGTCGGCCGTAACGACGATGTGATCACCACGTCCGGCTACCGCGTGGGGCCTTTCGATGTGGAGAGCGCGCTCGTCGAACATCCGGCAGTCGTCGAAACCGCGGTGATCGGCAAGCCCGACCCGCAACGCACCGAACTGATCAAGGCGTTTGTCGTGCTCAATCGTGAGTACCTGCCCAGTGTCGAATTGGCAGAAGTCTTGCGCCTGCATGTCCGACAGCGCCTGGCTGCGCATGCGTACCCACGGGAAATCGAGTTCGTCGAGCAACTGCCCAAGACCCCCAGTGGTAAGTTGCAGCGGTTCATTCTGCGCAACCAGGAAATTGCCAAGCAGCAGGCACTCGACACATGAGGACGGCTCTCGCGCTCAGCCGCTCGGAGTTTCAGCGCAGAGCCCTGGAGCTGTTCAAGGAGCGTAGTTTCAGCCAGGTCAGCATGCGCGAATTGGCAGCGCATGTTGGCATCAGCCCGGGAGCGATTTATCACCATGTAGAGAGCAAGGAAGCCATGTTGTATGAGTGGCTGATAGAGCTATATCAGGCGCTCTTGTCGCACGTCGACCGGATCAACACCCGTAGATTGACGCCGGCACAACGTCTGACAACACTGATCGAAGGCCATCTTCAATTGCATGAACAGATGACCGGGCACTTCAAGTTAGCGGTCATGGACGCCAATTGCCTGGGCGCTCCGATGCAGGCGAGCGTTGAGCGATTGAGGCGAGCCTATGAGTCGCAACTCATGAAGGTGATCGGCCAGCAGGGCCATCAGCCCGGCGGGCCGTTGCGTGAGGGCGCGCTCACGGCGATTTTGCCCGTACTGAACAGCCTGCCCACATGGCTGAGCCCGACGATTGATAACTGTCAGCGTCGGCTTATTACAAAGACCATCGCCGATGCGGTCATAAAGGCCATTAATTCCCTACCTTGAGTGCCGCTGCGCAGGCCCAGTAGCCTCCTACACGCCTATCGCCTTCGCCAAGGCGCTTAGTCGCTCCTTCTCATGCTGCAGTGTCAGTGTTGTATGCGCGCGTGTGATGAGTTGGTCCGCCTGCCTAAGGCACGCCGTTTTGAACAGAACAGGGTTTATTTCGGCAAGGCTGATAAGGGCTTTCAACAGGCGAGCATCCACTTCGAACACACCTGCACCGTCTCTGCTGATCGGGGCGAAGAAATCCTCAAACAGATCATCGACGTTCAGCCCTCGAACAAATACCTGCTCACACTGCTGATCTGTCTGCCGGCCAGACCCGCCGGGCTTACCCCAGCATGTCAACGTTCTCACTCCCCGGCCAATCACATCAATAGCGGTACCTGGATCGTTGACGGCAGGTGACAACGCGCGCGAAGCGATTTCAGAGAGGACGCAGAGCCCGAAACGGGGATCGTGTTCGAATGTGCGACGGTTACCGATGGTCAGCGTAGACAGGATCTTTTCCCTGGTGGCCTGTGTGCCATCGTCTTGCCTGGTGCCCAGGCTGACCACGTGCAACAGTGGCATGCCTTCGTGTACGAAGGTTCCCGGCACCACCTCCAGGTAAATATGCGTGCAGTCATGCTGCGCGATAGCGCCCAAGGCCAACACGTCGATATGCTGCACATAGCCCGTCTGCTCGCTTTCGATGGTCATTGCGCCGGGGGCCAGAGCGTGATCGGTCGGGTAGGCTGCAGCGCCGAGGCAGGGCCATTGGGCGCGTTGGCTGATGGCCGCCATGGCCGCTTTTTCGACGCGGTCGATGGTTTCTCCTACCCTGCCGAGCTTGGACAAATGGTCGATCCACCGCAGCAGGGTGTAGACCACCAGTACAACCACGGCGATGGTCACCGCGAACAGCAGCACGCGACCCTGCGCGCCGTAGGCGCCGGTGCTCAGGGCAATGATGCCTACCAGGCTGAAAAGAAATGAGCCAATAAACGTAGCGAGGGCGTTTTGCGTCGTAGTGTCTTCCATCACCAAAGTGGTGGCTCGCGGGGTCACACCACTACTTGCGGCACCGTACGCGGTGACCATCGTGCTCAACGAAAAGGTCGTGACGGCCAGCATGCTGGACGCAATGATGCCCAGAATCTTGTCCACCGCATCTGCACCGATGCGCGTGGGCAGGGACTCGGGAACGAAGTCTTTGAACACAACGGCAAGCAGTGCCGTAGCGACCCCTAGAAGCGAGAACAAGGAGGCTCTGAACCACAATCGCTTGGTGAGACGATGGGTTGCCCAGCGCAAACGGTCGATCATGTGGTGCCCTCGGTGACTGCGTCGATTTGAACGGAGTGTACATGGCTGTCGATACTGGCTAAGTTGAATTAATCTTGGCCATCTCAAAAATGGAACACTGCCCATGTTCGACCTCAACGAACTCTTCCTCTACGCCAAGGTGGTCGAGCACGGCGGCTTTGCGGCGGCGGGCCGTGCGCTGAACCTGCCCAAATCGACCTTGAGCCGCAGAGTCAGCCAGCTTGAAGCCAGGCTGGGGGCGCGGCTGATACAGCGTTCGACGCGCCAGTTCCAGGTCACCGATATCGGCCAGGCCTATTACCGCCATTGCGTGGCGATGATTGCCGAAGCCGAGTCGGCCGAAGATGTGATTGCCTTCAACAAATCAGAGCCGCGGGGCGTGATCCGCTTGAGTTGCACCACTGCGCTGCTCAACTACTGGGTGGCGCCGATGCTCGCCCAATTCATGGCGCAATGCGCCAGCGTCGAACTGAACGTGAAAAGCTTCAACCGCAAGGTCGACATCATCAGCGAAGGCTATGACATGGCCTTGAACCTGTGTTTCCCACCGCTGGAAAGCAGTGAGCTGGTCATGAAGGTACTGGCGAAAAGTCCTCAGGTACTGGTGGCGAGCGCGACTTTTCTGCAGGACGCTCCCCTGCCATCGCTACCGGCTGACCTTGCCGGGCTGGCGACGATCCATTGGGGCAACCCGTTGCTTGCGTACCTGTGGGACATGACCGGGCCGGACGGCGCGACGGCCCAGGTCGCGCACACGCCACGCCTGGTCAGTGATGATATGTCGACCCTGAAAAACGCAGCACTGGCGGGCGTGGGCATCGCCAACCTCCCGCAGGTAGTCGTGAAAGACGAACTGGCCGATGGCCGCTTGATTGCCGTATTGCCTGAATGGCAACCCGCTGAAGGCGTGATCACCGCCGTGTTCCCCTCCAGGCGTGGGCTGATGCCGTCGGTGCGGTCCTTGATCGACTTTCTGGGCGACGCGTTTGAGGCGCCGTGATGCTCCCACGGATTGCTGGGAAAGTTCCTTGCACCCTCAGCAACAGTCTTTTGTCATCAATCACATTGATAGCTCCCTAACAAAACCCCCATGCTAGAGGGCTGACTCCGCGCTTATATCATTCCGAATGATAGTTACCTTTGCTTCATTCGATTCGTGACATAGCACCTCCCCGCGCATGATCCGCCCATCTCAAATACATTGGCGGATGCACCTCATGGAACAGTCACTCAAACATTTGCGCTTCCCTCTGGCGATATTGGCCGTGGTGGTGATGAGCGCGTGCGGCAAGACCCAGGAACAGGCGGCCGCCATGCCTCCTGCCAAGGTCAGCGTGGCCAAGGTGCTGGAACAACCGGTCAACGAGTGGGACGAGTTCACCGGGCGCCTTGAAGCGCCGGAAACCGTGCAGATTCGTCCTCGGGTGTCCGGCCAGATTGACCAAGTCGCTTTTACTGAAGGCGCTTTGGTCAAGAAAGGCGACCTGCTGTTCCAGATCGACCCGCGCCCGTTCCAGGCCGAAGTACGCCGCCTGGAGGCCCAACTGGCTCAGACCAAAGCCGCCGCCACCCGCAGCGAAAACGAAGCACAACGCGGCGAACGCCTGCGCCAGAGCAATGCGATCTCCGCCGAACTGGCCGACTCGCGCACCACCGCCGCCCAGGAAGCCCGTGCCGCCATGGCCGGGATCCAGGCGCAGTTGGACCTGGCCAAGCTGAACCTGAGCTTTACCCGCGTGACCTCGCCCATCAGTGGCCGCGTCAGCCGTGCCGAAATTACCGCCGGCAACCTGGTAACCGCCGATACCACTGCGCTCACCAGTGTGGTCTCCACCGACAAGGTCTATGCCTACTTCGATGCCGATGAGCGCGTGTTCCTCAAGTACACCGAACTGGCCCGTGAAGGCCGGCGTGGCGCAACCACCCCTGTGTACCTGGGCCTGTCCAACGAAACCGGCAACCCGCACCTGGGCCAGATGAACTTCGTCGACAACCAGGTCAACCCGGCTACCGGCACCATCCGTGGCCGTGCGGTGTTCGACAACAGCAAGGGCGAATACACCCCTGGCCTGTATGCGCGCTTGAAACTGGTCGGCAGCGGCACCTATTCGGCGGTGTTGATCAACGACGAAGCCGTCGGCACTGACCTGGGCAAGAAATTCGTGCTGGTGATGGACGGCGACAAGCCGGCTTATCGCGCGGTGGAACTGGGGCCGAAAATCGAAGGTTTGCGCATCGTGCGCAGCGGCCTGACCAAGGACGACACCGTGATCGTCAAGGGCCTGCAGCGTGTACGCCCAGGCTCGCCGGTCGCACCTGAAACCATCCCGATGGCCAGCAAGGAAACCCTCGCCGCCTTGGCCCAACAACGACAAGCGCTTGAAGCCAGCAACCTGGAGCAAGTGGCGCCGGAAAAACCCGCGCCCAAGCTCGCAAGCGTCGCGACTCCACGCGGTTAAGGGATACGACTCAAGATGAATTTTTCCAAGTTCTTCATTTCACGGCCGATCTTCGCAGCGGTGCTGTCGCTGTTGATCCTGATTGCCGGTGCAATCTCGCTGTTCCAACTGCCGATCAGCGAATACCCGGAGGTGGTGCCGCCGACCGTGGTAGTGCGCGCCAACTTCCCGGGTGCCAACCCTAAAGTCATCGGTGAAACCGTGGCCGCGCCGTTGGAGCAAGCCATCACTGGTGTCGAGAACATGCTGTACATGTCCTCGCAGTCCACCGCCGACGGCAAGCTGACCCTGACCATCACCTTCGCCCTGGGCACCGACCTGGACAACGCGCAGGTGCAGGTGCAAAACCGTGTGACGCGCACCCAGCCCAAGCTGCCGGAGGAAGTGACGCGCATCGGTATTACCGTGGACAAGGCCTCCCCCGACCTGACCATGGTGGTGCACTTGACCTCCCCGGATCAGCGTTATGACATGTTGTACCTGTCCAACTACGCGATCCTCAATATCAAGGACGAACTGGCCCGCCTGGGCGGCGTCGGTGACGTGCAGTTGTTCGGCATGGGCGACTACTCCCTGCGCGTGTGGCTGGACCCGAACAAAACCGCTTCGCGCAACCTGACCGCCACCGATGTGGTCACGGCGATCCGCGAGCAGAACCGCCAGGTGGCAGCCGGTGCCCTGGGCGCCCAACCTGCGCCGAGTGACACCAGCTTCCAGTTGTCGGTCAACACCCAGGGCCGCCTGGTCACTGAGGAAGAGTTCGAGAACATTGTGATTCGCGCCGGCGCCAACGGTGAAATCACGCGCCTCAAGGACATCGCCAGGGTCGAACTGGGCTCCAGCCAATACGCGCTACGCTCGTTGATCGATAACCAGCCCGCCGTTGCGATTCCGATTTTCCAGCGTCCAGGCTCCAATGCCATCGACATCTCCAACGATGTACGCAGCAAAATGGCCGAGCTGAAAAAGAGCTTCCCGGCGGGCATGGATTACCGCATCGCCTATGACCCGACTATCTTTGTGCGCGGTTCCATCGAAGCGGTGGTGCATACCCTGTTTGAAGCACTGATCCTCGTGGTGCTGGTGGTGATTCTGTTCCTGCAGACCTGGCGCGCCTCGATCATTCCATTGGTGGCGGTGCCGGTATCCTTGATCGGTACCTTTGCGGTGATGCACCTGTTCGGGTTCTCGCTCAACGCCCTGTCATTGTTTGGCCTGGTGCTGGCCATCGGTATCGTGGTGGACGACGCCATCGTGGTGGTGGAGAACGTCGAGCGTAATATCGAACTGGGCCTGGAGCCGTTCCCGGCGACCGAAAAAGCCATGAGCGAGGTTACCGGCCCGATCATCGCCACGGCGCTGGTGCTGTGTGCGGTGTTCATTCCAGCCGCCTTTATCAGTGGCTTGACCGGGCAGTTCTACAAGCAGTTCGCCTTGACCATCGCGATCTCAACCGTGATCTCGGCGTTCAACTCCCTGACCCTGTCCCCTGCCCTGGCCGCTGTGCTGCTGCGCGGTCACGACGCGCCGAAGGACCGTTTCTCCAAGTTCCTCGACAAGGTCTTCGGGGGATGGCTGTTCCGTCCCTTCAACCGCTTTTTCGAAAAGGCCAGCCATGGCTATGTAGGCACCGTGCGCCGTGTGATTCGCGGCAGCGGTATTGCCTTGTTCGTCTACGCGGGTTTGATGGTGCTGACGTTCTTCGGCTTTGCCCACACGCCGACCGGTTTCGTACCGGCCCAGGACAAGCAATACCTGGTGGCCTTCGCCCAACTGCCCGACGCCGCGAGCCTGGACCGCACCGAAAACGTGATGAAGCGCATGTCGGAGATCGCCCTTAAACAACCCGGCGTGGAAGCCGCAATTGCCTTCCCGGGCCTGTCGATCAACGGGTTCACCAACAGCCCGAACAGCGGCATTGTGTTCGTGACCTTGAAGCCCTTTGATGAGCGCAAAGACCCAAGCATGTCTGCCGGTGCGATTGCCGGTGCACTGAACGGCCAATACGCCAATATCGAAGAAGCCTACATGGCGATCTTCCCGCCGCCGCCGGTACAAGGCCTGGGCACCATCGGCGGGTTCCGCCTGCAGATCGAAGACCGTGGCAACCTCGGCTATGACGAGCTGTACAAAGAAGTGCAGAACGTGATTGCCAAGAGCCACGGCGTGCCTGAACTGTTCGGCCTGTTCACCAGCTACACCGTAAACGTGCCGCAAGTCGACGCCGCCATCGACCGCGAAAAGGCCAAGACCCACGGCGTGGCGATCAGCGACATCTTCGACACGCTGCAGGTCTACCTGGGTTCGCTGTATGCCAACGACTTCAACCGCTTTGGGCGTACCTACCAGGTCAACGTGCAGGCCGAGCAACAGTTCCGTCAGGACTCCGACCAGATCGGCCAACTGAAAGTGCGTAACAACAAAGGCGAGATGATCCCGCTGGCGACCTTTATCAAGGTCAGCGACACCTCGGGCCCGGACCGCGTCATGCACTACAACGGCTTCATCACCGCAGAAATCAACGGCAACGCCGCGCCGGGCTACAGCTCCGGCCAGGCCCAGGCCGCGATTGAAAAACTGCTCAAAGATGAACTGCCCAACGGCATGACCTACGAGTGGACCGACCTGACCTATCAGCAAATCCTCTCGGGCAATACTGCGCTGTTCGTGTTCCCGCTCTGCGTACTGCTGGCGTTCCTGGTGCTCGCCGCCCAATACGAAAGCTGGAGCCTGCCGCTGGCGGTGATCCTGATCGTACCGATGACGCTGCTGTCGGCCATTACCGGGGTAATCATCTCGGGCGGCGACAACAACATCTTCACCCAGATCGGCCTGATCGTACTGGTGGGCCTGGCGTGCAAGAACGCGATTCTGATCGTCGAATTTGCCAAGGATAAACAGCAGGAAGGTCTCGATCCGCTCGCCGCGGTACTGGAAGCCTGCCGCCTGCGTCTGCGGCCGATCCTGATGACCTCGTTCGCGTTCATCATGGGTGTGGTGCCGTTGGTGCTCTCCAGCGGTGCCGGCGCCGAGATGCGCCATGCCATGGGCGTGGCGGTGTTCTCCGGGATGATCGGTGTGACCTTCTTCGGTCTGTTGCTGACACCAGTGTTCTACGTACTGATCCGCCGCTATGTCGAACGCAGTGAAGCGCGCAAAGCGGCCAAGGCCTTGAAGCTGGAGACACAGCAATGAGTGTGAAAGTATTCCTGCCGAGCCTGTTGGTGCTGGCGCTCGCCGCCTGTGCCGTAGGCCCGGACTACAAGACCCAGCCACTGGAGGCGGCCAATATCACGGCCGCCGCCGACACCAAGAGCTACGACCACGCCAAATACGAAGGCATCTGGTGGCAGCAGTTCGACGACCCGACCCTCAACCAGTTGGTGACCCAGTCCCTGAGCGGCAACCGCGACCTGCGCGTGGCCTTCGCCCGTCTGCGGGCGGCACGGGCCATCCGTGATGATGCGGCCAACGACATCATGCCGGTGGTCACCTCCCGCGCCAGCAGCGATGTGGGCAAGGGCCAGATTCCCGGCCAGACCACCAAACGCGTCAACAGCGAGCGCTACGACCTGGGCCTGGACATGGCCTGGGAAGTGGATTTGTTCGGACGTATCCGCCGCAACCTGGAAGCCAGTGACGCCGACCAACAGGTGGCCGAAGCCGACCTGTACCAGCTGCAAGTCACCATGATTGCCGAGCTGGTGGATGCCTACGGCCAACTGCGCGGTGCGCAACTGCGCGAACGTATTGCCCTGGACAACCTGAAGAACCAGCAGGAGTCGCGTGCCATCACCGTCAGCCTGCGTGATGCTGGCGTCGGTGATCAGCTCGACGTGGAACGTGCCGATGCGCGCCTGGCAGCGGTGGAAGCCAGCGTGCCGCAACTGCAGGCCGAACAAGTGCGCGAACGCAACCGCATCGCCACCCTCCTCGGCCAGCGCCCCGACAAGCTGAGCGTGGACCTGAGCCCGAAAGACTTGCCAGCGATTGCCAAGGCGTTGCCGATTGGCGACCCAGGGCAACTGCTGCAACGGCGCCCGGACATCCTCAGCGCCGAACGCAAACTGGCCGCCGCCACCGCACGTATCGGCGTGGCCAAGGCCGACCTGTTCCCACGGGTGAGCCTCAGCGGTTTCCTCGGCTTCACCGCCGGGCGCGGTTCGCAGATCGGCTCGGCCGCCGCGAATGCCTGGTCTCTAGGGCCGAGCATCACTTGGGCCGCGTTTGACCTGGGCAGCGTACGCGCGCGTTTGCGTGGCGCGAATGCCGAAGCCGATGGCGCGCTGGCCACCTATGAACAGCAAGTGTTGCTGGCATTGGAAGAGTCTGAAAACGCCTTCAGCGACTACGGCAAACGCCAGCAACGTTTGGTCTCGCTGATCCGCCAAAGCGAATCCAGCCGCGCCGCCGCCGACCTTGCGGCGATCCGCTACCGCGAAGGCACCGTGGACTTCCTGGTCCTGCTCGACGCCCAGCGCGAACGCCTGGCCGCCGAAGACGCCCAGGCCCAGGCCGAAGTCGACCTGTATCGCGGCATCGTCGCAATCTACAAGGCCCTTGGGGGTGGTTGGCAGCCGGATACAGTGGTGGCTAGCAACAAGTGATGTAAAGAGCTCCTTTGGTTGGTCGCATCCAGCCAATTTTTAGCCCTGCGGTCCATTCGGTCGCGGGGCTTTTTTTTAGCCTGGCATTGGCGGATCAATCAATTTGGCCTACGTGTAATACTTATCTGAAAGAAGTTTCCCAAATATTCAAACAGGTTAAATATCTGTCGCAAGGGGTCGATAGCAGGGTGAACCTTTCATCCTATAAGGAGACGAGCATGGATATGAGAGTGGTAATGCCCAATACACTTTCCAAACAGACAGATGCTTTTGTTGTCAAAAATCCAGAGAAAACGACGAACACATTTACTTTTGTTGAAGAATCCAAAGCCGTTGATGAGCTGCGAATGTGGCAGCAAGACGACATTGCAGAGCTGAAAGCTTTTTTAAAAAACTATGATATGACTTCTATAAGCACAGATGAACTTAAGGCGATCGGAAGGAGACTGTACGACAGTAAAATCATCGATACACAGGCTTTCCTAATATTCATATCCGGAGATGGTGCATCTGACGTCAATGGAAAGCAAACAAACACGCACGTGAAATTCAATGCGATAGCCTTGTTTGATGAAAAGTTGGCTGACTACCTCGCGTTTGTGAAAAGCAACCCGGATGTAGGGCGCTCACAGGGAATTCCGGAGTATATACAGGGCATGGTTGACGCCAATCGCGCGATTAATGCGCTTGCGTATTTTTCGGGCTCCTCAAAAAATGATTTATCAGTGGAAGAACGTGCTTGATTTAGAGTCAGATTGCACAGACTGCAGTGTGCCAGAGGACCTGACACACTGCTTTTGTTACCGCTCAGCGCCCGTATCTTACGGTTCCTGAGTAGGTCTTGGAGACGGCGTCAGGGTTGTGCACTCGGATTCGATATGTGCCAAAAGGCCCCAGCCAGGACACGCGAGGTGACAGAGGATTGGCCGCTACCTTTGTCCAAGAAGAGCCAACTTCTCGCTCAATAGAAATCTGGGGAGCCCTCCCCGCCCCGCCTGCTGACACCATTGCTTCAATATTGGCTGCGGAACAGCCGCTATTACCGCCTATCGTGAACGGCCCATGCGCGGTAGTTTCGCTGTCTGCCTCTACTCCCCCACTAAAGCTCTCTGAGATATTCAAGCAAAGAGCAGACACCTGAACAGACACCATCATCAACGCACTAAAGGGTAACGCAATCAAACGCTTCATAAGTTCATCCTCATAGTATGGATTGAAAACTTAACGCATGAAGGTCATTACACCACGTGCTCATTCGCCTGTAGCAACACCCTCAGAGTTAAGTACTGCGATCCATCCACGACCGATTCAACCCAGCTGCCGATCAGGATCACCGTTAAAACCGTGCACGATTTTTTATTTCGGATATGCCAGCCACTTCCTAAAAACAATAAGGCAGGGTCTGTCATACTCAAGCGAAGGGCGCTGTGAGTTATTTCCTAATCCCGCCTGTAACGCCACTTTCAAGCAAGTCAGGTGCCGTCCTGACGGCCCATTCTGAAAAGAACTTTTTTCAAAATACCAAGTGCTCTTGCACATAGGCCTTGAACGCCTTTTCACGTGCCGGTTGATACTTGGGCGGGCGATCGGGAAGCACGGTACCGGGAGGCTGCTGCATTAATCGATAAACTCCGATCAGCTTCTTGGAGCCCTGGTCCATCGCGTAGATCAACCCTGGCGCAGAGTTTTCGCTGGCGATTCTTATGGGTACCTGATCGGTGATCGGTAATTCGCCGAAAGCCGCCTGCGCGGCTTCAATTATCGCGCGGTTCTGCTTGAACAAGTTGGGGTCTGTCTTGAGCTGAGACAGCAGGGCAACACTGGTCATCGTGGACTCCCCGTTGAGGCTGCCGGCGCGCGAGCCATACATGTTGATGCCCGTCTTGCTCACCAGGTCTGGTGCATCTTCACCTGGCAGGGCCAACACTGCAGGGTCGGTATGCCCTTTGGCCAGGTTGAGCAAGCCTGCCGCATTTTCTTCGTCTGTTCTCAACCGCGTGAGGTAGGCGAAATCAAGCGTACCTCGGCTCACAGGGCCTGGCAGGTGGTCCAATTCATGAATCAACGCGTTGCTCATAGCGCCTTCGTGGGAGCCGAAATGCTGGTAATAGCGCTTGGCACCATCGATGTTGACCTCCATGAATTTCCCCGTCTTATCGACCTTGAAATCTTCCGGGATGACCTGCGCCACCCATCGTTGGTCCCGGGAGCGCATGAACCTTATATTTCTGGTAGTCAGCGCTTGAGCGTTGGTCTTGAGCCGTGAAAGGCGAGAGGTCATCAGTTTTCGCGCCTGAACAGGTGTCATGCCCTGGAAGCTCTTGAGCACAAAGTCCACGTCTTCAGTCAGCGCAGGGTCTGCTAGCGCTTTAAGTGCATCGTCCACCTTGGACACCATCAGCGGCTGCGAACGCTCGATGAGTTCCTTGACCTCCGCGCGTGTGGCTCTCGGCCCTGGCTTGACCTTGCCTTCGTTCGGTTGCGTCTCCACCGGGCGCTCTTCCTGCGGCTTTTCTGTGCTTTTTAGCGAGTCGCGGCGCATTTGCCGAACGCGCCCGACCCGTTGTTCTTCGAGTTGCGCTTTCCAAGCGGCGCGCACCACGCTCTGGGACTTCTCTCCAAGCCGATACAGGCGGCTTCCTACCCACTTGGCGGCTTTGAGCAGAGGTTCAGAGAGGCCGGCGAATGGATTGAGCAAACCGTTGGTGACTGTCCCCACCGCCCGGGTAGCCGCCGCCAGCCTGGAAAAGCCGGTTTGCGCCTTATCGAACGCTGCAGCCCCCTCCGCTGCACCTCCTGCGACGACAGTAATGGCTACCGCAACGTCGGTGGCGCACCCTGTCAACGCTCTCAGATCTTTTTTGACGTGCCCGGAGACAATGTCGTCGTAGCAAGCCTTGAAGGGAATCAATGTATTTACAAGTGTTTTACTGACCCGTTTGACCCGATCATCGAAACGCTCCGAGGCCGTTTGCCCCATTGCGGTAGTGAGGAGTTGTTCGGGATCCAGCACCAGATTGCGTTGGGCTACGTAGTCAGCAATCGCAGTGGCCCGCTCCGAAAAAAAACCAAGCGGTGCCAGCGTTTGTGAAGATGTCGCCGCCGGCAGTGTTTCGCGCAATGCCCTGATCTGTACCTCGGATGCCCCCGCCCGTGGACCGTCCACGTGGGACTTCATACGGGTCACCCACAACCGCGGGACGATTGCCTCGCCTTTGTCCAACATCGCCTTGAAGTCGTGCCGTTCGACATAGGTCCCGCTCATGGGAAAAAACTCATAACACTTGGCATCTTTGCCCTGCCCGACGCCGATCAGGAAGCCATAGCGCCCCCTCACCGCCTGGAGTTGCTCATCGGCATCTGTTATGGAAGTACCTGCGCCATTAATGGACTCGGCCTCGACTCGATAAAAGGTCAGTTCCTGAGTGGCCAGTGCCTGCCGGTCCGCGTAGGGCATTTTGCTGAGAATGTCTTTCAGGCCCGTGGAGACGGCCTTTTGAAAACGCTCGGTATCACCCTTGACAGCCTCGGCAAGGGACTGCCCGGAATGTTTCAACCTCGTGAAGTGCACCCGCAGGGAAGCCAGCCTGGGGTCATATTCATCTTTGAACAACGTGGCGCCAGTCATATCCACAAGCTTGGTCGAGGCAAATTCACCGTACTTGAGATTGCCGCTCATGTGCAGGTCAACCAGGCTTTCCTTAAAGCCGAGACTGCGCTGCAACCAGGGTAACCCGGGCACCATATTAGACAGCAACTGGGGAAACCGGTACGCCACGGTATGCATCGGTTCGTTCAGATCGTGCCCCGGAAGCACGCGTTCGAGGTCAGCCTGCGCTCGCGCTCGCCGGTCTTTTATCGGGGTGCTCAGTGTTACAAGGGCCTGATGAGAGCTCTCGATATAGTCGTTGTATTTTGTCGCCGCGACTTGCAGGTCTTGGGCGGTGTACTGATCGTCCGCTCGCCGAGCAATGACCCCGTGCATCGTTGCCCAATCAAGCAGCGGTTCTGTTTCGATGGCATGAAACAACACCACTTGCTCCGGCGTCTGGGCCTGGAGGATGGCGCGCTCCAGCACCTGGTCATAGGTGAGGGTGCGGCTGGAGCCCTCTGCTGACTCCTCCAGCAACGCGACAGTTTTCCTGAGTACCACCCAGGCAGGAGAGCCGATGCGCAACGTATCCGGCGTGTCTGGCAGCACAAACTCTGGAGCGACACTGGCCAGCATGATATGCACAGTGGCATCCACCGCCTCGGGCCGCACGCGCCCATTGCGCACCAGATGCGCCTTCAAGTCGCCCTTGACTTCTGCCAGGGTACGCCCGGCGTTAGCCAGTGAATACAGGTCATAACCTGCGATATGGTTTCTACGCTGCCCCAGCTCGGGGTCAATGCTCAACATCAGGGCAGTCAGCAGCAATTGGTTGCGCTGCTTGTTTGAAAACCCGGCAGGATCACGCCCAATCGCAGCCAGCAGTGTGTTCTGCCGATAGCGATTGAGCGGTGCATGGCTACTCAGATGCCGAGTGATCTGATCATCCATGTTTTGCGTGGTCACGTTCATGCTGGTGAGGATGCCGTCGCCGACATAGGTTCTTAACGCCTCGACCAAGCGTTGGCGTTCGTCAAGGCTCAGGCTTGGGTGGCCTGGCTCCGGTGCCTGCGCAGATGCCCAGGTGTAGTTGCCCAAGGCAGGGCTCGATGGTAGCCCAAGACGCTGCCAATTGATCAGGTTACGCACCTGCGCGGCCGTTCGCGGCAGGTTTTCACCACTCAGAGCTGGAAAACTTTGTTGCAGAAACGCCAGTGCGGTGGTGTCTTTGTCGACGGCGCCAGGACGGGGTGCCAGGTTAAACCGCAGGTTCGCCAGGTCGACGAAGGCATAGTCAGCCTTATCGAGCACACTGCGCTCCAACACGGTCAACCAGGCTTGCCGGTCAATCGCGTCCGCCTCGCCTTGAGTGAATCTGTGTTGCGCGGGATCCGACCCGGCAACCCACGATGACGAGACCTCAGGGGGGGTAACAAAAGGTGGGGGACCGAAACGCGCTGAAGAGAGAAGAGGTATTGCTGCAGGAACTTTTGATAACACGTCCATGACCCAGCGTTCAATAAGGGTTTCCAGACTGAGAGAAGGTCTGCGCTGGCTCCATAGGAAAAAGACGAGGCGCAAGCCAGACCTTTCGCTACGCTAAATGCCGCCGACTCAACTCGCGTCGCGCAGAATCAGGCTGCGCAAGTGCCCCGGATTGGACCCGGACCACTTGCGGAACGCCTTGTAGAACGAACTGGTATCGGCAAACCCCAACCGCGACGCAATCTCGGCAAAACTGATCTGCGGTTCAGCCAGCCACACAATCGCCAGCTCCTTGCGTACACCGTCTTTGAGCCCCTGATAAGTCTGCCCCTCCTCTGCCAGGCGGCGGCGCAGGGTGGAAGCGGAAATGCACAAGCTGGCCGCAAGGCCCTCGGTTTCAGGCCAGGTATGGGGCGGCATCTGGCGCAGGTCGTGCTTGATGCGGGTGGCGAGGCTTTCGGGATCGCGGTATTTGACCAGGATGTTGGCCGGCGCACGGGCAAGGAAGCGCTTGAGTTCTTCCGGACTGCGCTTGATCGGCAGGTCGAGACAATCGGCTGAAAAAATCATGCGTGTGCGTGGTCGGTCAAAGCGCAGGTTGTCAGAAAACATCACCCGGTAATCGTCACAGAAGTCCGGCTGCGCGCAACGCAGTTCAATGGCGAGGATCGGGATGCGCCGCCCCGCCAGCCAGCAGGCGACGCCGTGGACGATCATCCAATAGGTGAAATAGGTAAAAGCGCGTTTTGGCTCATCAGGTTCGAGCAGGACAATCTCCGCCAGACTCTGCTGGCGAACCAGTTGGGCCGGAAGATGCTCAAGCATCAACGAGAGAAACCCCAAGCCGGTTTCCAGGCCGGCCGCCAGGCTGGGTTGCGCCATGGAGGCGCGACACAGGAACGCCAGGCTACCGGACTTGAGTGTGCGTGGGTCCATGCCAAAAAACTCATCGTCCCTGCGCCGCGCCAGCAAGCGCCACAGACGTGCATAGGCCGTGGCCGCCACGCGAGCGTCGGGCTGCTCAAGCAACGCCGGGTCAATCCCGACTTTGCTCAATGCCTCAACGGTGGCCGCTCCCGGCGCGCAACTGTGCAACAGCGCTTCGCGCACAAGGTGGATGGAGATAGTGTCTTTTTCCGACATGGGGCGTTGAACTGTCCGGCTGCAGTCTGGGTGGTCTGCATCATAAAGGCGGTTGCGCTTCGCCACCACCGTTCAGCCCACGTTCAGCAAAGGTCAATATTTCTTGTTTAGCAATGAGTATCATTATGTTACAACTTAGCTCCCTAACTAGTTGTGCCCGGGTGCCCGATGCTCGTTCCTTTTTTAATCATGCTGCGCGAAGGCATTGAAGCGGCATTAATCGTTGGCATTATCGCCAGTTACCTGCAACAGACCGGGCGTGGCCAGTGGATGCCTGCAGTGTGGATCGGCGTGTTCCTGGCGGCAGCGCTGGCGCTGCTGGTGGGCGGCGGCCTGGAGTTGGTCAGTGCGGAATTCCCGCAAAAGCAGCAGGAATTGTTTGAAGGTGTCGTCGGTCTGGTGGCCGTGGGCATCCTCAGTTCCATGGTGTTCTGGATGCGCAAAGTGGCGCGCTCGATTAAACACTCGCTGCATGAATCCCTTGATCATGCGCTGGCCGGCTCCAGGCATCAGGTGTTCGCCTTGATCGCCATGGTGTTCTTCGCCGTGGCCCGCGAAGGGCTGGAGACGGTGTTCTTCCTGTTGGCCGTGTTCCAGCAAAGCGAAGGTCCGGGCGCTCCGGTGGGCGCCCTGCTTGGCCTGGCGCTGGCCATTGTTGTGGGTTTGCTGATTTATTCCGGCAGCATGCGCCTGAACCTCAGTGCGTTTTTCCGCTGGACCGGCCTGTTCATCCTGGTGGTCGCGGCCGGCATTCTCGCCAATTCGGTGCAAGCCCTGCATGAAGCCGGCGTGTGGAATCACTGGCAGACCGTGCTATTCGACTTCAGCGCTGCGTTGCCCATGGACAGCCCGCTCGGTTCGGTACTGGCCGGTATGTTCGGTTACCAGGAGGTGCCGACCGTGAGCACCCTGGGCGCCTATCTGATTTACCTGGTGGTGGCCCTGGTGATGTTCTTCCTGCCCGCGGCCCCTACCCAGCCCGTTGCCAATACCTCTTCCGTTTCCAGCCAGTAAGGACCGTCTCTTGTCCAACCCAACCCCTCAATCGGCCCCGCCGTCCCGCGCCCTGCGCTGGGGCGTGGCCGGCTCGGTGGTGGTGATGATCGCCGCCGGAGGCCTGTTCTACTACGCCTCGCAATTGGCCGCCGGCAAGCGCCAGACCAACCACAATGAAATCGCGGTGACCATCCACGGCCACGCCTGCGAACCCAACGCCCTGACGGTACCAGCAGGACATGCCAGCTTTCGCATCATCAACCGCTCCGACCGCGCGGTGGAGTGGGAAATCCTCGACGGCGTGCTGGTGGTCGAAGAGCGGGAAAACATCGCCCCAGGCCTGAGCCAAGTGATCAACGCCAACCTGCTGCCCGGCGACTACGCCATTACCTGTGGCCTGCTGAGCAACCCTCGCGGCACCTTGCATGTCACGCCCACGGCAGAGTCTGACGCCCAGGCCAAGGCCAAGCCGTCGATGGTGGCCTTTATCGGCCCGTTGTCGGAGTTTCGCGTGTACCTGAGCAGCCAAGGCGGTGCGCTGGTCAAGGCCGTAACGATCCTGCAACAGGCCATCGCCGCCGGCGACCTGGCCCAGGCCCAGGCGCTGTATGTACCGGCGCGCGAGGCGTATCAGCGCCTGGCGCCGGCGTCTCAGCGTCTGGCCGAATTGGATAACGCGATCAATGCCCGCGCCGATTATTTTGAACAGCGCGAGCAGGACCCCGCCTTCAGCGGCTTCCACCGCCTCGAATACAGCCTGTTCCAGCAACACAGCCTTGATGGCCTCGCGCCGGTCGCCCAACGCCTGGTTACCGACGTCACCACGCTCAAGCAGCAATTACTGGCCCAGTCCCTGCCCCCGGAGCAACTGGTGAGCATCGTGGTCCGCAACCTCAACAGCCTGGCGGACGTGCGGGCGGCGAGCGGTGAAGAGGAACGCTACAGCCACATCGACTTGAACGGCTTTGCCGCCAATCTGCAGGTCGCGCGCAAGGTGGTCGACCTGATGCGCCCGTTGCTGGTCAAGTCCGCCGCCGACCTGTTGCCCGCTATCGACAGCGCGCTCAACGCCTTCGACAGCGAACTCGACGGGCTCAAGGTGAATGACCGCTACCCCAGCTACGACAAGGTTACAGCCGATCAGCGCAAGCAGATCGGCGACAAGGCCAAGGCACTGGCCGTTGCACTCGATGGAATCGACCCCGCCCTTGGCCTTTCCGGCCTGCAGTGAAGACGACCGCATACATGAGTGATACAGAACAGTTTGACCTCCAACGTCGCCGCGTCCTGTTGGGCATGGCCGCCACCGGCGCTGCGATTGCCGGCAGCAGCCTGACCTGCCCGGCGATGGCGGCAGCGGCTGAGCAAGTCACCACCGCACCGCGCAGTGACAAGACCCAGGACCACCAGGCGTTTTTCGGCAAGCACCAAAGCGGCATCGTCACCCCGCGCCCGGCCTGCGGCATGGTCGTGGCGTTCGATGTACTGGCCAGCGACCGCCAAGACCTGGAACGTCTGTTCCGCACCCTCAACGAGCGCATCGCATTTCTGATGACCGGCGGCACCGTGCCCCAGGTCGACCCGAAATTGCCGCCCACCGATTCCGGCATCCTTGGCCCTGTGGTCACACCGGATAACCTGACCATTACAGTATCGGTCGGTGAGTCGTTGTTCGACGAACGCTTCGGCCTTGCCGCCGCCAAGCCCAAGCGCCTGAGTCGCATGGTCGGCTTTCCCAACGATGCACTGGAACCGGCGCAGTGTCACGGCGACCTGAGCCTGCAGTTCAGCTCCAACACGCCGGACACCAATATCCACGCGCTGCGCGACATCGTCAAAAACCTGCCCGACCTGCTGCTGGTGCGCTGGAAGCAAGAAGGCAGCGTGCCGCCCCAGGCACCGGCCAAGCCCGGCGAACCGGCACAGAGTGCGCGCAACTTCCTGGGCTTTCGCGATGGCTCGGCCAACCCCAACTCCAACGATGACAAGGCCATGGACCAGATCGTCTGGGTACAGCCCACCAGCGACGAGCCGGCCTGGGCCGCCCATGGCAGTTACCAGGCCGTGCGCATCATCCGTAACTTTGTCGAGCGCTGGGATCGCACCCCGCTGCAAGAACAGGAAAGCATCATCGGCCGTATCAAACCCACGGGCGCGCCCATGGACGGCCAGCACGAAACCCAGGTCCCGGACTACCGCAAGGACCCGCAAGGCAAGTTGACCAAGCTTGATGCTCACATCCGCCTGGCCAACCCGCGCACCCCGCAGACCCAGGCCAACCTGATCCTGCGGCGGCCGTTCAACTACTCCAACGGCGTCAACAAAAACGGTCAACTGGACATGGGCTTGTTGTTCATCTGCTACCAGGCTGACCTGGAGAAAGGCTTTATCAGCGTGCAAACCCGGCTCAACGGCGAACCGCTGGAGGAGTACCTCAAGCCAGTGGGTGGCGGGTATTTCTTTACCTTGCCGGGTGTCACCGGGCCCAAGGATTTCATCGGACGCACGCTGCTCGCCGCAACGCACCCTCACCCCCCTGCCAAGACCTAAAACACCCCACAGCGGAATGCATCCCATGAAGAAGTCGTCTATCGCGTTGTTGTTACTCAGCCTTTCGCCACTGGCAAGCTTCGCCGCTACTGCGCCGTTGGACCTGGTGGGCCCGGTGTCGGATTACAAAATCTACGTCACCGAAGAAATCGCTGAGCTGGTCACCCAGACTCAGGCGTTTACTGACGCCATCAATAAAGGCGACCTGGCCACCGCCAAGAAGCTCTACGCGCCGACTCGCGTGCACTATGAGTCCATCGAGCCGATCGCCGAGCTGTTCAGCGACCTCGACGCGTCCATCGACTCACGCGTCGACGATCACGAGAAAGGCGTCAAGGCCGAAGACTTCACCGGCTTCCACCGCATCGAGTACAGCCTGTTCTCCGAGAACACCACCCAGGGCCTCGCCGCCCTGGCCGATAAACTCAACAAGGACGTGCTGGACCTGAAAACCCGGGTTGACGGCCTGACCTTCCCGCCGGAAAAAGTCGTCGGCGGCGCCGCAGCGCTGCTTGAGGAAGTCGCCGCCACCAAGATTTCCGGTGAGGAAGACCGTTACAGCCATACCGACCTGTACGACTTCCAAGGCAACATCGACGGTGCAAAGAAAATCGTCGACCTGTTCCGTGGCCAGATCGACCACCAAGACAAGGCATTTTTGGCCAAGGTCGATAAAAACTTCGCCGCCGTGGACAAGATCCTGGCCAAATACAAGACCTCGGATGGCGGCTTCGAGACCTACGACAAAGTCAAGGAAAACGACCGTAAGGCTTTAGTGGGCCCGGTCAATACACTGGCGGAAGATTTGTCCACTTTGCGTGGGAAGTTGGGACTCAACTGATCGAAAGCGCCCCCCGTACGTCACGGCGAGGGCGCTGCCTGAAGTGTTTCAGGTCGTCATGCTGGCAGTGCTTCAAACCCATCCAGCGGCGTGCCGGTCGGCAACCCGGTCTTTGGATGGGTCGCGTACCAACGTCCATCGGTCTGTACCGCGTACACCGGTATCGAATGATTGTGTCCGTTATGAGCACCAGGCTGAACCGCCTGCTCCTGGACATTGTGCGGCGCCTGCAACTGGTTTGATACACCCAGGCAAGTGCGCAGTTTTTCTTCCACCACGCCAAGCTTTAAAAGCACTGAGGGGTTCGATGCCCTGCCTAACGCTTTAGGCAGCGCGACGAGCCCTTTCCCTCCAGCGGCCATCAAATCTGCCGCGCCATCCAGTGGGTTCAAGAAGCCACTGACCACCTCAACCCCCTTTTCCAGTACGCGAAACGCCTTGACGCCGAAGGGAGCCACAGCTTTTGTGGACTTGACGAGCGGTTTCAAGGTTCCAAATGCCCCACCTGCGAATGCCCCGGCGGTGTCGATGATCAGCCCGCGCATCCCTTCAACGATGTTGCCTTTGGTCAGGTCAATGACGGCCCCGACAAACGGGATCATGCTCAACAAAATACTGTCGTTGCGTCGCAATATTTCGCGCTTTTGTTCCAGCGGCAACATGCCATGCGCGACCTTCAGCACGCTGGCACGATGATGGATAAAATTGCCCTGCATGATCCGATCGACAATTGACTGGGTGCGGGGCGACGAAAAACTGTTAGGCACCTGGTTGGATGCCTCGCCCTGTACAGAGACCGGCGTAGCGTGCAGGGTCTCGCCCAGCTTATCAATAATGACACCTGGCGAGGTCACACCGGGCCTGGGCACGGCATTGGAGCTGTAAGCGGCAAAATCAAATGGTTCCACCGCGCCCAGCCGCACGGGGAGCTCTGACACCGCCCATGGCCCATACGTCTTCGGCACCGTTTGAAAGGTCCCTCCGAGGGCCAAATCACGCGGCAGGTCTTCGCGCTTGACGATCAACAGCTTGTCCGGGAACACCTCGAAGTAGCTGATTACCCCGTTGTAATTGCAGCGTATCAGCGTGCCCTTTCGCCCTCTGCGCTCCTCCACCTGCTCCGGTGTTACATCTATCTCAGGCACGCTATCGGTTGCCTCACGCAAGGCAAACAGGTCCACGTCCCCCCACTCCAAGGCTTGGCGATCAGCCAACGGCAGTTGGGCGATCATGCGTCTTGTGGCGATGCTCAAACCCTGCTTGAGTTTTTCCAGGTAGGCATCGACTTCACCGGGCAACTGGGCCTGCACATCCGGTAAATGGGCGATCCTGGCGTTCAACGCTTGCACGTTGGCATCAACGGCTGCCTGGTCGGATGCGCTCAGCCGCGGAATGACAAATGGAGAGGTGCGCCGGGCTGGTTGTGGCGGCTGCTCCCCGGGCGCCAGCAGCATCCACCGGTCCCTTGTAAGGTCGCCGGTCATGTACGTCTCGATCAGCGTACGCGTTCTCGGCTCGGACAGCTTCATGTTGCGGCGTTCATCCGGGTCTGCGATGTATACCCGCATGGCTTTCAACTGTTCCGCGCTCAGGCCTGGAAATACTGTCTGCAAGTTCCTGATCGCCGAGTCTTCTCGTATAGGCAGCGGCAGGTTGAACTGCTCCAACGCATAAACGAGTTGCTCGCACTCCTCATTGAAAGCCGTGATGGCCTGCAGATGGTGCTGCTGTGTGTAGCGGCCATCCACTGGCTTTTCATAAAGCCCGCGCATCAAGCCCCAATCGAGTAACACGTCGATCCCATAATTATCCAATACCGCCGCTTCGCCCGGCGTACTGGTGCTCAGCCGGCTGAGCCCCATAATTTCGGTGTAGCTCATGCGCCGCGAGCAACCAGGCCCACCTTGACGCTCGGCAAACGTGACCCCCAGGCGAAAGTCGGCCCATTCCACCGAGCCTATCCGCATCGTGGAAGGGATATCCCGGACCAGAAACTCGGGCGCGCTACTGGCCAACAACAGATGCGCGGCCAGCGGTACCGTCTTTGGATCGAGCAAGGTGTTCTGAGCCAGTTGGGTCTCGATTTCAGCGCGTACCGATGCCATCGTCCGTCCACTGTTGGCGGGCTGATAGATGTCATAACCGGCAACGTTTCCAGGGCGCCGAGGCATCTCGGGGTCGATCTGCAGCAGAACCGCCGTGAGTTCCCACTGCTTGGCTTCGAGGGTTGATAAGTCATAAGTACCGGACGTGCCCTGAAAATACAGACTGCGAGCAGCGGCCTTGCCCCATTCCAGAGCTAACGGTTGGTCAAGTATCCGCTCCAGTATCTTGTCGGCGTTGGCACGCACCTCCTGCGGGGTGTGCTCATCGAGTACGCCTTGAAAATCCAAGGCGCGCAATAGACTCGGTTCGCTGCGACCGATGGCATCGTCGCTCAAGAGTTGCGCTATCAAGCGTTTGTCATTTTCAGACAACATGCCCGGTACCCATGGTCGTGCAAGCAATTGCGCGTAATTACCCAGCGCGGGGGCAGGCGCCACCGCAGCTTGCAACCAGCGAATGACATTGCGCACTTCCTTCGCGGTCTTGGGTACGAGGAAGCCGTGAGAAATCAGTACATCACGCACGGCAGCCTTGTCGGCACCGTCTGTGGCAAGCACCGACGTGGCGCCGATCGGCGTCTGCGCATCGGCCAGCGACACCTCTTCGTCGTCGGGTCGATTGCGAACCAGATCAGCCAGACAACCTGCCAGGTATTGACGCTCGTCCAGCCGGTCGATGGTTTTTCTTGCCGCAAGGCTGCTGCCCTGCAGCCGGCCTTTTGTCTCGGTTGACCAACCGGACCATTCCTCCGCCAACAGTTGTCCACGCACCAACGCCAACTCATCGGCATTCGTTGGCGGGGTGATGTCATGCCACTGCAAGACAGCATTGCGAGAAAACCGGTCGGACTGTTCCGGCACATAAGCCACCCCATTACCCGCCCTATCCAGCGCCGTGGCAGCGGCGCGCAATCGGGCCCCGACCTGCCACCAGCCAGAATCGTCGTTCAGAGTGAACGTCTTTCGCGTTCCCACGCGACCGCTTAAGACCAGCCCTGTGATCGAATCCGGTTTTACCACCACGGTGTCCAGGGCCATGCCTTTGCTCATAATCCACGCCTTGACTTCATCAGTATTGAACGCACTGCGCAAAGCGGCAAAGCCTGCGTAGAAAGTGCTGTCGGTGGGGATCTGGACGAGGGAATCCCACGCGTGGCGCGTGGCTGATGTCGCCAGCTCGTTACGCAGGCGGTGATCACCCTCGCTCGACGCCAAGGGCACAGGTTGCAGCGTCCATCGTCGGGGACTATCTACAGCAGGATTTGAGGCTGCTTCGCGCTTGCTGCGAACAACGGGGTCGGGGAAGGCGTTTGCCGCCGGGCTCACAGAATGTAGCGGCGGCGTAAACGCAAGGGTGTCGCGACTAGGGCTGATACTCGACATGTCTGTTTCCTCTGAACCAATCAAGGGCAGAGTTCTCGTCCCTAAGAACCGTCGAGAAACAACGTAGCAACCAACACAAGCTATGCGAGTAGGTAAACTCCTAAGGCGGTGAAAACAGTCCTACAGAATACGGTACAGCAACCGCTCGATGCGCACTCGACTGACCCGGCGCAGGAACTTGCCCACCGCGGGTGGATAATCCACCAGCGTTTGCAACTGTTGGTAGCCCTCGATACGGGTTACGTGCTGGAAGATCTGGGCCAACTCTGTACGCCGCGGCGCTAGCCACTGCCCTTGTGGATCATCGATCAGCAAGCCGTTTTCCAAATCGAGGCGAAACGCCCGAGGGTTGAGGTTGTTGCCGGTGAGCAAGGTGTAGCGCTCATCCACCCACATGCCCTTTAGATGGTAGGTGTTATCGCCGTCGCGCCATAAGTGCAGGTTCAACTGGCCGCTGTTGATCATCGGCTGATGCCGCTTGGCAAAGCGTCGCAAGCTGATCTCGTACAGGTACGGCAACGCCGCAATCACCTTGAAAGGTTCGGTGGGCGGAATGTAGAAATCGTTGGCGGTCTTGTCGCCCACCACGATGTCGATCTTTACACCGCGTGCCAGAGCGCGGTTGATCTCACGGGTCACCGGCAATGGGAGGTTGAAATACGGCGTGCAAATAGTCAGCTGCTGCTGGGCGCTGGCGATCAATTCGAGGATCACCCGGCTCAACGGGTTGTTCTTGCCGACGCCCAGCAATGGGCTGACCGACAGATGACCGTTGGGCAACTGCCCGGCCGTAGTGTCGTAGGCCGCATGCTTGAGACGGCTGCGCAGGTCGCCGATATCGTTGCGCAGGCTGCGAGTGGTGGGCGGGTTCGGCAGGTCCAGGCGATGCACGGCCTTGGACGCCACCAGGCCGTGTTCCACCAGGTGCTGCATCGAATCGGCCAGGGGTTGGCTATGGATCAGATGGTAACGGTCGAAGCGGTATTTATCGAACTTGTGCAGGTACACATTGTTCAGGCTGGCGCCGCTGTACAGCACGCTGTCATCGATCACGAAACCCTTGAGGTGCAACACGCCGAACAGCTCGCGGGTTTGCACCGGCACGCCGTACACCGGTACTTCGGTGGCGTGGCGCTGGGTCATCGCCCGGTACCAGGCGCTGTTGCCCGGTTGCTTGCCCGCGCCGATCAACCCGCGCTGGGCGCGCAGCCAATCAACCATCACCACGATGTCCAGTTCGGGCCGTGCGGCCTTGGCGGCATGCAGCGCGTCGTAGATTTCCTGCCCCGCCTCATCCTGCTGCAAGTACAAGGCAACGATGTAGATACGCCGCGTGGCCTGGGCGATTTTCTCCAACAAGCAGCGACGGTAGGCGTCGGCGCTGGGCAGCACTTCAATGGCCTCGTTGGACAACGGGAAACCGCGCAGCTTGGGCAACAGGGAGCGTTTGAAGAACGACGGCATAGGGCTCGCAATGGGTCGAATCCGAAGAGGCCCAAAGCTTACACCATGAGGCTGCTCAGGTCTCGCAGTGGGCAATTCAAAAAACCGGTTGACCATGAAGAACGATCGTTCTACTGTGCGAAACATGAACGATATTACTCAGAATGAAACCCGCGACATCATCCTCGACGTCACCGAAAAATTGATCTATCGCCACGGCATTGCTGCCACCGGCATGGACTTACTGGTGAAAACCGCCGGGGTGTCGAGAAAGAGTATCTACCGCTACTTCGCCAACAAGGATGAGTTGGTGATTGCTGCCCTTCAACGCCGCGACGAGCGCTGGATGCAGTGGCTGCGCAGCGAAGTGGAACACAGCGACGACAGCGGCCAGCGCCTGCTGGAGCTGTTCAGCGCGCTCAAGCGCTGGTTCGGCTCGGCGGACTTTCGCGGCTGCGCCTTTATCAACACCAGCGGTGAAACCGGCGACGCCCAGGACCCGGTGCGCCTGTTGGCCAAGGCCCATAAACGCAAACTGTTCGAGTACGCACTCGAACTGTGCCAAGCACATGGCACTCCCGACCCGGAGCAGCAGGCCGCGCAACTGCTGATCCTGATCGATGGTGCCATTACCGTCGCCCTGGTCATGGGTGATTCAACAGCTGCCGATAATGCGCAATGCATGGCGCGGACCTTACTGCAACTTTGAACTCACAGACCAGGCAACTTTCGACCCAACCTTAATTACTTTGAGGAGCCGCCCATGTCAGCCCAAGAAGACGTCCGTCCACCCCTGCCGCCGTTTACCCGCGATTCGGCCATCGAAAAAGTCCGCCTGGCGGAAGACGGCTGGAACTCCCGCGACCCACAACGCGTGTCTCTGGCCTACACCCTGGATACGAACTGGCGTAACCGCGCCGAATTTGCCCATAACCGCGAAGAAGCCAAGCAGTTCCTGAGCCGCAAATGGGCCAAGGAGCTGGATTATCGACTGATCAAGGAATTGTGGGCCTTCACCGATAACCGCATCGCCGTGCGCTATGCCTATGAATGGCACGATGATTCGGGTAACTGGTTTCGCTCGTACGGCAATGAGAACTGGGAGTTCGACGAGAACGGCTTGATGGCCAACCGCTTTGCCTGCATCAACGATATGCCGATCAAAGAGAGCGAGCGCAAGTTCCATTGGCCGCTGGGGCGGCGCCCGGATGAGCATCCCGGCCTGTCAGAGCTGGGGCTATAACCCCGACTCTGCAGACCGAATGAGATCCAATGTGGGAGCTGGCTTGCCTAAGAAAGCGGTGGTGCAGTAACAGATTCAGCGCCTGACACACCGCCTTCGCAGGCAAGCCAGCTCCCACACTTGGATCGCAGGGCATCAATTGGATCAGCGTCTGCTACAGCCCCCACATTTCTAGTCCTGATTCAGCCCAACCCGATACAACACGCCGTCATCCTCATCGGTCAGCACATACAGAAAGCCATCCGGCCCCTGCCGCACATCGCGAATTCGCGCTTTCAATTCGCCCAACAAGCGTTCTTCGTGGATCACCTTGTCCCCCTCGAACTGCAACCGAATCAGCTCTTGGCTGGCCAGCGCGCCGATAAACAGGTTGTGCTGCCATGCCTTGAATCGGTCGGCGTCGTAGAACGCCATGCCACTGATGCCCGGCGACTTCTCCCAGACATGATGGGGCGCCACTGTGCCCTCTGCCGTTTTGCCCTTGGCTTCCGGAATCGGCAGCAGGGAATAGTTGATGCCATGGGTTGCCAACGGCCAACCGTAGTTCTTGCCGCGCTCGATGATATTGACTTCGTCGCCGCCACGGGGCCCGTGTTCATGTTCCCAGATCGTGCCGCTCCAGGGGTTCAGGGCCAGCCCCTGAGGGTTACGCTGCCCGTAGGACCAGATTTCCGGACGCACGCCGGGTTGACCGACAAAGGGGTTGTCGTCCGGCACGCGCCCATCCGGGTAGATGCGCACCACTTTACCTTGCAGCTTGTCCAGGTCCTGGGCCGTGGGGCGGTCGTTGTTCTCCCCGAGAGTCACGAACAGGTAGCCATCACGGTCGAAGGCCAGGCGCGAGCCGAAGTGGTTGCCAGTAGACAGCTTGGGCTCCTGGCGCAGTATCACCTTGAAGTCTTCCAAGCCGCTCAAGTCGGCCGCCAAACGCCCGCGCCCTACGGCTGTACCGGCCTTGCCGCCCTCGCCACCGCCTTCGGCGTACGACAGGTAAACCAGGCGGTCTTGCTTGAAGTCTGGCGACAGCACCACATCCAGCAACCCACCCTGCCCTTTGGCCCATACCTGCGGCACGCCCTTCAAGGGCGCAGACAGCTTGCCGTCCGGGCTCACAAAACGCAGGTTTCCAGGCAGTTCGGTCACCAGGAAACCTTGCTGGTCCGGCAAAAACGCCAGTGCCCACGGATGGTCAAGGCCCTTGGCAACCGGCGTGGCGGTGATGCTGCCTTGCTCGCTGGGGAACTGTTGGCTATCAGCGGCATACGCCGCGCTCAACGGCAGTAACGCGCTGGCGCACAGGGCGGCTAGCAGGGTTTTACGTACAAACATAAGGCGAAATCCTTAGCGGCGATTGCCGTTGGCATCATAGGTGGGCGCTTTGGGTGCGGTGGCTGGTCGGCTGGGGGCCGCCTCCTGCTTGTGGTAGCGGTTGCCGATGCCGCCGTTTTCCAGCGTCGGCCGCGGGTTTGCCGGGACAGGCTGGATACTGCGAACCGCCGGTGCATTGGGCTGGGTGCCCTGCATGCTATTGGGGTTGGCCCGGTGAATAGGGCCGTAGTCGCTACGCCCTGGCAGATTTTGCGCCTGGGCCAATGGCGCAAGGGCCAGGCCCAGCGCCAATGCTGAAAGATGACGTACACAACGGTTCATGGCCAAACCTCTCTATGCCAAGTACTACGTGCTTTCGATAACACGCTACGCCGTGGGTTCGCGTTGTGACACTAAATAGTTTCTCATCAGGTGTAACACGATCTGTCCGAGCATCTATCCGCCGAAACTTTTGCCGTGCTCTGCGAGTCACCAGCACACAGGCTCTTCGTTGAGGAATAACACCTATGCCACGGGCAATCTGGAAAGGCGCCATCAGTTTCGGCTTGGTTCACATCCCGGTATCGCTGGTCTCGGCGACCTCTTCACAAGGCGTCGACTTCGACTGGCTGGACAAGCGCAGCATGGACCCGGTGGGCTATAAGCGCATCAACAAAACCACCGGCAAGGAAGTCACCAAAGACAATATCGTCAAGGGCGTGGCCTTTGAAAAAGGACGCTATGTGGTGCTCAGCGAAGACGAAATTCGCTCGGCCCACCCCAAGTCCACCCAGACCATCGAAATCATCGCCTTCGTCGCCAGCGACCAGATCCCCCTGCAAAACATCGACACGCCTTACTTTCTCGCCCCGGATAAACGCGGCGGCAAGGTCTATGCACTGCTGCGCGAAACGCTGAAAAAAACCGGCAAGGTCGCCCTGGCCAATGTGGTGCTGCACACCAAGCAGCATCTGGCTGCGTTGATGCCGCTGGAGTCGGCGCTGGTGCTGGTCATGCTGCGCTGGCCCGCCGAAGTGCGCAGCCTGGATGAGTTGGAATTGGGCAGCGATGTGACAAAGCCGACCCTGGCCAAAGGTGAATTGGACATGGCCAAGCGCCTGGTGGAAGACATGAGCGCCGATTGGCAGCCCGATGAATACCGTGACAGCTTCCAGGACAAGATCAGGGCGCTGGTGGCGAAGAAGGCCAAGGCCGGCAAGATCGAAGATGTGGAAACGGCCGAAGGCGGCGAAGAGCGAAAATCCGCGGATGTCATCGACCTGACGGAACTGCTCAAACGCAGCCTGGCGGGTAAACCTGCGGCGAAAAAGAGCGCCGCGAAAAAGTCCAATAACAAGGCCTCTTGAGCCTGCCATTGACGGGAGAACGACATGGCAAAGCCCCTGAGCGAGTACAACCGCAAGCGCGATTTCAAGATCACCGCCGAACCCGCAGGCAGCTCACCCGCCAGCAAACGTAACGCTTCGGCCCTGAGCTTTGTGATTCAAAAGCATGATGCGCGCAACCTGCATTACGACTTTCGCCTGGAACTGGATGGCGTGCTGTTGAGCTGGGCGGTGCCCAAGGGCCCAAGCCTGGACCCGAGCCAGAAACGCCTGGCGGTGCATGTTGAAGACCACCCACTGAGCTATGGCAGTTTCGAGGGCAGTATCCCCACCGGCCAATACGGTGCGGGGGATGTAATCGTGTGGGACCGAGGCATCTGGCAACCCCACGATGACCCGCGCAAAGCCTACGCGGCGGGTAAACTCAAATTCACCCTGGTGGGTGAGAAACTCTCCGGTGACTGGGCGCTGGTACGTACCCGCCTCAAGGGCAGCGGTGACAAGGAGCAGTGGCTGTTGATCAAGGAAAACGATCAGCAGGCGCGCCCGGCCTCTGAGTTCGATATTGTCGAGGCCGAGCCCGCCAGCGTGCTCAGCGACGCGGTCGTGGGCAAGCCAAAAGCCAAGGCCAAGGCCAAACCCAAGGCCGCGCCAAAAGCCAAAGCGCCCAAGCGCAACGCTGCGCTGCCTGACGAGTTTGCCCCCCAACTGGCAACCTTGGTCGACCGCGCCCCCGAGGGTGATTGGCGCTACGAAATCAAGTTCGACGGCTACCGCATCATGGCGCGCATTCGCGACGGTGAAGTGCGCCTGTTCACCCGCAACGGCCACGACTGGACCGAGCGCCTGCCGCGTCAGTGCAAAGCCTTGCAAGCGCTCAAGCTCAAAGACAGTTGGCTGGATGGCGAAGTGGTCAGCCTCAATGGCGACGGGCTGCCGGATTTCCAGGCGCTGCAAAACGCATTCGATATCGGCCGCAGCCTGGACATCGTCTATTACCTGTTCGATGCACCCTTTTTGAATGGCCGCGACCAGCGCGAAGACCCGGTCGAAGAGCGTCGGGCTGCGCTTAAATCCGCACTGTCCGCCAGCCGAAGCAAACTGCTGCGATTCTCCGAAGCCTTTGCCGCCAGCCAGCGCGATATTTTCGAGAGCGCCTGTGACCTGGCGCTCGAAGGCGTGATCGGCAAGCGCGCCGGCAGCCCCTACGTGTCGCGGCGCAGTGCCGACTGGATCAAGCTCAAATGCCGCCTGCGCCAGGAGTTCGTGATTGTCGGCTACACCCGCCCCCAAGGTTCGCGCAGCGGCTTTGGGGCGCTGCTGCTGGCGGTCAACGATGACACCGGCCTGGTATATGCCGGGCGCGTGGGCACGGGCTTTGATCAGGCGGCGCTGAAAACCATCTATGCCAAGCTCACGCCGCTCGAGCGCAAGGACTCGCCACTGCAAAAGCCATTGACCAGTGCCCAGGCCCGCGGCGTGCATTGGGTTGAGCCGAGCCTGGTAGGCGAAGTGCAATTTGCCGAATGGACCCGTGAAGGCGTGGTGCGCCAGGCCGCGTTTGTGAGCCTGCGCACCGACAAGCCAGCCTCGCAGATCATTCATGAACAGCCGCGCGCGGCCAAGTCGGTCAAGGCACCGCAAGCATCGAAAGCCGATAAAGCGCAGGCAACGGTGAAGAACGTGAAAATCACTCACCCCGAGCGCATTATCGACAAGCACAGCGACACGCAAAAACAGCAATTGGCACAGTTCTACACCGATATCAGCGAATGGATCCTGCCCTTTCTGCGCGCACGTGCCGTGTCCCTGCTGCGCGCGCCGGAAGGGATCGAAGGTGAGCAGTTCTTCCAGAAACACTCAGAGCGCATGGCAATCCCCCACATCAAGCAATTGGACCCGGCGCTGGATCCAGGCCATGCGCGCCTGATGGAAATAGACAGCGTGGAAGCCCTGGTCGGCGCGGTGCAAATGGGTACGGTCGAGTTTCACACCTGGGGCGCTCCCGCAGACAAGATTGAAACGCCCGACCTGTTCGTGCTCGATCTCGATCCGGACCCGGCCTTGCCCTGGAAAGCCATGCTGGAAGCGGCCCAACTGACTCTGTCGGTACTTGATGAGCTGGGCTTGCAGGCTTTCGTCAAAACCAGCGGCGGCAAGGGCCTGCACTTGATCGTGCCATTGGCCCGGCGCGATAACTGGGACACCGTCAAGGCATTCGCCAAAGCCATTGCCCAATTCATGACCCGCCAACTGCCCGAACGCTTTACCGCCACCAGTGGCCCCAAGAACCGCGTGGGCAAGGTCTTTATCGATTACCTGCGTAACGCCCGCGGCGCCAGTACCGTGGCTGCGTATTCAGTGCGGGCACGCCCGGGCTTGCCAGTGTCGGTGCCGGTGAGTCGAGAGGAGTTGAAAGGATTGCGCGGCGCCCAACAGTGGACAGTGGCGAACCTGCACCAACGGTTGCAGGCCTTGAAGGACGACCCGTGGGCGGGGTATGCCAATCGGCAGAAGATCAGCAAAAAAATGTGGGACAAGTTGGGCGCGCAACCCCCTGGGTGATCCGCGCCCTGAGCCAGGTCAGATAAGAATGAAGATCAGCGCCAGACCGGCAAAGATCGCCCACTTTTCCAGGTAGTAGCGCGTGCGGTTGCGCTTTTTGAGCTCCTTGCCACGCAGGCGAATCTTGTACAGCCGGGTGAAGGCACGGTTGAGGCCGCCGGTCTTGTCACCCTCATCGTTGGGCGAACCTGCGGCCGCCATCACATTGCGGCTGAACCAGCGATTGAACGCAGCCGCCCAGCGGTACTTCATGGGCCGTTCGATATCACAGAACAGTATGATGCGGTTCTGTTGGGTGGTGTTTTCCGCGTAGTGAATGTAGGTCTCGTCGAACATCACCGGCTCGCCGTCGCGCCAGTAATAGCTTTCGCCGTCCACGTTGATGTAGCAGCCTGGATCGTTAGGCGTATCCAGCCCCAGGTGATAGCGGTACGAGCCCGCATACGGGTCGCGGTGACGCACCAGCTTGGAGCCCGGAGGCAGTTCGGCGAACATCGCCGCCTTGATCGAGCCGATGCTCTGCACCAGTTCGGTGGTACGCGGGCACAGCTTCATCGCCGAGGGGTGACTGTCGCCGTACCACTTGAGGTAGAAACGCTTCCAGCCGGTCTTGAAGAACGAGTTGAAACCTACGTCGTTGTATTGCTCCGAGCGCTTGATTTCCCCCGCTCGCATCAGATTCTGGCCTTCTTCGCGGATCTCTTCCCAGTGCTCCTGCAATGGGCTCAGGTCTGGAAAGTCGCTGGGCGAGAGGTAGGGACGGCTGGGCTGCTTGGAGAACAGGTACAGGAAACAGTTGATCGGCGCCAGGAACGTCGAGTGATCACTAAGCTGGCGACCCAGCTTGTGTCGCACCCGACCACGCAGGTGTACATACGCAATGGAAGCAACGTAGAGAGCAACAATGATGAGTTTCAAGGGATTCGTCACACGTCAGGGAGAGAACAGGCTGCTCCTGCGGGCCCACAACGGCCGAGGATGGATAAGCAGCACCTGAAATCACAATTCACATACAGGTGACACGGCCGGCGGATAACCGCCTGCGTGCCACCATTGGCAGTTATTTAGCCACACTTTGTAACCAAAGGTTAACTAAGAATTGTGAAAAGCTGTCTATTGAGTGTGCTGGGGATAGGAGCAGGCAGGCCCTTGAGCCTGCCTGTTTGAGGGCGTTTGAAGGGTTACAGCGGCGAATCTTTACCCTCGCGGCGATCCCCTAATGCCGTATAGGGCACGGCCTGAGTGCGGCTGCGAACGAAGTAGCGGATCAGCGCAATCATCAGGCCCAGCAGCAGACCTCCGACAAGGCTCAACGCGATAACCAGCGGCTTTTTCGGCTTTATCGGTGACAGAGGCTCCTGGGCTCGACGGTCAATCGTCACCAGCTTGAGGTTGCTCATATCGATATTCAAACCACGCAACCTGGCGACTTCAGCGCGAAGCGGCTCGACGTCCTGCAAGAAGATGTCTTCATTGCCCCGCTTGCGCAGCACCTCAACCTCGCGGTTGCTTTCCAGCAGTTGCAAGTCTTTGCCGATCTCGGCAATGCGCGGGTTGGTGAAATCGTCACTGGTACGCTGCTGCAATGCAGCGCGCTCGGCTTCCAGCGCCTCGGTCCCCATGAAATACAGCGGGATCTTCTGGTTGTTCACCTCGGTCCGCATGACCTGGCTCGAACCCGTGCGCGTGGAGTCGGCCATAGAGGACGGCGTTGTTGGTGTACGAATGCCCATGGACTTGGCAATGCTGATAGCTTCGGCCAACTCGGCGAGGCGGTTGGTGCGTTCCATCTTCATCTGCAGGCGCAGGGCGCTGAGTTCATCCTGCAGTTGGGCACGCTTGAGCCGGTCCGCTTCCAACAGCTTGGCGATTTTCGATTCTTTATCGGTATCGTAGTTGGCGCGGGCGGCGTCGATCTTGCCCTTGAGCTCGCTCAAGCGGTTATTGACGATAACCTTCAGGTCGGCACCCACCTGCTGACGCTCGGCGGCGATGGCGTAGTCCACAAAACCGTTGAGGATCGCAACACCATCGACGTCGGTCGGGTATTGCAACTCCAGACGGATATAACTGCTCAACGAATCGGATTTCTTGGGGTCGGGCAGAATCAGATTGACGGAATTGCGGTTGAACGCCTCAAAGCTCTGCTCAAGGGTTTGCCCCGGTTTCTTGAACGCCTTGAACAACTCCTCATGATCCTTGAAGAACCCCAGGCGCGCATCATAGGAATCCAACTGCGCGCCCACTTTGAGCAGCGCATCGGCAGGCGGCAACTTATACACTTCCGAACGGTTCAAGGCGTCCAGCTCGTTGATAGCCGCAGGCCGTAACACACTGCTGACCTCATAGGTCTTGGGTGCCAGGAAGGCATAACCTGCGCCTAATACCCCGGCCAGAAGCGTACACCCGACCACCAGCTTTTTTTGTCGCCAGATGGCGTGAAACAATTCAAATAAATCAATTTCATCAGACGCTGCGGAAGGCGGAAGCGGGGAAGTACGATTCAAAATAAGAACACCTTAAAATAATACTAAAAGGCCATCATTCTCAGAAGTCTGAATGACTTCAAAAATCAGGGACAACGCCCTGGATACGGCAGACCAATGGCGATGTGACCACTCAGTCCCCTGAAATATCCCACAAACTTAGGGATTATTTCGGTTTCATTTCGGTGAGTAAGCCAAATCACACAGCCATGTCAGACTGATCTGTCTGCAAGCGTAGTCAATCCAACATGAAAAAGCTGTCAAATACCTGTCTTATAAAGAAAAAAATTTCGCCTTCATGTGGGACAGTGGCAGCCTCAAGACAATTGAACATTTTTTTGAACAGCAATAA
This sequence comes from Pseudomonas sp. PA-1-3F, assembly GCF_021609665.1. Classification (NCBI taxonomy): domain Bacteria; kingdom Pseudomonadati; phylum Pseudomonadota; class Gammaproteobacteria; order Pseudomonadales; family Pseudomonadaceae; genus Pseudomonas; species Pseudomonas sp. PA-1-3F. The sequence continues at coordinate 17,797 of NZ_WJZD01000021.1, read as the reverse complement.
GGAGTTTGCATGTCACCGCTTTCAGCCTCGGACTTTCACGCACTGCAAGGCAAATGGGAACAAACAGCCCTTGAAGACAGTGGCGTGCTCAACCCCGTGGATGCCCACAGCGCGCCGGGAGCAACGACGACAATTGCGGGGGATCGATTCGAAGTGACCACGGTCAGTGGCGAAATATTGCTGGCGGGTCGGTTCGAGCTGGACGCCAGTACCACGCCCAAAAGCATCACCTGGACGGACGCCATCGGCGAAGATGCAGGCAAGCAACTCCCCGCCAGTTACCGGCTCGACGGCGATGATTTCGTATTTATCGCAGCGGATGAGGGCATGCCCAGGCCCACTGTATTCAGCACTGGCCCAGGGCAAACCATGCGCACCTTCGTACGGCGCTCTTGATCAAATGTGGGAGCTGGCTTGCCTGCGATAGCGGTGGGTCAGTCAACTAATCTGTCACTGATACACCGCTATCGCAGGCAAGCCAGCTCCCACATGTTGGAACGCGGGGCGTCAGGCAGATAGGCGGTGGCTGGCACGCCGTTACGGGAGCAAGCTCCCTCGCCACAGGTGAACATATAAGACGTGGCTATCCGATTTGATCACGGCATTTTCACAAGGCCTTCACTTTTCGACCTATAAGGTCAGGCCTACCTACTCCAGTGAATCACTTGGCCCGCCCTCTCCTCGCGGGCCTTTTTTTTTTGCGTGCGCAAACCTTGATTAGCCATTACGCCTGATCGCTGTCATGGTAAAGCACAGGGGCAGTTGCGCGGCCTGATGCTCATATTGATCGTAGAGCTCTTCCCGGTTGGAATGCGGGTATTCCTGCAAATGAGCGATCTGCAACTGCGCTGCGATAGCCCCGCTGACTACATTGCCCAGGGTATGTACATACCAATAGGAGGTCGGCCCGGGCCGCTCATCCTTCCCTTCATAGATAATTGCCTCCTGCAGCACAAAGGGTTCACGCTGGAAGTAAGAACTGGCAGGCAGCATAGGGTTGGCCCCACAGGGGTCAAACATCTCAAGAAAGGGATGGGTTTCGTACATGACCAACGTACCGCCGGGCTTCAGCACACTGGCAACCTGGCGCATGAACAACGCCACATCCGGCATCCAGCCCAGCACGCCGATGGTCACCAGGGCAATATCGAACCGTGCCTGCAAACGCTCGGGCAAATGGTGGATATCGGTCTCAATGAACTCAGGGCTGTGTGGCGAGGCCTCGGCCAACTCCCGCGCCTGTTCAAGAAACGCCCGGGATTGATCAACCCCCACCACCGAACGGGCGCCCAAGCCATACAACGAAAGGCTTTCGCGCCCGTTGTTGCAGCACAATTGCACCACGTCCTTGCCCACCACGCCTACCTCTTGCAGCAAGGTGGTGATGGTCGGGTCCAGGCAGGAAAAATCAGGCTCGGCTACCGAGTCCAGCAGTGCCGCCCAGGTCGCGGTGTCTTTATGCAACCCGGCGGATTCGTCCCAGGCATTTCTATTGCTGGCGATCGCCTCTTGCGCTGAGGGCATGTCCATTGCTTCTCCAGAAATTCATTCCAGTGGGCTTCGGAAAGTAAATTAAATGCGCGCAGGAGGAAACCCTGGCCCACCGCGAAACTTATCGCCCAGCCAACAGGTCATTATCCCAACGCGCGCTCAGCCCCTGAACGCCGCTCTTGAAGGTCGCACCGTGGCCCGTCATTCAGACCTGCGCATCGCTCTATCCCTGGACAGCCTGAACTTCTTTCTTGCCGATGTGCGCGACGGTCTCGGACCGTACCTGGCGATCTATCTGTTGGCCGTCCATCAATGGGAGCCGGCCAGCATTGGCGTGGTCATGACCCTCGCAGGCATCGCTGCCTTGCTGACCCAAGGCCCCGCGGGTGCGCTGATCGACCGCACTCGCAGCAAACGCGCGGTGGTTGCCATTGCCGCGCTATTGGTGACGGGCAGTTGCCTGATGCTGCCCTTCGTCAGTTCATTTGGCTGGGTGGCGCTGACCCAAGCTGCCAGCGCCGTAGCTGCCTCTGTCTTTGCTCCGGCAATTTCCGCCATTTCGCTGGGGATCACCGGGCCGCGTGCCTTCACCCGGCGTACCGGGCGCAACGAGACTTTCAACCATGCCGGCAATGCCGTGGCCGCGCTGCTGGCCGGCGGGCTGGCCTACCTGTTCGGGCCGGTGGTGGTGTTCTACCTGATGGCGTTTATGGCCGTCGCCAGTGTCATTGCGGTCAGTTGCGTGCCGGCCGAGGCGATTGACCATGAGGTCGCCCGTGGTTTTGATCCGGCCCATCACACCGACCACGAACAGCCCTCGGGCCTGAAAGCATTGCTGGCCAACCAACCGCTGCTACTGTTTGCCATCTGCTGCGCACTGTTTCACCTGGCCAATGCCGCGATGCTGCCGCTGGTCAGCCAGAAACTGGCGCAGATCAATCTGCAGATGGCCACTCCGCTGACGTCAGCCTGCATTGTCGCCGCACAGTTGGTGATGGTGCCGATGGCCTGGCTGGTCGGGCTCAAGGCCGATATCTGGGGGCGCAAGCCGCTGTTGCTTGCAGGTTTCCTGATACTGCCGTTGCGTGGCGTGCTCTATACCTTATCCAGCGACCCCTACTGGCTGGTGGCCGTGCAGATGCTCGACGGTATCGGCGCCGGCATTTTCGGCGCCCTGTTCCCGGTGATCGTCAAAGACCTGACCCAAGGCACCGGCCGCTTCAACGTCAGCTTGGGCGCCCTCTCCACCGTATTCGGCCTGGGCGCGGCACTCAGCAACAGCCTGGCCGGCTTCGTGGTGCAGCAGGCTGGCTACAACGCGGCCTTCCTGACGTTGGCAGCGGTTGCAGCCGCTGCCTTGATGCTGTTGTGGCTGGCTATGCCTGAGACATTGGCAAAACCATCCTTCGCTCGCCATACAACTGTCGCCTGACATATGCGACAATGCGCGCCAAATTCCAACACACATCCCCAATTTTGTGTTCAGCGACCGGGTTTCGCGCCTTGATGTCGCTGTTGACGCATGCCTGAAGGCACCTGCCGTCACGCTCGCAACCCATTGATAGGTAAAGTAATTGATCTCCACAGCTAACATCACCATGCAGTTCGGCGCCAAGCCGCTCTTCGAGAACGTCTCGGTCAAGTTCGGCGCCGGCAACCGCTATGGTCTGATCGGTGCCAACGGTTGCGGCAAGTCGACCTTCATGAAAATCCTCGGTGGCGACCTCGACCCGTCCGGCGGCCAGGTCATGCTGGAGCCGAATGTGCGCTTGGGTAAACTGCGCCAGGACCAGTTCGCCTACGAAGAATTCACCGTGCTCGACACCGTGATCATGGGCCACGAGGAGCTGTGGAAGGTCAAGGCCGAACGCGACCGCATCTACTCGCTGCCGGAAATGAGCGAAGAAGACGGCATGGCCGTGGCCGAGCTGGAAACCGAGTTCGCCGAGATGGACGGCTACACCGCCGAATCCCGCGCCGGCGAGCTGCTGCTGGGCCTGGGTATTCCCCTGGAACAGCATTTCGGCCCGATGAGCGAAGTGTCCCCAGGCTGGAAGCTGCGCGTATTGCTGGCCCAGGCGCTGTTCTCCGACCCGGAAGTGCTGTTGCTCGACGAACCGACCAACCACTTGGACATCAACACCATCCGCTGGCTGGAAAACATCCTGACCCAGCGCTCCAGCCTGATGATCATCATCTCTCACGACCGTCACTTCCTGAACAGCGTGTGCACCCACATGGCTGACCTGGACTACGGCGAGCTGCGCCTGTTCCCGGGCAACTACGACGAGTACATGACCGTGGCGACCCAGTCCCGCGAGCAATTGCTGTCGGACAACGCCAAGAAGAAAGCGCAGATCTCCGAACTGCAATCCTTCGTCAGCCGCTTCTCGGCCAACGCCTCGAAAGCCAAGCAGGCGACCTCCCGTGCCAAGGCGATCGACAAGATCCAGCTGGCCGAAGTCAAGCCGTCGAGCCGTGTGAGCCCGTTCATCCGTTTCGAGCAGAACAAAAAGTTGCACCGCCAGGCGGTCATGGTCGAAAAGATGGCCAAAGGTTTTGACGGCAAGCCACTGTTCAAGGATTTCAGCTTCCAGGTTGAAGCCGGCGAGCGCGTGGCGATCATCGGCCCCAACGGTATCGGCAAGACTACCCTGCTGCGTACCCTGGTCAACGAACTGACCCCGGACGCCGGTAGCATCAAGTGGACCGATGCCGCCGAACTGGGCTACTACGCCCAGGACCACGCCCACGACTTCGAAGACGACGTGAGCCTGTTCGACTGGATGGGCCAGTGGACCCAAGGCGAGCAAATGATTCGTGGCACCCTGGGCCGCATGTTGTTCTCCAACGACGAAATCCAGAAGTCGGTCAAAGTGATCTCCGGTGGTGAACAAGGTCGCATGCTGTTCGGCAAGCTGATCCTGCAAAAGCCCAACGTGCTGATCATGGACGAACCGACCAACCACTTGGACATGGAATCCATCGAGGCGCTGAACCTGGCGCTGGAGAACTACCCGGGCACGCTGATCTTCGTCAGCCACGACCGCGAGTTCGTATCGTCCCTGGCCACCCGCATCATCGAGTTGAGCCCAAGCGGCGTGATCGACTTCAGCGGCACCTATGACGACTACCTGCGTAGCCAGGGTGTGGTGTTCTAAGAACAGCACTTAGCTGCAAGCAAAAGCCCTGTCCCTGTGACAGGGCTTTTTGCATACGCTCTACTACTGTAGGAGCGAGCTTGCTCGCGAAAAACCTGAGGACGCCGCGCAGAATCAGGCAACCCGCGTTATCGTTGACGTTCTTCGCGAGCAAGCTCGCTCCTACAGTAATGCGGGATATGCCATGATGCTTTACCGCCCGCCAGCGATTGAGTACTCATGCCTGCCGCCCCCTCCTCCCTGTCGATCACCCTGCAGATCGTTTCCATCGTTTTCTACACCTTCATTGCCTTTATCTGCATCGGCCTGCCGATAGCGGTGATTCCAGGCTATGTGCACGAGCAACTGGGTTTCAGCGCCGTGGTGGCCGGGGTGACCATCGGTTCGCAGTACCTTGCCACACTGCTCAGCCGTCCGATGGCCGGGCGGATGTCGGATAACGTCGGTACCAAACGCGCGATCGTGCTAGGCCTGGCCGGCATTCTGATCAGCGGTGTACTGACCTTTATCGCCACGCTGCTGGAAAGTCTGCCGAGCTTGAGCCTGGGTATTCTGATCGCCGGTCGCCTGTTACTCGGCGTGGCCCAGGGCCTGATTGGCGTGGGGACCATCAGTTGGTGCATGGGCGCGGTGGGCGCCGAGCACACCGCACGCTCGATTTCCTGGAATGGCATCGCCTCCTACGGCGCGATTGCGATTGGTGCGCCACTTGGCGTGGTGATGGTGGCTGATTACGGCTACACCAGCCTCGGTCTTGCCCTGGCGGTGTTGGCGTCGTTGGGACTGGTGCTGATCCGCAATAAACCGTCGGTGCCGGTGGTACGTGGCGAGCGGCTGCCGTTCTGGGCGGTGTTCGGGCGTATCGCACCGTTCGGCGCCAGCCTGTGCCTGGCTTCGATTGGCTACGGCACGTTGACGACTTTTATCACGCTGTATTACCTGAATCGTGGCTGGGCCGGTGCGGCGTATTGCCTGACGGTATTTGGTATGTGCTTTATTCTCTCGCGCCTGGTGTTTATCTCAGCCATCAGCCGGTTTGGCGGGTTCACCGCCGCCATCGCCTGCATGATCATCGAAACCCTGGGCCTGACACTGTTGTGGCTGGCACCGTCTACCAGCGTGGCCTTGATCGGCGCAGGGTTGACCGGTTTTGGTTTGTCACTGGTTTACCCGGCGCTCGGCGTGGAAGCTATCAAGCAAGTGCCGGACAGCAGCCGCGGCGCGGGGCTGAGTGCGTATGCGGTATTTTTCGACCTGGCCCTGGCGATTGCCGGGCCGTTGATGGGCGCCGTGGCGTTGAATCTTGGCTACGGCTGGATATTCTTCTGCGCCGCGTTGCTGTCGGTCAGCGCGCTCGCGCTGACCGTACTGCTCAGGCGCCGCGCCTACTGATCAGCCGTCTGCAGGCCGGCACGCGTTGCCTCACCGAGGGTGCGACTGAAAAAGCGCCCGGCCTCGGAGACCATATCGCGGTGAATCCCTTCGCGGTCGACACCATCGGCATCGGTGCAGATGCCTGGCATTGTCGCCAGCTGATCACTGTCGCACGGGGCCATGAATACAAAGTGCCCTGCCCCGGCCAACAGCTTGAAGTCCGGCGGCTCTGGCAGTTTGCGCGCCAGGGCGGCGGCGTTTTTGTCCACTGCCACCAACTGGTCGCCATCGCCACTGTAGAGCAGCACTGGCACATGCACGTCCGCCAGGGTATGGCGGCCAAACATCAAGCTCAGCGGCGCCATCAGCATCAACGCATGGATGCGCGGGTCAGCCTGGGGTTGCAAGTCGTCGCGATCAACCACCAACTCGCCCTTGGTGGTGCACGCGTCGCGGTCTTCGGGGCGTTCCTGGCAGTAGCGGCGCAGACGTTCGAAATCCGGTTTGGCGCCCGCCAGGATCAATGCCGTTTCGCCACCGGCGGAATAACCAATGACGCCGATCTGATCGACATCGACAAAGGGCGACAGCATCGGATCGGCCAGGGTGGCGGTGATCGCCTGGGATATCTGGATCGGCCGGCCATACAGATTACTCACGGTGCCCAGGCGGCTGTGGTCCTTATAGTTGTCGCCGGGATGCAGGACCGCCACCACTACGAATCCCTTACGCACCAGTGACGTAGCCAGGTCGTGCAGGGCCAGGGGCGTGCCGGTGTTGCCGTGGGACAGCATCAGCATCGGAAAACGGCCGATAGCAACCTTGGCATCTTCACTGGCCGCGACCTGATAGGCGCCCAGCGGCGTGGTGCGTTCGGTATCGGTGGAAGGGTAAAACGCGATGGCCTTCATCGGCTGCGAATCCAGCGGGTCGAGCACACTCATGCGATGAAACCCCACACTCCAATGGGGGTGCGGTGCCGGTGCGGCGTGCACTGAAACCAGGCCGCCCAACAGCGAAAGTACCAAAACAGCACAAAGACGCATCATGGGGACGTCCACCTTTGCTGCACAAGAACCGGCCTGTCGAATAAAAAGTCCAGGGTATCGCAGGGATGTGTGCATATCCTGGGCCACAACGAAAAAACTCCGTACTCCGCTCGCGTTCAGGCGATCAGAATACAGAGTTTAGGCGCTCGGTTTCAGAATGAAACCGAGGACAGGCCAAATTTACATAAGCCTTACGCAGCGGCGAACAGTTGCTCGTTGATGCGCACGTTGGCGTCGCTCATGGCTTTGCTGCGCACTTCATCACCGTAGGCCAGGCCTTCAGCGCGCACGATCTCAATGTCGGTGATGCCCAGGAAGCCGAACAGCAGCTTCAAGTAGCCTTCGTGGGCAGCGCCCGAAGCTTGGTCGGCATGCAGGCCGCCGGCGGTGGAGACAATAATGACTTTTTTGTTGCCGCACAGGCCTTCAGGGCCGGCTTCGGAGTAACGGAAGGTCTGGCCGGCCACTGCGATGCGGTCGATCCAGGCTTTCAATTGGGTTGGGATGGTGAAGTTGTACATCGGCGCACCGACTACCACAGCATCGGCGGCGAGGAATTCAGCCAGCGACGATGCACTCAGTTCAGCCTCGTGCTTTTGCGCCGCATCGCGCAGTTCCGCAGCAGTGCCCAATGCGCCCAAGGTAGCGCCGGAGAAATGGTTGATGCCTTCGCTGGCGAGGTCGCGGTAGGTCACTTCCACACCCGGCTGCGCGGCTTGCCATGCCTTGACCACACCGGCGCTGAGCTGACGGGAGGCCGAGTTGTCGCCGAGGATGCTGGAATCGATGTGCAACAGTTTCATGATGGATCTCCGAGGTGGGATCGACAGTGGCGATCAGATGGTGGTGATGCTACGCATGAAACCAATGGTCGATAAGCCACCCGAAATGCGATAGTTTGTCCCACTGACAGGACAATAGGCCCACCATGCAAGACCTCAACGACCTCTACTATTTCGCCAAAGTCGTCGAAGCCGGCGGTTTTGCTGCGGCTGGCCGGCTGCTCGGCATTCCCAAATCCAGGCTTTCACGGCGCATTGCCGAACTGGAAGACCGCCTGGGTGCACGCTTGCTGCAACGCACCACCCGGCAACTGACGCTCACCGCCGTCGGCGAACGCTACCTGCGCCACTGCCAGGCCATGCTGCTTGAAGCGGAAATGGCCGACGAGGCCGTGGCCAGTATGTCCAGCGAACCACGGGGGCGCTTGCGGGTCAGTTGCCCGGTGGGCCTGGCCCAGCAGATCCTGCCGGAGCTGGTAGCCGGTTTTTTGGCCGCGCACCCGTTGGTGCAGTTGGACATGACCCTGGTGAATCGCCGCGTCGACCTGGTGGCCGAAGGCATTGATGTAGCGCTGCGCGTACGCGAACTGGGCGACGAAGACCCGTTGCTGGTCACCAAACGCCTGCGCCAGGCGCATACCGTGCTGGTGGCCAGCCCCGTTTTCATGCGTGAGCGGCGGGTCGAAACCCTGGAAGACCTCAAGCAGTTGCCAATCCTTGGCGCACTCGAGGCGGACCGAATGGTGCACCAACGCATCATCGACCCCCAGGGCAATATGCACGAGCTAGTGATGGAGGCGCGCCTGGGCATCGAAGACTTTATCGTGCGCAAGGCCAGCGCAATGATGGGTGTGGGCTTTACGGTGCTGCCAATGATGTACTGCGAAGAAGAACTGGCCAGCGGCCGGCTGGTGCAACTGCTGCCGCAATGGTCATTGCCAGGCGGCTGGCTGCAGGCGGTCTACCCGCACCGGCGCGGCGTGCTGCCGGCCATCCGGGCCTGGATCGACTATCTGGAAGAAGGCTTCAAAGGCTGTGGAGATCGGCTGTTATGAGCATGACGGAAGAACAAGTCGCACGTTTTTGCCTGAGCCTGCCAGGCGCCCGCGAAGACTATAAATGGGGTGGCGTGCGGGTGTTCTCGATTGCTGGCAACAAGATGTTCGCCTTGCAGAACCTGCGCGGTGAGTCGCTGGCCTTCAAGGTCGACAAAGAACTGTTCCTGGGTCACGTCGACCGCCCGGGCATTCACCCGGCGCCTTACCTGGCGAGGGCGCAGTGGGTCATCATGAACACGCCCTACCCTTTGGGCGCAGAGGAACTGCGTGGCCTGTTGCAGCGCTCCCACCAGTTGGTGGTAAGCAAGCTGCCCAAGCGCACACAGATTGGCTTGCGGCTAGAGGATTGACAGCAAGGTGCCGCCGAGGAACAGCTGGTCCAGCCAGAACACCTGGTGCAACAGCACAATCACCCAGAACAACACCTGGTAAGACACCTTGCGCGTCTTGTGCCGGAACACCTGCTGGGCAATCAACGCCCCCGGCCAACCGCCCGCCAACTCCACCGCATGCAGGATGTTTTCCGGGGTGCGCCAGCCTTCGGTCTGCGCCTTGCGCTTATCGCTCCAGTACAAGAAGAACGCCACCACGCTGACCACGCCATAGGCCATCAACGGGATCACCGTTTCGCCGCGATACCACAGCAACGCCGAGCCCAGCAGCGGCGCGGCACACAGCAGTACAAAGATCAGCGCCTTCAGGCGTGGGTGCTGGATAGTCATGGCTTGACCGCAGTCCAGTCGATCCAGCCGAACTGCCAGGTCGCCAGGATCACCAGGCCGAACGCAATCCGGTACCAGGCAAACGCCGCGTAGCTGTGGCTGGCGATGAACTTGAGCAGGGCCTTGACCGCAATCATGGCGAAGATGAACGAGGTGACAAAGCCAATGGCGAACACCGGCAGGTCCGCGGGCTGGAACAGGTCACGGTATTTATAGCCCGAGTACACCGCCGCACCGACCATGGTCGGCATCGCCAGGAAGAACGAGAACTCGGTAGCTGTCTTGCGCGACAGGCCGAACAACAGGCCGCCGATGATCGTTGCACCGGAGCGCGAAGTGCCCGGGATCATCGCCAGACACTGGGCCAGGCCGACCTTGAGGGCGTCTTTCCAGGTGATGTCGTCGACGGTTTCAGCCCGCACTGCATGTTGGCGGCGCTCGGCCCACAACATGATCACGCCACCCACTACCAGGGCAGTCGCTACAGTGATCGGGTTAAACAGATAGTGCTTGATCAGGTCGGCAAAAATCACCCCCAATACCACCGCCGGCAACACGGCGATGATCAGGTTGACGGTAAAGCGCCGGGCCTTGGGCTGGGTCGGCAGGCCGATGACCACGTCAAAGATCTTGCGCCGAAACTCCCAGACTACCGCCAGGATCGCGCCCAGCTGGATGATGATATTGAAGGCTTCGAAACGCTCGCCGCCAAAATTGATCAGGTCGGCGACGATGATCTGGTGGCCAGTGCTGGAGATCGGCAAGAACTCCGTAAGCCCCTCGACGATGCCGAGAATCAATGCCTGTATGGCGGTCCAAAAATCCATGCTGTCTCCAAAGGTCATGCGCGTGGCATGCCTCTTAGTCTTTTTTAAGTTCACTGACGACGAGCGCACACAAGCGCCCGCAGTTGATTCTCAACGCCGGTCTGCAAAAATTCCGTGAAAAATCAGGCAGTACTCAGGTTTTTCGATTCCGGGCCGAAAGCCTATCAGACACGCCGGAAATCTCGAAGCAGCACCACAATTATAAAGAGCAGGGAGTGACAGGACGATGAACAGTTTGCGCAGCATGTCGATCAGCCGCCGCCTTTGGCTGATCCTGATAGTCGCCGTGTTGATGCTGCTGGCCTTGGGGCTGTTGATGCTCAACCAGATCCACGGCGACCTCTACCAGGCCAAGCGCCAGCAGACCCAGCACGTGGTACAGACCGCCAGTGGCGTACTCAGCTATTACCAGAACCTGGAGAAAACCGGCGTACTGACCCGTGACGCCGCGCAACAACAGGCCCTGAGCGCGGTGCGCGGCCTGCGTTATGACCACGATGATTACTTCTGGATCAACGACCTCACCCCCGTGATGATCATGCACGCGGCCAACCCCAAGCTCGACGGCCAGAACCTCTCGGCGATTCGCGACCCGGACGGTTTCGCCGTGTTCAACGAATTCGTGAGCCTGGCCAAGGCCAAGGGCGCCGGCATCGTCAACTATCGCTGGCCGAAGCCCGGCGCCGAAGCGCCGGTAGAGAAAACCTCGTACATCCAACTGTTCGAACCCTGGGGCTGGATTATCGGCTCCGGCGTCTACGTCGACGATGTACAGGCTGAATTCAGGGGCCAGGTGTGGAAAGCCTCGGCCATTGGCCTGGGCATTGCGTTGATGATGGCCGTGCTGGTGGTGTTGATCGCTCGCAGCATCGTGCAGCCGTTGCAGGCGGCGGTGAATGCCATGGGCAATATCGCCAGCGGCGAAAGCGACCTGACCCACAGCCTCGACACCCATGGTCGTGACGAACTGACCGCACTGGCCCAGCACTTCAATAGCTTCACCGCCAAGCTGCGCCAGGTTGTCGGCCAGTTGCAGGTGTGCGCGAACGCCCTGGGCCAGTCGTCCACCGAGCTGGGCCACAACGCCAGCCAGGCCCATGACCGCAGCCAGCAGCAATCGCAGCAGATGGAACTGGTGGCCACCGCCATCAACGAAGTCACTTACGGCGTGCAGGACGTAGCGAAGAATGCCGAACACGCCGCCAGCGAAATGCGCGATGCCCAGGCCCAGGCACAACAGGGCCAGGTCAACATCGACGGCAGCTTGCAGCAGATCGACCAGCTCTCCACCACCATCAGCCAGGCTGTGGAGGTGATCCGCACACTCTCCAGCGAAAGCACGCAGATCGGCGGGGTACTGGAGGTGATCCGCTCCATCGCCGACCAGACCAACCTGCTCGCCCTCAACGCCGCCATCGAAGCCGCCCGCGCCGGGGAGCAAGGCCGTGGGTTTGCGGTGGTCGCCGATGAGGTGCGGCTGCTGGCCCAGCGCACGCAGAAATCCACCGCCGAGATCCAGGTAATGATCGAGCGCCTGCAAGGCCACTCGGAAGCGGCGGTCAAGGTCATCAGCGACAGCCACAGCGCCTCGCAACTGACCATCGAGCAAGCCGGCCAGGCCGGTGCAAGCCTGACTGCCATCGGCCAGGCGCTGCATAACCTCAACGGCCTGAACGCCTCGATTGCCAGCGCCACCCTGCAGCAGGCCCATGTGGTGGAAGACATCAACCAGAACGTCACCCAAGCGGCCGGGCTGTCCCACAGCACGGCGCTGGCGGCGGAGCAATCGAGCGTGGCGAGTGCGCAGTTGCGTGGCTTGAGTGAGCAGCTTGATGGGTTGCTGCGCCAATTCCGAATCTAGCGCTGATTAGCCTTTTGTAGGAGCGAGCTTGCTCGCGAAAAACCCATAGGCACCGCGGTTATTCAGACAATACGCGGTAACCTTGACGATCTTCGCGAGCAAGCTCGCTCCTACAGAGGGCAATGACGCATTGCTGTGTTTGAGGATCGGTGAGCTCTGGGTACAATCACCGCCCTCTCCCACTCTCCCAAGGATCCACCATGTCCGGGCTTGAACTGTTCGCCGCCGCCCTGGGGGTGATCGCTGTCTGGCTGACGGTCAAACAAAACCCCTGGTGCTGGCCCATCGGCCTGGTGATGGTGTTGCTCTACACCTGGGTGTTTTTCGAGGTCAAGCTCTACTCGGACATGCTGCTGCAAGTGGTCTACGCGGCGCTGCAAGTTTACGGTTGGTGGCAGTGGACCCGCGCTGGCGAGGTCAAGCAAGGCCGCCAGGTCACCAGCCTGAAAGCGCCGGCAATCATGGCCAGCCTGGCTGTGGGCGCCGTCGGCAGTCTGCTGCTGGGCGCCGCCATGGCCCACTGGACTGACGCCGCCCAGCCCTGGCTCGACGCCGCCCTCACCGGCTTCAGCCTGGTCGCGCAGATGTGGATGGCGCAAAAACGCGTGCAGTGCTGGCCGTTGTGGATTGTGGTGGATGTGATCTTCGTCGGCCTGTTCCTCTACAAAGGCCTCTATCTCACGGCTGCACTCTATGCATTGTTTACCGTGATTGCCGTGCAAGGCTGGCGCGAGTGGCGCGCCGACCCGGCGTTACGCGCATGAAAGTGGTGGTATTGGCGGGCCCCGAATCCAGCGGCAAGAGCTGGCTGGCGGCGCAGTTGCACGCGCGCTTCGGCGGGTTGATGGTGGGGGAATATGTGCGGTACTTCATCGACCAGCATCAGCGCGACACCACCCTGGCGAATATCCCGGCCATTGCCCAGGGCCAGTTGGCCTGGGAGGATGCCGCCCGCGCCAAACGCCCCGCCTTGCTGATCCTCGACACCCACCTGCTGACCAACAAGCTCTGGAGCCAGACCCTGTTCGGCGACTATCCCGGCTGGCTTGATGACGAACTTCTGGCGCGGCATTACGACCTGCACCTGCTGCTCTCACCCGAGGATGTGGAATGGAGTGCCGACGGCCAGCGCTGCCAGCCGGAACTGGCGGATCGCCGGGCGTTTTTTCAGGCCAGCCTGGAGTGGATGCAGGAGCATCGACAGCCGCTGGTGGTGATTGGCGGGGATTGGGAGCAGCGCCGCCAGGCGGCATTTACCGCCGTCAAGCAGTTGCTCGCCTTCCCCCTGTAGGAGCGAGCTTGCTCGCGAAAAACCGGAGTGCGCCGCTGTGAATCAGGCACCCCGCGTTATCGTTAACGATCTTCGCGAGCAAGCTCGCTCCTACACCAACGGTGTGAAGCCTTAGTAACCCAACGACAACCCCGTATTGCGTCGCGGGTCATTGGCCCCATAGAAGCGGTTGTTACCCACCGGCTTGCCATCCAGAGCAGGCGCACCGACCAGGATCGCCGCCAAATGGTTGGCATCTTGCGGACCAGCAAACTTATGGCCCCAGCTCTCGAGAATCTTCTGGGTATCCGGGCTCACGGCAAACGTCTCAAGGTTGGTGGTCTCAGGCATCCACTGCTGGTGGAAGCGCGGCGCGTCCACGGCTTCCTGGATATTCATCTTGTAGTCGATGACATTCAGGATGGTCAGCAAGGTGGCAGTGATGATGCGACTGCCCCCCGGTGTACCGACGACCATCACCGCCTTGCCGTCCTTGGTGACGATGGTCGGGCTCATCGACGACAGCGGCGCCTTGCCCGGTGCGATGGCGTTGGCTTCGCCCTGCACCAGCCCGTACATGTTCGGCACGCCGACCTTGACGGTGAAGTCGTCCATTTCATCGTTGAGAATCACCCCGGTCTTGCTCGCCATCACCCCGGCACCAAACCAGTCGTTGAGGGTATAGGTCACCGAGACCGCGTTGCCCCATTTGTCGACGATGGAATAGTGGGTGGTGTTATTGCCTTCATGGGGCGATACACCCGGTTTGATTGCCTGGGAATCACCGGCCTTTTGCGGTTCGATCGCCGCACGTAGCTTGGCCGCGTAGTTCTTGTCCAGCAGATGCTCGATGGGGTTCTTCACGAAGTCCGGGTCACCGAGATAGCTGTTGCGGTCCACGTAGGCGTGGCGCATCGCTTCGATCTGGTAGTGCAGGCCCTGGGCCGAGTGATAGCCCAGGTCGGCCATTGGGTAGCCTTCGAGGATGTTCATGATCTGGCAGATCACCACACCGCCGGAGCTGGGTGGCGGCGCCGAGACCACATGGTAGCCACGGTAGTCGCACTCGATGGGGGCCAGTTCGCGGGTTTTGTAGGCGTCGAGGTCGGCCTGGGTGATGATGCCTTTGCCGGCCTGGCTGGAATCCACTACCGCCTTGGCGACCCAGCCTTTATAGAAACCGTCGGTGCCCTTGGCCGAGATTTCCTTCAGGGTTTTGGCCAGGTCCTTCTGCACCAGCTTCTGGCCTACCTGCATCGGCTCGCCGTTATGCAGGAAGATGCCACGCATATCCTGGTCTTTTTCGAACTCACCGGTGGCGGTGTGCAACAGGTCGATATCGCCCTGCTCCAGCTCAAAGCCGTTTTCCGCCAGCTTGATCGCCGGGGCAATCACTTGGGCGCGCTTGAGGGTGCCGTATTTGCTCAGGGCCAGCTCCATGCCGGACACCGTACCCGGTACGCCGACCGCCAAATGGCCTTTGGCGCTGAGGCCCTCGACCACATTGCCGGCCTTGTCGAGGTACATATCGGCCGTCGCCGCCAGCGGGGCTTTTTCGCGGAAGTCGAGGAAGGTCTTGCGCCCGTCCGCCAGTTGCACCGTCATGAAACCGCCACCGCCGAGGTTGCCCGCCGCCGGGTACACCACCGCCAGTGCGTAACCCACCGCCACCGCCGCATCGACTGCGTTACCGCCGGCCTTGAGCACATCGACACCCACATGGGTTGCCAGGTGCTGGGCCGTGACCACCATGCCATTTTCACCCGCAACCGGGGCTTGGGAAGCTGCGTGCACCCCGTTGACCGTTAATACCAGCGCGGTAGCAATCAAGGTGTGACTCAAGGGTTGGTATTTCATCCATGGCTACTCTGATTATTGAGATGCACCAAAATAGCCCCTCGCTGATTCAATCCCCAGCGCAATGGCGTTTTTATTACAGAACTTGTCGGTCATGGAACGCACACCGCTGTGCAAGGCGGCAATCAGCTCTGGCCTATAAAATTAATGGCGCTAGAATCGGCGCCATTCTTTCGCAGCCGCCCTGATACGAGCCTGTCCATGAGCTTTGATTTCGACACGATCCACCCACGCTTCGATACCGGCAGTACCAAGTGGAGCCGTTACCCGCAAGACGTTCTGCCGATGTGGATCGCCGACATGGACATCGCCGCGCCGCCCGCCATCTTGCAAGCCCTGCACGCGCGGCTCGACCAGCAGATTCTCGGCTACAGCGTGGCCGGCCCGGACGTGCGCGATGCCATCGTCGCTGACCTGTGGGCCAAGTACGCCTGGCGCGTACAGCCCGAAGAACTGCTGTTCCTGCCTGGCGTCGAGCCTGGCTTCAATATGGCCCTGCACGCCTTCGTCCAGCCTGGCCAGGCGGTGGTGCTGCAAACCCCCAACTATCGGCCGATTCGCCTGGCGCCGGGCAACTGGAATCTGCCACGCATCGAAATGCCGTTCGAGTTGCTCAACGGCGAATACGTCACGCCTATGCCTGCGATGCGCCAGGCATTGAGCGGTGCCGGTGCGTTGCTGCTGAGTAATCCGCACAACCCCATCGGCAAGGTATTTCCCAGGGAGGAACTGACGGCGGTAGCCAATGCCTGCCTGGAAGCTGGCGCGCTGCTCATCAGCGACGAGATCCACGCAGAGCTGTGCTTCGACGGCCGTCGCCATATCCCCACCGCCAGCCTCAGCCCCGAGATTGCCCAGCGCACCATCACCCTGATGTCGGCGAGCAAGGCTTATAACGTGGCCGGCTTGAAGACCTGCTTTGCGGTGGTCCAGAACGCGGCAGTGCGCGAGCGTTTGAATAACGCGCGCTGCGGCATGGTCGACAGCGTCAGCCCCCTGGGCCTGGAAGCCACCCGTGCCGCCTACAGCGAATGCGCCGACTGGCTCAGCGCGCTGTTGCAGTACCTGCAGGCCAACCGTGACTACCTGCTCGATGCAGTAAAGACCCGCTTGCCTGGTGTGGTGATGCATGCACCACAGGGCACCTTCCTGGCGTGGCTCGATTGCAGCGCTCTTGGCCTGGATGACCCGCAGCAGTTTTTCCTGGAGCAGGCCAAGGTCGGCCTGAGTGCAGGGATCGAATTTGGCGATGACAGCCAGCAGTTCGTGCGCCTGAACTTCGGTTGCCCACGGGCGATGCTGGAGGAAGGTATACAGCGCATGGAACGTGCCTTGCGCCAGCGCTAACCTGCCCGACGAAGCATTCGTGGGAGGGGCAGGCAATCCCCTCCCACATTATTCATTCACAACTTGGCGATGGACACTTCAGTCGATTTCACGAAGGCAATCACTTCACTGCCCACCTTCAATTCCAGATCACGCACCGAACGTGTGGTAATCACCGACGTCACAATGCCAGACGCGGTTTGTACGTCGATTTCCGACACCACTTCCCCCAATAGAATCTCCTTGATCACGCCTTTGAACTGGTTGCGCACGTTGATCGCTTTGATGGTCATGTCGGCTTTCCTTTTGGCTGTTGGGTCAATCCGCACGAATGCGCAGGCCCTCAAATTGCGCCTCGATAGAAAAGATTAAAAGGAATAAATAACTATTTATCTATTCCATAAAGACATATTGAGTAAATATTCTTCGCCTCCCATCTGCCCGGCGCCCAACGTTCGGCAGCGACTTATAACCGCACATCTTGTGCGTTGACCAACCTTGTTACACACCATATAGTGTGCCCACAAACAAAACAGACCACTACATAGTGTGCAGAATCGGTATTTACCGACCACACTCAGCGCAGTATTTCAATGCCTGGTAGCCTGCAAATCGCACATTTTTTGGACGGGTTGAACACCGTCAGAACGGATCAGAAGGGAGTATTTCAATGCTGAGTTGGGATGAAGTCGATAACGAAGACACCGGTGCAGCGGTGATCAAAGGCGCCAACGCCGGCCACGCCACCGAAGCCAACATGGACCGTCTCGACGGTGCCGGCGCCGCTGCCGCCGTGGAAGCCCGCGCCGTCACCGCCAACGACTCCGCCGCCATCGTGCGCGCCAAGGCCGCCCTGGACAAACTCGACGTCGCCGAAGGCCTCGCCGAGCTGGAAGGCGCCTCCGCCCGCGTCGCCGTTGACGAAAAGCGCATGATCAACTGCCGCGCCGACCTCAACCAACTCGTGCCATTCAAGTACGACTGGGCCTGGCAGAAGTACCTCGACGGCTGCGCCAACC
>NZ_WJZD01000020.1:0-126285 GCF_021609665.1 Pseudomonas sp. PA-1-3F | reverse complement strand
CGTTCCCACGCTCCCGCGTGGGAACGCATCGCGTGACGCTCTGCGTCACCCTTGCAGAGTGCTCAAGTCGTGCGCCTGGCTCGGGACGCGGAGCGTCCCAGGCGGCATTCCCACGCAGAGCGTGGGAATGATCGAGGGAGCCGCATTATTGTTCTAGCCTCAGGTATCAAGCCTCTTGATCGTTCCCACGCTCCCGCGTGGGAACGCATCGCGTGACGCTCTGCGTCACCCTTGCAGAGTGCTCAAGTCGTGCGCCTGGCTCGGGACGCGGAGCGTCCCAGGCGGCATTCCCACGCAGAGCGTGGGAGTGATCGAGGGAACCGCGTTATTGTTCTAGCCTCAGGTATCAAGCCTCTTGATCGTTCCCACGCTCCCGCGTGAGGAACGCATCGCGTGACGCTCTGCGTCACCCTTGCAGAGTGCTCAAGTCGTGCGCCTGGCTCGGGACGCGGAGCGTCCCAGGCGGCATTCCCACGCAGAGCGTGGGAATGCTCGAGGGAACCGCGTTATTGTTCTAGCCTCAGGTATCAAGCCTCTTGATCGTTCCCACGATCCCGCGTGAGGAACGCATCGCGTGACGCTCTGCGTCACCCTTGCAGAGTGCTCAAGTCGTGCGCCTGACACACCGCAATCGCAGGCAAGCCAGCTCCCACACTTGAATCGGTTACCACTCGAAAATCGGCCCCGAAAGCAAAGTTGGAAGGCTTCTTGCAACCCCGCCTCCAAGTCGCCCTCCAGCGTCAAAACTTTGCTTCAAGGACCCGAGGAATACCGGTGGTAGATCGCTCTCAAATGCTCAACACGGCCCGTGGCACCCTGACTGACCTGTCGCGGGGCAATCTGGGTGTGCCGTTGTTGTTGCTGGTGATGCTGGCAATGATGATGTTGCCGATGCCGCCGTTCCTGCTCGACGTGTTCTTTACCTTCAACATTGCCCTGTCCGTCGTTGTGTTGCTGGTGTGCGTGTACGCCTTGCGGCCGCTGGATTTCGCGGTGTTCCCGACGATTCTGCTGGTGGCGACCCTGCTGCGTCTGGCATTGAACGTCGCTTCCACGCGGGTGGTGATGCTCCACGGCCAGGACGGCCACGCCGCCGCCGGCAAGGTAATCCAGGCCTTCGGTGAGGTGGTCATCGGCGGTAACTACGTGGTCGGTATCGTGGTGTTCGCGATCCTGATGATCATCAACTTCGTCGTGGTGACCAAGGGCGCCGGGCGGATTTCCGAGGTGAGCGCGCGGTTTACCCTCGACGCCATGCCCGGCAAGCAGATGGCCATCGACGCCGACCTCAACGCCGGCCTGATCGACCAGGGCCAAGCCAAGGCCCGTCGGGCGGAAGTCGCCCAGGAAGCCGAGTTCTACGGCTCCATGGACGGTGCCAGCAAGTTTGTGCGCGGCGACGCCATCGCCGGCCTGTTGATTCTGTTCATCAACCTGATCGGCGGTGTGGCCGTCGGTATGTTTCAGCACGGCATGACATTCGGCGATGCCGGCAAGGTGTATGCCTTGCTGACCATCGGTGACGGTTTAGTGGCGCAATTGCCATCACTGTTGTTATCCACAGCGGCGGCCATCATGGTTACCCGTGCTTCGGGCTCCGAAGACATGGGCAAGCAGATCAGTCGGCAGATGTTCGCTTCGCCCAAGGCCCTGGCCGTGGCGGCGGGCATCATGGCGATCATGGGCATTGTGCCGGGCATGCCGCACTTCTCGTTCCTGAGCATGGCGGCCCTGGCGGGTGGTGCGGCGTACCTGTTCTGGAAAAAGCAGAACCAGGTCAAAGTCCAGGCCCAGCAGGAAATCGCCCGTCAACAGGAGCTGCTGCCATCCCCGGCCCGCGCCCAGGAAACCAAGGAGTTGGGCTGGGACGACGTCACGCCCATCGACATGATCGGCCTGGAAGTCGGTTACCGCCTGATCCCGCTGGTCGACCGCAACCAGGGTGGGCAACTGCTGGCGCGGATCAAGGGTGTGCGCAAGAAGCTGTCCCAGGACCTGGGTTTCTTGATGCCCACGGTGCATATCCGTGACAACCTCGACCTGGCCCCCAGCGCTTATCGCCTGACCCTGATGGGGGTAATCCTGGCCGAAGCCGAGATCTACCCGGACCGCGAACTGGCGATCAACCCCGGCCAAGTGTTCGGTACCCTCAACGGCATTACCGCCAAAGATCCGGCTTTCGGCCTGGAAGCGGTGTGGATCGAAGTCAGCCAGCGCAGCCAGGCGCAGTCCCTCGGTTACACCGTGGTGGATGCCAGCACCGTGGTCGCCACGCACCTCAACCAGATTCTCTACAAGCACTCCCACGAGTTGATCGGCCACGAGGAAGTCCAGCAATTGATGGGCTTGCTGGCCAAATCGTCGCCAAAACTGGCCGAAGAGCTGGTGCCTGGCGTGCTGTCACTGTCGCAGTTGCTCAAGGTGTTGCAAGCGCTGTTGGCCGAACAGGTGCCCGTGCGCGACATTCGCAGCATTGCCGAGGCCATCGCCAACAATGCCGCCAAGAGTCAAGATACTGCCGCTCTGGTGGCGGCGGTGCGTGTCGGCGTGTCCCGCGCAATCGTGCAAAGCATTGTAGGGACTGAGTCGGAGCTGCCTGTGATCACCCTGGAGCCCAGGTTGGAACAAATATTGCTCAATAGTATTCAGAAGGCAGGGCAAGGCCAGGAAGAGGGCGTTTTACTGGAGCCAAGCATGGCTGAAAAGCTGCAGCGTTCGTTGATCGACGCCGCACAGCGCCAGGAAATGCAGGGCAATCCGGTGATCCTGCTGGTGGCCGGCCCGGTTCGCGCGATGTTGTCGCGGTTCGGACGCCTGGCTGTACCGAATTTGCACGTGTTGGCTTACCAGGAAATTCCTGACAATAAGCAAGTGACTATTGTCGCGACAGTTGGGCCCAATGGCTGAGGTAGTGGGTTATGCAAGTTAAGCGTTTTTTCGCCGCCGATATGCGTCAGGCCATGAAACTGGTCCGTGATGAGCTGGGCGCCGATGCCGCGATTATCGGTAACCGTCGGATTGCCGGCGGTGTCGAGCTGACGGCTGCCCTGGATTACACGCCCCAGGCGCTGGCCCCGCGCGTGCCAAACATGGAGCTCGAAGACGAGCTGCGCAAGACCGCCTCGCGCATTGTGTCGGCCCAGGCTGAACTGAGCATGCGTGGCGACAGCGATGCCAGCACCAATCGCCAGCTGTTTGCCGGCCTGCCGCTGACCGCCGCCGAGCCGCTGGTTGAACCCACCTTTGTCGAACCGCCGCGTCCTGCAGCGCCTGCCCCGGCTGCCGCAGTTGACCAGCGCGTGATTGACTCGATGCGTTTTGAACTCAACGGCCTGCGTGAATTGCTCGAAGTGCAGCTCGGCTCGCTGGCCTGGACCCAACTGCAAGGCAGCAAGCCGCAGCAAGCCAACCTCTGGCGTCGCCTGCAACGCATCGGCCTGTCCGGCCCGTTGTCCCGCGACCTGCTGGCCTTGACCGCTGAAGTCGAAGAGCCGCGGCAGGCCTGGCGCATGCTGCTGGCGCACTTGGCGCGCATGATTGCCACGCCGGAAATCGAACCCCTGGAAGAGGGCGGTGTAATCGCCATGGTCGGCCCCGCCGGCATGGGCAAGACCACCACCCTGGCAAAGCTTGCGGCCCGTTACGTGCTTAAATACGGCGCGCAGAATATCGCCCTGGTGAGCATGGACAGTTACCGTATCGGCGCTCAGGAGCAGCTCAAGACCCTGGGCCGCATCCTCAACGTGCCGGTGACCCATGTCGACCCGGGCCAGTCCCTGGCCAATGCCCTCGACCCGTTGCTGCGCAAGCGCGTGGTGCTGATCGATACCGCCGGCCTGCAAGCCAGTGATCCGGCGCTGCGCATGCAGCTCGAAAGCCTGGCCGGGCGAGGCATCAAGTCAAAAAATTACCTGGTGCTTGCAACCACCAGCCAGAAACAGGTTCTTACCGCTGCCTATCACAGTTACAAGCGTTGCGGCCTGGCCGGTTGCATCCTCACCAAGCTCGATGAAACCGCGAGCCTGGGCGAGGTGTTGAGCCTGGCCATCAGCCATGAATTACCGGTTGCCTACCTCACCGACGGGCCGCGGATCCCGGATGATCTGCATCTGCCGCGCCGTCATCAGTTGGTCAGCCGTGCCGTGAGTGTGCAAATGCAAGACGAGCCTAGCGAGGAAGCGATGGCCGATATGTTCGCCGACCTTTACCACCACCCGGCTAAACGGGTGGGTTGAGGCAGGATGAACACCGTGAAATGTACCTACATCGATGGTCTGCAAGCGATTCACGCGGCCAAGCCATGTAGCCTGCGTCTAAGCAAGACAAGGTAAAGAAATAAAATGGGCAGCATGCATCCCGTACAGGTGATCGCGGTGACCGGCGGCAAAGGTGGCGTCGGGAAAACTAACGTGTCAGTGAATTTGTCCCTGGCCCTGGCAGAGCTTGGCCGTCGCGTCATGCTGCTGGATGCTGACCTGGGCTTGGCGAACGTGGACGTTCTGCTGGGGCTGACACCCAAACATACCCTGGCCGATGTGATCGAAGGCCGCTGTGAGCTGCGCGACGTGCTGCTCCAGGGCCCCGGAGGCATTCGCATCGTGCCGGCGGCCTCGGGCACCCAGAGCATGGTGCACCTGAGCCCCGCGCAGCATGCCGGGCTGATCCAGGCGTTCAGCGACATCGGCGACAACCTCGACGTGCTGGTGATCGACACCGCCGCCGGGATCGGCGAGTCGGTGGTCAGCTTTGTGCGCGCAGCGCAGGAAGTGCTGTTGGTGGTGTGCGACGAACCCACCTCTATCACCGACGCCTATGCGCTGATCAAACTGCTTAACCGTGACTACGGCATGAACCGCTTTCGCGTGTTGGCCAACATGGCCCAGAGCCCGCAGGAAGGGCGCAACCTGTTCGCCAAGTTGACCAAGGTCACGGATCGCTTCCTCGATGTGGCTTTACAATACGTCGGCGCAGTTCCCTATGACGAGTGTGTGCGCAAGGCCGTGCAAAAGCAGCGTGCGGTCTACGAAGCGTTCCCTCGTTCGAAATGCGCACTGGCGTTCAAGGCCATTGCCCAGAAGGTCGATACCTGGCCGTTGCCCGCCAACCCGCGGGGGCATCTGGAGTTTTTCGTCGAGCGTTTGGTGCATCAGACGAGCGCAGGACCGGTGCTATGACATCCAGCGGCTACAACCTTTACAAAAAGTCGGCACGTGACAGCCAGGGCGAATTGATCGAGCGCTATGCGCCGTTGGTCAAGCGCATTGCCTATCACCTGTTGGCGCGCCTGCCCGCGAGTGTGCAGGTCGAAGACTTGATCCAGGCCGGCATGATCGGCCTGCTTGAAGTCTCGACCAAATACGACGCCAGCAAGGGTGCCAGTTTCGAAACGTATGCGGGTATCCGTATCCGTGGCGCGATGCTCGATGAAGTGCGTAAAGGCGATTGGGCGCCGCGTTCGGTACACCGCAATACGCGCATGGTCAGCGATGCAATTCGTGCAATTGAAGCAAAAACCGGTCGTGACGCTAAAGATCATGAAGTTGCGGCCGAACTCCAATTGAGTCTCGACGATTACTACGGGATTTTGAACGATACCTTGGGCAGCCGCCTGTTCAGTTTCGACGACCTTTTACAGGACGGCGAACACGAAGGGCTGCACGAGGACGGCGCGAGCGCGCATACGGAGCCGTCGCGCGACCTGGAAGATGAACGCTTCCAGGGCGCGTTGGCCGATGCAATCGCCAATTTGCCAGAGCGTGAGCGGCTGGTGCTGGCGCTGTACTACGACGAAGAGCTTAACCTCAAGGAAATCGGTGAGGTCCTGGGGGTCAGCGAATCGCGTGTCAGCCAGTTGCATAGCCAGTGCGCAGCCCGCTTGCGGGGCCGATTGGCCGAGTGGCGCGCGCGCTGACAGGCAGTGTGGGGGCACTGCAGACGCTGCCGTGAGATCGCAAGGTTTCGCGGCTGTGTGCCGTGGTGCCCTGGGCAGTCCTTTTTGTGTAACGCCTGTTGATTGAAATGGCGCGTCCAGGTGCTGGGCGCGTTTAAGACTGCTTGGAGGTCGAATTGGACAAGAACATGAAAATCCTCATCGTTGATGACTTCTCAACGATGCGGCGGATCATTAAAAACCTGTTGCGTGACCTTGGGTTCACCAACACGGTCGAGGCGGATGACGGCCTGACGGCCATTCCGATCCTCAACAGCGGGAGCATCGACTTTCTGGTGACCGACTGGAACATGCCGGGCATGACCGGTATCGACCTGCTGCGCCATGTGCGCGCCGATGAAAAACTGCGCAGCCTGCCTGTGCTGATGGTGACCGCCGAAGCCAAGCGCGAACAGATCATCGAAGCCGCCCAAGCCGGGGTCAACGGTTACGTGGTCAAGCCATTCACGGCACTGGCCTTGAAAGAGAAGATCGAGAAAATCTTCGAACGCATCCACGGCTAATGCCATCGCGGGGGAGCTATGGAGCATAACGAAACGTCACAGGGCGACTTTGAGTCGACCCTGAAAAAACATGCTCACCAGTTGGTCGACAGCCTGGAAAAAGGCCAGTTCGCCGATGCGGTGCAGTTGATCCATGAGCTTAACCAGACCCGTGACCGCGGCCTGTACCAGGAAGTGGGCAAGCTCACACGCGAGCTGCACAGCGCAATCGTCAATTTCCAGATTGACCCGCGCATGCCCCAGGCCGAAGAAATTTCCCAGATCACTGATGCCACTGAACGTCTGTCCTATGTGGTCAGGCTGACTGAGGCAGCGGCCAACCGCACCATGGACCTGGTGGAAAACGCCACGCCCCTGGTCAACGGCATGGCCACCGAAGCCCAGGCCTTGAGCCAGGACTGGGGCCGCTTCATGCGCCGCGAAGTGGGCGCTGAAGAGTTTCGTGAATTGGCGCGTCGCGTCGACGGGTTCCTGTCGCGCAGCGAACAGGAAAACCGCACGGTGGCCAGCAACCTCAACGACATCCTGCTGGCCCAGGATTACCAGGACCTCACCGGTCAGGTGATCAAGCGCGTGACCCAGTTGGTCACCGAAGTGGAAAGCAACTTGCTCAAATTGGTGCTGATGGCCGGCCAGGTCGATCGTTTTGCCGGCATCGAACATGACCGCGAAGCGATCCTCTCGGAAAAAGATCCACAAAAACATCTCGCCAAGGGTGAAGGTCCGCAGATTCATGCCGATAAACGTGAAGACGTTGTGTCAGGTCAGGATGACGTAGATGACCTGTTATCCAGTTTAGGCTTCTAAGGAGCACCCACATGAGCTTCGGCGCCGATGAAGAAATCCTTCAGGATTTCCTTGTAGAGGCCGGCGAAATTCTAGAGCAACTGTCCGAACAACTGGTCGAGCTGGAAAGCCGACCGGATGATGCGAACCTGCTCAATGCAATTTTTCGCGGTTTTCACACTGTAAAAGGGGGCGCCGGCTTCCTCCAGCTCCATGAGCTGGTGGAGTGCTGCCACATCGCCGAGAACGTCTTCGACATCCTGCGCAAGGGTGAGCGTCACGTCGACTCGGAATTGATGGACGTGATTCTCGAAGCACTGGATGCGGTCAACGGCATGTTCAGCCAGGTGCGTGAACGTGCGCCGATCACTGCCGCCACGCCGGAACTGCTGGCCGCCCTGGCGCGCCTGGCCGAACCTGCCGACACCGCGGCTGCGCCGGTGGTCGAGGCTGCGCCGGAGCCGGTGGCGCAAGCCGAGCCGGACGTGACCGACAGCGAGTTCGAACAACTGCTCAACTCCCTCAGCGCGGTCAAGGCCGAAGCTGAAGCGCCGGTGCAGCCTGCCGCGACGCCGAGCAGCGAAGACATTACCGACGCCGAATTCGAGTCGTTGCTCGACCAGTTGCACGGCAAAGGCCAGTTCGCAGCAGATGCCGTGGCCTCGCCTGCCGCTGCGCCAGAAGCACCCGCTGCCAACGCCAGCACCGACATCACCGACGACGA
Source organism: Pseudomonas sp. PA-1-3F (assembly GCF_021609665.1). Lineage (NCBI taxonomy): Bacteria > Pseudomonadati > Pseudomonadota > Gammaproteobacteria > Pseudomonadales > Pseudomonadaceae > Pseudomonas > Pseudomonas sp. PA-1-3F. The sequence continues at coordinate 118,322 of NZ_WJZD01000020.1, read as the reverse complement.
GTTCGAGGCACTGCTCGACCAACTGCATGGCAAAGGCACCTTTGTGGCTGAAGCCCTGCCTGAGGTGGCGGCCACTGCCGCCGCTGCGCCAGCGGCCAGCGCAGCACCTACCGATGATGGGCTGATCTCCGATCACGAATTCGAAGCCCTGCTCGACGAGTTGCACGGCAAAGGCAAGTTCAGCGAAGTGGCCCCGGCCGCTGCCGCCCAGGTTACAGCGCCAGCCGCTGCCACTGCGGCACCGGTTGCTGCCAAACCTGCGCCGGCTGCCAAGCCAGCACCTGCCGCCGCCCCGGCACCTGCGCGTGCAGCCGCGCCGGCTGCTGCGGAAAAACCCGCCAGCGAAGCCGAAACCACCGTGCGCGTGGATACCGCGCGCCTGGACGACATCATGAACATGGTGGGCGAACTGGTGCTGGTGCGTAACCGCCTGGTGCGCCTGGGCCTGAACAGCGGCGACGAAGCCATGCAGAAGGCCGTGTCGAACCTCGACGTGGTCACCGCCGACCTGCAAACCGCGGTGATGAAAACGCGGATGCAGCCGATCAAGAAAGTCTTCGGCCGTTTCCCGCGCCTGGTTCGCGACCTGGCGCGCCAGCTCAAGAAAGAAATCAACCTGGAGTTGGTGGGCGAAGAAACCGACCTCGACAAAAACCTCGTCGAGGCTCTGGCCGACCCGCTGGTCCACTTGGTGCGCAACGCGGTCGACCACGGTGTAGAAACCCCGGAAGAACGCGAAGCCGCCGGCAAGTCCCGCAACGGCAAGGTGATTTTGGCGGCGGAGCAAGAGGGCGACCACATCCTGCTGTCGATCACCGATGACGGCAAAGGCATGGACCCGACCATTTTGCGCAATATCGCGGTCAAGCGCGGCGTGATGGACAAGGACGCCGCCGACCGCCTGACCGACACCGAGTGCTACAACCTGATCTTCGCCCCGGGCTTTTCGACCAAGACCGAGATCTCCGACGTGTCCGGGCGTGGCGTGGGCATGGACGTGGTGAAGACCAAGATCAGCCAGCTCAACGGCTCGATCAATATCTACTCGACCAAGGGCCAGGGCTCCAAGATCGTCATCAAGGTGCCGTTGACCCTGGCGATCATGCCGACCCTGATGGTGATGCTGGGCAACCAGGCGTTCGCCTTCCCGCTGGTCAACGTCAACGAGATCTTCCACCTCGACCTGTCGCGCACCAACGTGGTGGACGGCCAGGAAGTGGTGATCGTGCGCGACAAAGCGTTGCCGCTGTTCTACCTCAAGCGCTGGCTGGTGGCCTCGGCCGCCCATGAAGAACAGCGCGAAGGCCATGTGGTGATTCTGTCCGTGGGTACCCAGCGCATCGGCTTTGTGGTCGACCAACTGGTGGGCCAGGAAGAAGTGGTGATCAAGCCTTTGGGCAAGATGCTGCAGGGCACCCCGGGCATGTCGGGCGCAACCATTACCGGTGACGGTCGCATCGCACTGATTCTCGATGTTCCGAGCATGCTCAAGCGTTACGCCGCACGGCGTATTTGATTCTGGTGGGGCAGGGCGGTCATGCCCGCCCCGCCTAACGGAGTGTTTATGGCAGTCAAGGTCCTGGTGGTGGACGATTCGGGTTTCTTCCGCCGCCGCGTCTCGGAAATTCTTTCCGCTGATCCAACGATCCAGGTGGTCGGCACGGCCACCAACGGCAAAGAGGCGATCGATCAAGCCATTGCCTTGAAGCCGGACGTGATCACCATGGACTACGAGATGCCGATGATGGATGGCATCACGGCCGTGCGCCACATCATGCAACGCTGCCCCACACCGGTATTGATGTTTTCGTCGCTGACTCACGAAGGCGCGCGGGTGACCCTCGACGCCTTGGATGCCGGCGCGGTGGATTTTTTGCCGAAGAATTTCGAAGACATCTCGCGCAACCCCGACAAGGTCAAGCAGATGCTGTGCGAGAAGGTGCACAGCATTTCCCGCAGTAACCGTCGCAGCTTGTTCAGCACGCCCGCGCCAGCTGCCACGCCTGCGCCCGCAGCAGCGGCGCCGACCTCGTCGTTTGCGCGCCCGGCGCCTGCGCCCGTGGCCCGGCCTGCGGTCGCACCGGTACGTGCCGCCGCAGCGCCGAGTGCGCATTCGCCCGCGCCCAAGCGCAAGGCTTACAAACTGGTCGCCATCGGCACCTCCACTGGCGGCCCGGTGGCCTTGCAGCGGGTGCTGACCCAACTGCCGGCCAACTTCCCGGCGCCGATTGTGCTGGTGCAACACATGCCGGCGGCGTTCACCAAAGCCTTCGCCGAGCGCCTGGACAAGCTGTGCCGTATCACCGTCAAGGAAGCCGAGGATGGCGACATCCTGCGTCCTGGCCTGGCACTGCTGGCGCCGGGCGGCAAGCAGATGATGGTGGATGGGCGTGGCGCGATCAAAATCCTGCCGGGCGATGAGCGCCTGAACTACAAGCCGTGCGTGGACATCACCTTCGGTTCTGCAGCCAAGTCCTACGGCGACAAAGTTCTGGCGGTGGTGCTCACCGGCATGGGCGCCGATGGCCGTGAAGGTGCGCGCCTGCTCAAACAGGGCGGTAGCGCCATCTGGGCCCAGGATGAAGCCAGTTGCGTGATCTATGGCATGCCCATGGCCATCGTCAAGGCTGACCTGGCCGATGCGGTCTACAGCCTGGACGACATCGGCAAGCACCTGGTGGAGGCCTGCCTCTGATGGATGTCTTGAGCCTGATCGGCATCACCATGGCATTTGTCGCCATCATTGGTGGCAACTACCTGGAAGGCGGCCACCTCGGCGCCTTGGCCAACGGCCCGGCAGCGCTGATCGTAATCGGTGGCACCGTGGGCGCGGCGTTGTTGCAGTCGCCCCTGAGCTCGTTCAAGCGTGCCATGCAGATTCTGGTGTGGATCATTTTTCCGCCACGGGTCGACCTGGCAGGCGGCATCGACCGCGTGGTCAATTGGAGCCTCACCGCCCGCAAGGAAGGCCTGCTGGGCCTGGAAGGCGTGGCCGATGCCGAACCTGACAGCTACGCGCGCAAAGGCCTGCAACTATTGGTCGATGGCGCCGAACCGGAAGCGATCCGCAGCATCCTCGAAGTGGATTTCTACACTCAGGAAAGCCGTGACATCAATGCCGCCAAAGTCTTTGAAAGCATGGGCGGCTATGCGCCGACCATCGGCATCATCGGCGCGGTAATGGGCCTGATCCATGTGATGGGCAACCTGGCCGACCCCTCGCAACTGGGCAGCGGCATTGCCGTGGCGTTTGTCGCGACCATCTACGGCGTGGCCAGTGCCAACCTGGTGTTGCTGCCGGTGGCCAGCAAGCTAAAGTCGATTGCCATGCGCCAGTCGCGTTATCGCGAAATGTTGCTCGAAGGCATCCTGTCGATTGCCGAGGGCGAAAACCCGCGCTCCATCGAATTGAAGCTTCAGGGCTTCATGGATTGATGGGTATGCACATTGACCTGTGGCCAGTGAGCTTTATGTGGCGAGCGAGCTTGCTCGCGCTGGGCTGCGAAGCAGCCCCAAAACCAGGTACCGCAATCTGTCTGAACAAACGCGTTGCCTGGATGGGGGCCGCTTCGCGCCCCAGCGCGAGCAAGCTCGCTCGCCACAGTAGAGCGGCCAATAGCGGTCAGGGAGGTATTTGCCTGTGAGCCGTCGCCGTCGCGAGCCTGAAGAACACGTCAACCACGAACGCTGGCTGGTGTCCTACGCGGACTTCATCACCTTGCTGTTCGCGTTTTTCGTGGTGATGTACTCGATCTCGTCGATCAACGAAGGCAAGTACAAGATCATTTCCCAGGCGCTGGTCGGCGTGTTCAACGATGCCGAGCGGGCGCTCAAGCCGATCCCCATCGGCGAAGAGCGGCCCAAGACGGTGACCCCGGCCAAGCCCCTGGTCAATGACAGTGATGAAACCGCCGCCGGCATCGGCGGCACCAGCGACCCGCTCAAAAGTATCGCCGACGATATCAGTGCCGCCTTTGGCGACCTGATCAGCTCCAACCAGATGACCGTGCGCGGCAATGAGTTGTGGGTGGAGATCGAGCTGAACTCCAGTCTGTTGTTCGCCAGTGCCGATGCGTTGCCCAGTGACCAGGCGTTCACGATCATCGACAAGGTGGCGGCGATCCTCAAACCGTTTGAAAACCCGATCCACGTGGAAGGCTTCACCGACAATTTCCCCATCAGCACCGCGCAGTACCCGACCAACTGGGAACTGTCCTCGGCCCGCGCGTCGAGCATCGTGCGCATGTTGGCCATGCAGGGCGTGAACCCCCAGCGCCTGGCGTCTGTGGGCTATGGTGAATTCCAGCCGGTGGCCAATAACGCCACGTTGGAAGGCCGCGCCCGTAACCGCCGGGTGGTGCTGGTGGTCTCGCGCAACCTGGATGTGCGTCGCAGCCTGACCGGTACTGGCACTGCCAATGCCACCCCGGATGCGGCGTTGAAGCGTGCTGGCACACAAACTGCACCGCCCGTTGTCAAGCCGCCGGTCCGACCGAGTAACGTCAATTCTCCGTCGCTGGCTCAATAACCGTATGCAATGTCTCGGTCGCGCCTGTGCCCGCCGGGAGGAACCAACCGAATGAGAGTCTGGGCAGTTGCCAATCAAAAGGGTGGGGTCGGCAAGACCACCACTTCCATCGCCTTGGCCGGCTTGCTGGCCGAAGCGGGCAAGCGTGTGGTCGTGGTTGACCTGGACCCCCACGGTTCCATGACCAGCTATTTCGGCTACGACCCGGATGCGCTGGAACACAGCTGCTATGACTTGTTTTTACACAAGGGCAGCGTCCCGGCGGATCTGCCTGGGCAACTGCTGTTGCCCACCAGCAACGAAAGCATTTCCCTGCTGCCGTCGAGCACCGCCCTGGCCACCCTGGAGCGCCAGTCGCCAGGCCAGAGCGGCCTGGGCCTGGTGATCGCCAAGACCCTGGCGCAGCTGTGGCAGGACTTCGATTACGCGATCATCGACAGCCCGCCGTTGCTCGGCGTGCTGATGGTCAATGCGTTGGCGGCCAGCCAGCAATTGGTGATCCCGGTGCAGACCGAGCACCTGGCGGTCAAGGGCCTGGAGCGTATGGTCAGCACCCTGGCGATGATCAACCGTTCGCGCAAGCAGGCGCTGCCGTTCAGTATCGTGCCGACCTTGTTCGACCGTCGCACCCAGGCGTCCCTCGGCACCTTGCGCGTATTGCGCGATGCCTACCCGGACACCATCTGGAATGGCTACATCCCGGTGGACACGCGCCTGCGTGACGCCAGCCGTGCCGGGCTCACACCGTCGCAGTTCGACGGCAAGAGCCGTGGGGTGCTGGCCTACCGTGCGTTGCTCAAGCACCTGCTGTCGCAACAACTTGTGGCGCAGGTGGCGTGATGAACCGTCCTGTCGAATTCAAGACCCGCCCGCAACTGGCACTGGAATCCTACCTGGATGCCTTGCTGCAGGATGCGACGGCCGAGGAACTGCCAGAACCGATTCTGGTACTTGAGCCTGCTGTCGAACCCGAAAGCCCGCTGGATGAATTCCAGCAGGCGGTGATGGAAGAACAGGCGCGGGATGCGCAGGTGGTGGAGGCGCCCGTGGTGGTGCCGAGAGCCCCGGCAGTGGTGGCCCCCCCGGTGGTCGAACCGCTGGTGGACGTGCACCTGCCGCCCAGCATCACGCCGCCGCCGGTGACGGGCGACGGTCGGCCCTCATGGGCTGCCGAGCCGTTCGAGTGCCTGCTGTTCGACGTTGCCGGGTTGACCCTGGCGGTGCCGCTGGTGTGCCTGGGCTCGATCTATTCCCTGGAAGGCCAGGAGCTGACGCCGCTGTTCGGGCAGCCGGAGTGGTTCCTCGGCATCCTGCCCAGCCAGGCCGGCAACCTCAAGGTGCTGGATACGGCGCGTTGGGTGATGCCCGACCGCTACCGCGATGATTTTCGCCAGGGCCTGCAATACGTGATCTCGGTGCAGGGCTACGAGTGGGGGCTGGCGGTGCATCAAGTCAGCCGCTCGTTGCGCCTGGACCCGAATGAAATCAAATGGCGCAGCCACCGCGGCCAGCGGCCGTGGCTGGCGGGCACTGTGATCGAACACATGTGCGCGTTGCTGGATGTCGCCGAACTGGCCGAGTTGATCGCCAGTGGTGCGGTGAAGGCAATGCCACAGAACAAACGCAGTTGATTGAACAATAAGGGCCGTGCGGTTGCGCGGCCTACGTGCACACACGCCGTCGATAGCGGCATTTGAAGGGGTCAGATGAATGAACAAGTCAGCGTCCGCACAAGGTTTGGATGATCCGATCCTGCAATGGGTGACCTTCAAGCTGGATAACGAAACCTACGGCATCAACGTGATGCGCGTGCAGGAAGTGTTGCGCTACACCGAGATCGCCCCGGTTCCAGGCGCGCCAAGCTACGTGCTGGGCATCATCAACCTGCGCGGCAACGTGGTGACGGTGATCGACACCCGTCAGCGGTTCGGTCTGGACACGGTTGAAGTCAGCGACAACACCCGTATCGTGATCATCGAAGCCGACAAGCAAGTGGTTGGCATCCTGGTCGACAGCGTGGCCGAGGTGGTTTACCTGCGCCAATCGGAAGTGGAAACCGCACCGAACGTGGGTAACGAAGAGTCGGCCAAGTTCATCCAGGGCGTGTGCAACAAGAACGGCGAGCTGCTGATTCTGGTTGAGCTGGACAAGATGATGAGCGAAGAAGAATGGTCGGAACTGGAGAGCATCTGATTGTTCCTTGAGGCAGCGGTGATTGTCCTGGCCCTGTTGTGGGCCGGGACCTTGGCGTTTGTGCTGCGCTATATGCGCCAGCAGCGGGAGTCGGCCTTGCAACAGGCCGAGCGCGATGCGGTGCGCGACCGGCGCATTCTGGAACTGGTCAAGCGTGTTGATCACTTCCAGCAAAGTGCGGTGCGGGTTGGGGATGAAGTGCATGAACTGCGTGCGATTCTCGCGCCGTTGCCCGACAGGTTGGTGCAATTGGAGCAGCGTGATCCGTCGAACCTGTCGTTTGCCCAGGCGGCCAAGCTGGTTGGCATGGGGGCGACGGTGGATGAGTTGACCCAGTCGTGTGGGCTGACCCAGGCTGAGGCGCAGTTGATGAGTAAGTTGCACAAGGGCTGATTCTCGACGCGGCTTGGCCGCCGCAGCGATCAACTGTGGGAGCTGGCTTGCCTGCGATGACGGCCTACCAGCCGACACCTCTCTACCTGACACCCCCCGATCCAACTGTGGGAGCTGGCTTGCCTGCGATGACGGCCTGCCAGCCGACATCTATCTGCCTGACAGCCCACATTTTGATCTGCATACCTCAATCAATTTTCTCCAGCCACAGACTTTTCCTGTTCCCCAAAGGTCAACATCCTTCAAGCACCTTGACCCAGGAGATTCTCCCAAATGACCGCCCCCAAAGCCCTGTTGATCCTCCACGGCAAACAAGCCCTCAACGAGGATGTGCGCGCTGCTGTGCTGGCGCGGCGTGAGCAGGGTGGGGAGTTGGCGGTGCGGGTGACCTGGGAGGGCGGTGATGCCCGGCGACTGGTCAATGAAGCCCTGGCCGAGGGGTACACCCATATCATTGCCGGCGGTGGCGACGGCACCTTGCGCGATGTGGCCGAAGCCATGGCCTATGCCAACACTGACGCCAGCCTGGTGCTGATGCCCCTGGGCACCGCCAATGATTTCGCCAAGGCCGCCGGCGTGCCGTTGGAGCCGGCTGGCGCCCTGGCCTTGCTGGACGTACAGCCCAGGGCGATCGACCTGGGCCAGGTCGGTGGGCAAATTTTCCTGAATATGGCCACCGGTGGTTTTGGCAGCCAGGTCACGGCCAACACCTCCGAAGACCTGAAGAAGGTCTTGGGCGGTGCCGCGTACCTGTTCACCGGTTTAACCCGCTTCAGTGAATTGAAAGCCGCCTACGGTGAATTGGAAGGCCCGGATTTCCATTGGAAAGGCGAGTTGCTCGCGTTGGGCATCGGCAACGGTCGCCAGGCCGGTGGCGGGCATGTGCTGTGCCCCGGTGCATTGGCTGATGACGGGCTGTTGGATGTCAGCATCTTGCCGGCGCCTCAAGAGGTGGTCGGCACGTTGCGTGAGTTGATGAACAACGGCTGGGGCCTGGACACCATGTTCGTGCGCGCACGCCTGCCCTGGGTGAAGATCAAGGTCGCACAAGGCTTGTACATCAACCTCGACGGCGAGCCGCTGGAAGGCGACGACCTGCACTTCGAGGCGCTGCCCAATGCCCTGCGCGTGCACTTGCCGCTGGGTTCGCCGTTAGTCGTCCAGGCTGATGATCTGCTCACGCACGGCAAATAGCACCAGGCCCGCCACGTCAAAAATCTGCAAGCGCTTCATGATCTGCGAGCGGTGGGCTTCGACAGTCTTGATGCTCAGGCCCAGGCCGTGGGCAATTTCCCGGGTGGATTTGCCGCGCACGATCAAGCGCAGGATTTCCAGTTGCCGCGCCGTCAGGTTGTGGCTGTGGGCGACAGGCGCGCTGGAGTCCTGGCTACGGATCAGCGCCTGGTTGATCACTGTGTGGGCGATGGCAGGGCTCAGATAGCGTTCGTTGTTACGCAGAGCCAGCAGGGCATGTTCCAGCTCGTTGGCGGTGGTGTCCTTGAGCAGGTAGCCGTGGGCACCAGACTCCAGGGCGCGCATGATCATCTCGGGATCGGTGTGCATCGACAGGATCAGCACTTTGCACTTGGGGTAGGCGCGCTTGAGCTGCTGCAAGGCATCCAGGCCCACGGTGTGTTTCATCGACAGGTCCAGCAGCACAATGTCGGGCTGCAGGGCGCAGAATTTCTCAAGCAGTTGCGCGCCGTCGCTGGCCTCGCCAACAACGGCGTAGCCGGGGATATCCAGGATCAGCGCGCGCACGCCGGCGCGGATCAAGGCATGGTCATCGACCAGGAGCAGGTTGCAGGTCACCGGAGAACCTTATGGGCACTGGCCCGTTCGAGGGCGCGGGGGGCCCAGGGGAAAAGTGCGTGGATGCGTGTGCCGTTGCCCGGCTGGCTGCTGACGGACACGGTGCCGCCCAACTGGTGGGCCCGTTCGCACATGCCGGCCATGCCCCGTTGGCCTTCCTTGCCGGGGTCGGCGGCAGGTGCGAAGCCCTGACCGTCATCGCATATCGTCAGTGACAGCCCTTCCGGCAAGCGTTGCAGGCGCACCAGCAGGTTGTGTGCCTTCGCATGGCGCAGCATGTTGGTGACCGCTTCCTGGGTGATGCGAAAGGCCGCCACGGCCATTTCTTCGGGAATGCCGGTGAGGCGTTGCTGACACTCCAGGCTCCAGCACACCTGGGTATTTTCCAGGGCCTTGAGCAGGTGCGCGCGCAGGCTGGCTTCCAGCCCCAGGCTTGCCAGTTGGCGAGGGTTGAGAATGGCGGACACGTCGCGCACCTTGGCCAGGGTTTCATTGAGCGTATTGCACAGCACCGAGCAATGAATTTGCAGGTCTTGGGGCAGTCGACGCTGCAACCATTCGCTCTGCAACTTGGCGGCGGTCAGCAGTTGGCCGATGTCATCGTGCAGCTCGCGGCTGAGGCGGTGGCGTTCGTTTTCCTGGACTTGCAGCAGGCGGTCGGCCAGCTCCTGGGGCTGGAACTTGATGGCTTTGCGCGAGCGCCACTGGTGCAGGGCGACCACTGCCAACGTGACCAGGTTGAGCAACACAATCACTAATGGCAGCGGCGCGCCTTGCAGGTAAACCCACAGGCTGACCAGCAGTGAGCACAGGCACAGGGCAAGGATGAGGGGGCGCGCATGGCGGCGGGACACGAACCTTGCGATGAGTGACTTGAGGCTGGCGTACATAGCGGATGGAGCCAATGAGGGTTCACTGCGCGAAGACCGGTCACGGCGGTTGACTGGGCTCTGTCGAGAGTGCGGTGCCGGATCGTGGTTATCCATAATGAAGTTGCTTCATTTCGAGCGGGGCATGGTACCACCACTATTACCGTTGGTCGCCTGGCATATTCCTCCCTCGATATATTAACCACGTCAATGCCCTGACGGTCAGGCCAGCGCTCTTGAGTTGTATTAGTTAGACTGATTTGTACAATTTTCAAGGTGCTGGCTAATTGATATTTCTTCAGTCTCTAGAAGTGTTTCATCTTTGCCTTAAACGGTCGCTTTTAGATAACACGGGTATTAAATACGACCTCTCCTTGATTTAAGACCTCTGCTGTAGACGCTGCTGATGGCCGTAGTCTTTTTGCGGAATCTGCGAGGTCACCGTGGCAATCAGCGAAGTTTGCTCACTGTCATCCAGGCCCAGTTCCCCGGTACGGATGTCAATCAGCTCCAGTTGCCAAGCCAGTAACCTCAGGCAGTCGTGCAACGCCTCCAGGGCCTGGTCATGCAGTTGCACCGGGCTCACGGCATTGGCGATCAGGTATTGAATATGCCGGGAGAACTCGCTGATCGCCTGCAAGGCCAGGCCATCGGCTTTTTCTGCCAGTTTGGCCAAGCTGGTTTTCATGCAGTCGATGGCGTCGCTGTCATTGCGGATCAAATGCAGGTGGTTCAGGCATTCCTCGGACTTGGCCAGCAGCATTTCGGCTTCCAGCAAAAACTCGGGAAGCGCGGTTTGCCATTCGTTCGCGCTATTCATCATGCAAGTCTCCACAACTTAAGGTCGGGTGATGAGATGTCGCACCGGGTGAATGGCTTAAAACTAGCGCTGAAATACGACTGGGGCGTGTAGGTTGCTTCCGATAATCCAGTAGGACGTTTATTGAAAAACTCACGAATGCCGCCTTTAACCGCTGTTAGGCGGGATGACGCAACTTCAGTTGCCGATACGTGAGTGCCTGAAAGGCCCGTAGACCAAGGGCTTGGGTGGGCAAACAAAAGCCTGACTCCATTCATGCAATGAGAATGGCGTCACATTAATGGCTATTAGATATCGCGAATATCAGGTTGGGCCTGATTGCGTATAGGGGAATCCCCTATGTGGTGGAACTGCACGTCAATTCGACTGTCGCGCAAGGCGGCTTGATAGAGCATCAAGGGCCCAAGCAGTAAAGCATGATGTCAGTGTGACATCAATGGATTTACATGGCATTTTATTGGGGTCAAGGTCCGGCGCTTGCCGCCGATAACGTGCTTATACAGCTGCATACCCTTTCACGCGCCTGCGGCGTGTACACCAGGAGCTTTTAATGGCCGGCATTCTCGACACGGTAGATCAACGCACGCAATTGGTGGGTGAGAATCGCCTGGAAATTCTCATGTTCCGCCTCTTCGGACGGCAGTTGTTCGCGATCAACGTGTTCAAAGTGCAGGAAGTGCTGCAGTTGCCCAAGCTGACCCTGATGCCCCAGCGCCACCCGTTCGTGTGTGGGGTGGTCAACCTGCGTGGCCAGACCCTGCCGGTGATCGACCTGTCCCAGGCCATCGGCATGCGTCCTTTGGTACCGGGCCCCAACAGCACCATTATCGTCACCGAATATAATCGCTCGGTGCAGGCGTTCCTGGTGGGCGGTGTCGACCGCATCGTCAACATGAACTGGGAAGCCATCCTGCCGCCGCCGACCAGCGCCGGTCGCCAGCACTACCTCACCGCCATCAGCAAGGTCGATGAGCAACTGGTGGAAATCATCGACGTGGAAAAAGTCCTCGCCGAGATCGTGCCCTACAACGCCAAGGTCTCCCGGGACAAACTTGAAGACCCGGTGCTGGAGCGTGCCCGTGGCCGCGAAGTGCTTCTGGTGGATGATTCCAACGTGGCGTTGTCGCAGTTGCGTGACACCCTGGGCCAGTTGGGCGTGAAGATGCACGTCGCCAGCGACGGTCTCAAGGCACTGAACATGCTCAAGGCTTGGGCCGACAGCGGCCAGGTGATGACCGACAAACTGCTGATGATCTTCACCGACGCCGAAATGCCCGAGATGGATGGCTACCGTCTCACTACCGAAATCCGCAACGACCCGCGCCTGCGTGGTCTGTACGTGGTGATGCACACCTCGCTGTCGGGCAGCTTCAATGACTCGATGGTCAAGAAGGTCGGCTGCGACAATTTCCTCTCCAAATTCCAGCCGGACAAGCTGGTGGACGTGGTACGCCAGCGACTGATGTTGGACGAAATGCCCGCCTGACTTTAGGATGACACTTTGTTTCCTAGGAAGGCAGGCCCATGCTGCGTCTCAGCGCGTTGTACCGTTACCCCTTGAAGTCCGGCAAGGCCGAAGCCTTGCAGCAGATTGGCCTGGATAAACTCGGGTTGGACGGGGATCGACGCTGGATGCTGGTGGATGAAGCCAGCGGGCGGTTCCTGACGCAACGGGCCGTGGCGAAGATGAGCCAGCTCTCGGCGTTGTGGAACAGCAGCGGGGGCCTGACCCTGAGTTCGCCGGGCTACGCGCCATTGGATGTGGCATTGCCGGGCAGCGCCAGCGAACTGCGTGGTGTGACCATCTGGCGCGACACCCTGCGTGTGCCGGATGCTGGCGATGAGGCCGCGGCCTGGGTCAGTGCATTCATTGGCAAGCCGACGCGCTTGGTGCAACTGCCCCTGGAACGTGCGCGCACCACCGAAGCCGGGTATGGCAAGGATGACGACAAGGTCGGCTTCGCTGACGGCTACCCGTTGCTGTTGATCGGCCAGGGCTCCCTCGACGACTTGTGTGAAAAGATCGGCCGCCCGATGCAGATGCTGCGTTTTCGTCCCAACCTGGTCATCGAGGGCGCCGAGGCTTTCGCCGAAGACGGCTGGAAGCGCTTGCGCATCGGCGACGTGGAGTTTCGGGTGGTCAAGCCGTGCTCGCGGTGCATCCTCACCACAGTCGACCCCCAGACCGGTGAGCGCAGCCCCGACCGCGAGCCTTTCGCGACGCTGCAAACCTACCGCCAGACCGAAAAGGGCGCGATGTTCGGCCAGAACCTGGTCAACGATGGCATCGGGCGCCTGGAAGTCGGCATGCCGGTAACGGTGCTGGAATAAAAAAGCCCGTCTCGTGGGAGACGGGCTTTTTGTGTGCCGGGTACCGCTTAGCCGCGGTATTCACACAGGTAGGCGGTGTCCACCGCAACCTTCAACTGGAACTTGCTGTTGGCCGGTACGTTGAACTGGCTGCCGGCAGCGAAGGTTTCCCAGTCGCTGCTGTCGGGCAGCTTCACGGTCAGGGCGCCGGAGACCACGTGCATGATTTCACGTTGGGCGGTGCCGAATTCGTATTCACCCGGAGCCATCACGCCGATGGTCGCCGGCCCTTCTGCGGTGCCGAAAGCGATCGACTTGACGGTGCCGTCGAAGTACTCGTTGACTTTGAACATGGGTGAATCCTCGGAAAAGATGGATGCTTACGCTCATCACTGCAGGCGCGGGCTTCTGTGGCGAGGGAGCTTGCTCCCGTTGACTGCGTAGCAGTCCCCGTTTTTTGGGGGCGCTTCGCACCCCAGCGCAAGCAAGCTTGCTCGCCACAGGATTTCGTTGGTGCAGGTGGGCAGCATCAAAGGAAATTGGTTGGCCAGTATGCCCAAGGCTGCAAGCGCTGCCTAGACCGGCAATATCAGCGGCAGCAGGCGTGCGGTGTTGCGTGCATCCTCCAGGGCGCGATGCTGCTGGCCATTGAACTGCATTCCTGCCAATTGCAGCGCACCATTGAGGCCCAGCGGCTTGTCCAGGCGCCGGGCCTTGGCAAAGCGTTGCTTGAGGTTCACATGCGGCGTATCGCCCAGGGCGCTGGCGAGGCCATGGCGCTGCCACTCCAGCTCAAGCTGCACGCGATCATAGTCACCCCAACTGGCCCAGCCTTCCAGGCGTGGCTGATGTTGGCCCAGCCAGCGCTCGAACAGCGGCCACACCTCGGTGATCGGCGCGGCCATGTCGATATTGGCCTGGGTGATATGGGTGAGTTTGCGGCAAAAGGGTGTCAGCAATGGCCGGCGCAAGGGCCGCACAAAGCGCTGGAAGTGGTCCAGTTCGCGGCCCTGGCGGTTGACCAGGCTGGCGCCGATCTCGATGACTTCCATCTCTGTCACGGGCCAGCCGCCGTCATCCGTTGTGGCTTCAAGGTCAATAATCAGCCAATGAGGCATGTGCAGGTTCCCGTACTCGTCCCTTCCTGATGGGGATAGAGCGTAGCCCGGCCCTGTAGTTCCGCCTAGGGGCGTTATTCGATCTCCAGCAAAACCTGACGGTTGCGCACCTGGTCGCCCGTCATGACGCGCATCTCCTTGACGGTGCCATCGATGCCGGCCTTCAACGGGTGCTCCATTTTCATCGCTTCGAGCACCAGCAACAGTTGGCCTTTGCTGACGGTCTCACCGACGCACACCCGTATATCGACGATGGCGCCGTCCATGGGCGCCTGGACCGTGCCGCTGCTGGCGTCGGCCTGGCGGCTGGCGACTTGCTGGGTGCGGTCTGTGACGGTCAGCCCTGGTAGCCATAGCCGGTTGCCGTCCAGGTGATAAGCGATGCGGCGGCGGACCCCCTTGATGACGAGGCTGGCGTGACGGCCGTCGGTGGTGAGTTGCAGGTCGTCAACGCTGACGCTGTGGAGTTGGCCGTTGGCCTCCAGACGGTACGTTACGGGGACACTCGCCGTATTGCGCCAGCGCGCAAGTGTTTGGGTGTGCTGGTTGGCGCTGTGTTGATAAAACAGCGCGGCGGCCAGCTTGAGCTGTTCAGCGGTCGCCGTCTGCTGTGGGATGACGCTGAAGTGTTCGGCGATCAACCCCGTGCTGAAGTCGCCATTGATAAAGTCCGGGTGCTTGAGCAGGTCGATGAGCAAACGCTGGTTGGTCGCCACGCCCAGCAATACGCTGTCTTCCACGGCCCGCAGCAGTTTTCGCCGGGCTTCTTCGCGGCTGGCGCCGTGGGCGATGATCTTGCCCAGCATCGGGTCGTAGAACGGGCTGACGGTTTGGCCTTCAAGCAATCCATGGTCGATGCGTACGCCTGGGGCTGGTTCCCAACGCAACACGTCACCGGTTTGCGGCAGGAAGCCATGGGCCGGGTCTTCGGCGTACAGGCGTACTTCCATGGCGTGGCCGGTCAGGGTCACCTGCGATTGGGTGAGTGGCAGCGGTTGGCCGGCGGCGATCTGCAACTGCCAGTCCACCAGGTCGAGGCCGGTAATCATCTCGGTGACGGGGTGTTCGACTTGCAGGCGCGTGTTCATTTCCAGGAAATAAAACTGGCCGTTGCGGTCGAGCAGAAACTCCACGGTGCCGGCACCTACATAGCTCACCGCCCGCCCGGCCTTGAGCGCGGCTTCGCCCATGGCCTGGCGCAGATCGGGCGTCATCACGGGGCAGGGCGCTTCTTCAATGACTTTCTGATGGCGGCGCTGTATCGAACAGTCGCGTTCGCCGAGGTAAATGAGGTTGCCATGGCTGTCGCCGAACAGCTGCACTTCCACGTGGCGCGGGTCGATCAGCGCCTGTTCGAGGATCAACTCGTCGCTGCCGAACGCATTCATGGCTTCCGAGCGTGCGGTGCGCAGTTGCTCCAGCAGCTGTTCGCGCTGGTGCACCAGGCGCATGCCACGCCCACCGCCACCGGCGCTGGCCTTGATCATCAGTGGGAAGCCGATGCGTTCGGCTTCCCGTTGCAGGGTGGCATCGTCCTGGGCACTGCCTTGATAACCGGCGATGCAAGGTACGCCGGCGTCGAGCATGGCGAGTTTGGACAGGCGTTTGCTGCCCATCAGTTCGATCGCCTCGGCGCTGGGGCCGATGAAGGTGAGCGTGGCCTGCTGGCAGGCGCGGGCGAAGTCGGGGTTTTCCGAGAGGAAGCCGTAGCCGGGGTGAATGGCGTCGGCGCCGGTCAGTTGGGCGGCGGCGAGGATGGCCTCTGTGTTCAGGTAGGACTGGTGGACGGGCGCCGGGCCGATGTGTACGGCTTCGTCGGCCATCTGCACGTGCAGGGCATCGGTATCCGCGTCGCTGTACACGGCCACGGTGCGGTAGCCGAGGGCCTGGGCAGTGCGCTGGATGCGGCAGGCGATTTCACCGCGGTTGGCGATCAGGATCTTGGTGAATGCGGGCATTGGGTTATCCCTTGGTGGATGTGGCGTGTGTTGGGGCTTCTTCGCAGGCAAGCCAGCTCCCACATTTGAAATGTCTCCCCCTGTGGGAGCTGGCTTGCCTGCGATGGCGTCATCGAGACCAACTCGGCTTTCGCTTCTGCACAAACGCCTGCGTCCCCTCGACCCCTTCTTCACTCCTCACCGCCTCGGCAAACCACTGCGCCCCGCGATCCAGCACGGCCTCAAGGGGCTCATCCACACTGGCCAGCAACAGCGCTTTAGTCCGTGCGTTCGCCCCCGGCGCACACTGCAACACCTGCCCCAATACCTCATCCACCCGCTGCGCCAATGCCTGGGCGTCGTGCTCGACAAAATGCACCACTCCCAGCCGCCCAGCCTCCACCCCATCAAACCGCGCCGCCGTCAGCGCCAGGCGCCGCGTGTGAGTAAGGCCAATACGCTTGACCACAAACGGCGCAATTTGCGCCGGCAACAAGCCCAGGCGGGTCTCGGGCAAGCCGAACTGCGCCTGGCCCTCTGCAATCGCAATATCACTCACGCTCGCCAGCCCGAACCCACCGCCCAGCACCGCGCCTTGCAGCACCGCGATCACCACGGGTGTCAGTGCCTGCACCTCTTGCAGCAAGGTGCCAAATGCGCGGTTCAACGTTTGCAGTTGATCCCCCGCGCTGACCAGATCCTTCACATCGGCCCCCGCGCAAAAATGCCCGCCCGCGCCGCTGATCACCACGGCGCGCACCTGGCTGTCCAACTGCGCCAGTACCGCGCGCAGCTCATTGACCATTTCAAGGCTCATTGCATTGCGGCATTCGGGCCGGTTGAGGGTGATATGCAGCACGCCGTTGTGGGCTTCTAGCAGCAAGGTGCTCATGGCTTTTTACCGGGCAGGGTGCCCATCAGTTTGCAGATGATGCCCAGCATGATTTCGTCGGCACCGCCGCCAATCGACACCAGGCGCACGTCGCGATAGGCGCGGGCCACCGGGTTGTCCCACATGAAGCCCATGCCGCCCCAATATTGCAGGCAACTGTCGCTGACCTCACGGCCCAGGCGCCCGGCCTTGAGTTTGGCCATGGAGGCCAGCCGCGTGACATCCTGGCCCTTGATGTACTGCTCGGTGGCCTGGTAGACCAAGGCGCGCAGGCATTCGATTTCGGTGGCCAGTTCCGCCAGGCGGAAGTGGATTACTTGGTTGTCGATCAACGCCTTGCCGAAGGTTTGGCGCTCCTTGCAGTATTCGATGGTGCTGTCGATGCAGTACTCCAGGCCCTTGATCATATTGGCCGCGCCAAACAGGCGTTCCTCCTGGAACTGCAACATCTGCATCATGAAGCCCGCGCCTTCGTGGCCGATGCGGTTGCGTTGCGGTACGCGCACGCCGTCGAAAAACACCTGGGCGGTCTCGGAGCTGTGCATGCCGAGTTTTTCCAACGGCGGGCTGACGCTGATGCCGGGGCTGTTCATCGGCACCATGATCAGGGATTTGTTGATGTGCGGCTTGTCGTCCGAGGTGTTGGCCAGCAGGCAGATGAAGTCAGCGCTGGGCGAATTGGTGATCCACATCTTGCTGCCATTGATCACGTAGTCATCGCCGTCCTTGCGCGCATGGGTCTTGAGCCCGGCCACGTCGGAGCCGGCGCCGGTTTCCGAGACGCCGATGCAGCCCACTTGTTCGCCGCTGATGGCCGGGCGCAGGAACTCTTCGCGCAGTTCATCGGAGCCGAAGCGCGCCAGGGCCGGAGTGCACATATCGGTCTGCACACCAATGGACATGGGGATGCCGCCGCAGCGGATGGTGCCGAACTCTTCGGCGGCGACAATGGAGTAGCTGTAGTCCAGGCCCATGCCGCCGAATTTTTCCGGTTTGGAGATGCCCAGCAGGCCGAGGTCGCCGGCCTTGCGGAAGATTTCGTGAATGGGGAAGCGCCCGGCTTTTTCCCATTCATCCACGTACGGGTTGATCTCGCGGTGGACGAAGGCGCGCACGGTGCGGCGCAGTTCCTGGTGTTCCTGGGTGAAGATCATTTTTATTGTTCTCCCTGTTGGGACGCGGAGCGTCCTGGTTTGCATTCCCACGCGGAGCGTGGGAACGATCAGCGCGCCACGCCAAAGCTGTTCGGTTGCAGTTGCCGCAGTTCGGCTTCGTGACAGATATCCAGCAAAAATCCGAGCAAGGTGCGGGTGTCCCGTGGATCAATCAGCCCGTCGTCCCACAGGTTGGCGCTGCCGTAGAGGGCGGTGGACTGGCTGTCGAGCTTCTGCGCGGTGACCTGTTCGAGCATGTCGAGCACCTTGGGGTCGGGCACCAGGCCGTCCTTGAGTTGCTTGGCCTCGGTGACAATGCGCAGCACCTTGCCCGCTTGTGCGCCGCCCATCACCGCGGTGCGGCTGTTGGGCCAGGCGAAGATAAAGCGCGGGTCCAGGCCGCGGCCGCACATGGCGTAGTTGCCGGCACCGTAGGAGCCACCGACCACGATGGTGAGTTTAGGCACACGGGCATTGGCCACCGCCTGGATCATCTTCGCGCCGTGCTTGATCACCCCTTGCTGTTCCGACTCGGTGCCCACCATGAAGCCGGTGGTGTTGTGCAAAAACAGCAGCGGCGTGCGGCTTTGGTCGCACAGCTGGATAAACTGCGCGGCCTTGCTCGCGCCCTTTGGGGTGATGGGGCCGTTATTGCCGATCACTCCCACGGCGCGCCCCTGGATATGCAGATGGGCGCAGACGGTGTGGGGGTCGAACTCGCCTTTGAATTCCAGCAGGTTGGAACCGTCGGCCAGGCGCGCCAGGATTTCGCGCACGTCATAGGGCTTTTTCGGGTCATCGGGGATCAGCCCCAACAGCTCTTCAATCGGGTACAGCGGTTCGCGATAGGCGCGGGGTGGCGCGTGCGGCAAGCGATCATTCCAGGGCAGCAGGCCCACAATTTCACGCACGATGCGCACGCCGTCGGCATCGTCTTGGGCCAGGTACTCAGCGGTGCCGGCGGTTTGCGCGTGCATCTGCGCACCCCCCAGTTCTTCATCGGTGGCGACTTCGCCAGTGGCGGCCTTGAGCAACGGTGGCCCGGCGAGGAACAGCTTGGCCTTGCCGCGCACCACCACCACGTAATCCGACAGCCCCGGCTGATACGCACCGCCGGCCGTCGCCGAGCCGTGCACCACGGTGATCTGCGGCAAGCCCATGGCGGACATGCGTGCCTGGTTGGCAAAGCTGCGCGCGCCTTCAACGAAAATCTCGGCGGCGTAGTTGAGGTTGGCGCCGCCGCTTTCGGCGAGGGTCACCACTGGCAGTTTGTTCTCCATGGCGATCTGTTGCAGGCGCAGGGATTTTTTCAGCCCGGAGGGGGAAATGGTGCCGCCTTTGATCGCGCTGTTGTTGGCCACCACCAGCATGCGCACGCCGCTGACATAGCCGATACCAGCGATCAGCCCGCCACCGGCGGCGCTACCGTCCTTGTCGTCGTGGAGTTTGTAGCCGGCCAGACTGGCCAGCTCCAGGAAAGGCGCGCCGGGGTCCAGCAGCAGGTTGAGGCGCTCACGGGGCAGCAATTGGCCGCGCTTGTCGAACTTGGGCTTGGCTTCCTGGGCCTTGGCCAGCAGGGTGTGTTCCAGTTGACGTAGCTGGGCAATGGACGCCAGCATGGCTTCGCGGTTTTGCGCGAACGCTGGGCTGTTAGGCTCGATCATGGTTTCAATGACAGGCATGGCGTTATTGCTCCGCCTTGAGCACATCCGGCAGGTAGGCGCGGTGGAACCCGTTGAATGGCTCGCTCGGCGCCTGCGCCTTGTGCAGCGGCCATGCGCGGCTGCCCAGGCTGGCGGCGCCGTCGATGCGCAGGGTGCTACCGCTGATAAAGGCCGCAGCCGGGCTGAGCAGGAAGACGATGGCCGCGCTGACTTCCGACTCGGTGCCGATGCGCTTGAGCGGTACATGCTCACGCAGGGTGGGAATCACCGCCTTGAACGCGCCTTCGTAGGTGTCCATGCCGCTGGAGGCAATCCAGCCAGGCGCCACGGCGTTGACGCGCACCCCGGCATAGCCCCACTCAAACGCGGCGGTCTTGGTGACGTTGTCCATGCCGGAGCGCGCCGCGCCGGAGTGGCCCATGCCGGGCATGCCGCCCCACATGTCGGCGAGCATGTTGACGATCGCGCCACCGTGCTTGCTCATCGACTGGTTGAACACTTCCCGCGCCATCAGGAAACCGCCCACCAGGTTGGTGCGCAGTACGGTTTCAAAGCCCTTCTGATTGATCGCCGCCAGTGGCGACGGGTATTGGCCGCCCGCGTTATTCACCAGGCCATGGATGGGGCCGTGGTCGTGCAGGATCTGCGTGACCAGCGCTTTCACCGCCTCTTCCTCACGAATGTCACAGGCATGCCAATGGGCGACGCCGCCATCTTCAGCAATTTCCGCCGCGACCTTCTGCAGTTTTTCTGGCTTGCGCCCCACCATGATCACGCAGGCACCAAGGGCCGCCAGCTCATGGGCGGTGCAGCGGCCAATGCCACTGCCGCCTCCGGTGACGATCACGGTTTGCCCCTTGAACAGGTCGGCTTTGAAGATCGAGTCGAAGGCCACGGCGACGGTCCTTTAGGTGAGTTGATCGGCAATGTATTGCGGCACGGCGATGGGGATTTCCAGCAGTTGCTGAGCGAAGGCTTTGCCTTGCGGGTCGATGCGCAGGCTGGCGATACCGCCGCCGCCCAGGGCATTCTCCAGCAGGAAATTCAGGCTGTGGCTGCCGGGCAAGTACCAGCGTTCGACGCGGCCATGGATCGGGTCGAGCACGTGGTCCATCCAGTCGACGATCACCTCCGGGGTCAGGGCTTCGGCGATCCACGGCAGGTAGTCAGGGTGGCGAGCGATCACGCCGATATTGCTGTGGTTGCCCTTGTCACCTGAGCGCGCCACGGCGAGTTTCACCAGCGGCACACTGGCATCGGCACGGCCCTCCGGCTTGGCCGGCTCGATGGGCACAGCCGGCGTGAGCAGAGGCGCGGAGACGGGCAGCTCGACGGCATGACGTTGGCCTTGGTACTCGATGGCGACGCTACACCGTGATTTGTCGACCAGGAACGAAAACAGCCGAATCAGCGGATACACCGTCGGTCGCCCGCCCACAATGCCGGTCAGCCCCGGTGCCATGCCGGTGGCCGCCTGGGCGATCTCGCGAGCGAACAGTACCAGCGCCTGCTTGTTCGGATGCCGCACCGCCAGCTTCACCACCACTTCGCGGCAATCCGCACGCCGGGCGTGGGCGCCGTAGGTGGCTTCGCTGCCGAGCAGTTCGATGTTGACGTCGGTGTAGGGCGCCCAGCCGCGCTGGCTGAACAGCTCCGAAGTCTTGTTGATGAGCGCCTGGCTGACCCGCTCGGCCTTGGCCACCGCGTCGATGCCGGCGAGCAGGCAACTGGCGGTGCAGCGAAAGCCATCGGGGTAAGTGGCGCTGACCTTGTACTGGTCGGTGGGTGGCAGGCCCTTGGCGCCGTGCAGGCGCACCGCGTGTTTGCCTTGTTGCTGCAGTTTGACCTGGCTGAAATCGCAGATCACGTCCGGCAGCACATAGGCGCGCGGGTCACCGATTTCATACAGCAGTTGTTCGGCCACGCTGAGTTCGCTGATCAGCCCGCCGCTGCCTTCGACCTTGTTGACGGTGAACTGGCCGTCGGCGCTGACTTCGACGATAGGGAAGCCGATGTGTTCGTAGTCGGGCACGTCACGCCAGTCGGTGAAGTTACCGCCGGTGCATTGGGCGCCGCATTCGATGATATGCCCGGCCAGGGCGGCCTGGGCCAGGTGATCGTAGTCCTGCCATGACCAATTGAATTCATGCACCAGTGCCGCGCTGACCACTGCGCTGTCGACCACCCGGCCGGTGATGACAATATCGGCGCCGAGCCCCAATGCCTGGGCAATGCCCGGTGCGCCGAGGTAGGCGTTGGCGGACACGCACAGGGGCGGCAGCGGGGCGCCGTTGTACAGGTCGGTGACAGGTGGCAGCTGTTTGAGTTGAGGGTGCAGGTCATCGCCGAGCAACACGGCGATTTTCAGCGGGATGTGGGCGTTATCGCAAGCCGCCTGCAGGGCGGCGGCGCAGGCCTGGGGGTTGATACCGCCGGCATTGCTGATCACCCGGATGCCCTGGCGCTGGATATCCGCCAGCAGGGGCGTAAGCACCTCGACAAAATCCGTGGCGTAACCGGCCTTGGGGTCTTTCAGGCGGGCACCGGCGAGGATCGACATGGTGACTTCCGCCAGGTAATCGAACACCAGGTAATCCAAGGCACCGCCCTGCACCAATTGGGCGGCGGCGGTGCAGGTGTCGCCCCAGAAGGCGCTGGCGCAGCCGATACGTACCGTCTTTCTCATGAGAAATCCTTCCTCCAAGGGCTGGTGCCGAGACTACCAAGCAAGCGCTTGGTTTGTAAACTCCAGTCACAAGTTTTACCCAAGCGCTTGCTTGGGTGGCAGTCACGGCCTAAATTGCCGGCCAAGACGACAGTAGACGTGAAGGAGAGCAGCATGGATGAGCACAAAGCCCTGGGGGTGATGCGCACCATGGTCGATGGTGGCCAATTGACCGACCCCGAGAGCGCCCGCGGCAAGTTGCTGCAAACCGCAGCTCATCTGTTTCGCAACAAGGGTTTCGAGCGCACCACTGTGCGAGATCTGGCCAGCGCCGTGGGCATCCAGTCCGGCAGCATCTTTCATCACTTCAAGAGCAAGGATGAGATATTGCGTGCGGTGATGGAGGAAACCATCCATTACAACACCGCGATGATGCGCGCTTCACTGGAGGAGGCGAGCACGGTGCGCGAACGCGTGCTGGCGCTGATCCGCTGCGAGTTGCAGTCGATCATGGGTGGCAGTGGCGAGGCCATGGCGGTGCTGGTCTACGAATGGCGCTCGCTGTCGGCCGAAAGCCAGGCGCACGTGCTGGCCCTGCGTGACGTGTATGAGCAGATCTGGTTGCAGGTACTGGGCGAGGCCAAGGCCGCTGGCTACATCCGGGGCGATGTGTTTATCACCCGGCGCTTCCTCACTGGCGCCTTGTCCTGGACCACCACCTGGTTTCGCGCCCAAGGCAGCCTGACCCTTGAGGAGTTGGCCGAAGAGGCCTTGTTGATGGTGCTGAAGTCGGACTGAGGCGCAAGTTATTAATTTGCTGGCGAAAGTTGTCTCCCCCAGTAAAAACGCCTAGCTTATCGGCATTGAACTCTTCAACGGTGCGTGCCTCGATGTTTTCGCCATGGCGGCTGGCTGCAGGACTTACTTTATGGGCACTGGGCACCGCCGCGTGGACGCAGGCCGGTGCCGCGCAGTTGGTGAGAATCGGCGCGGCGCATTTTCCGCCCTACACCGTACGCCCTGAACAAGGCGCCGACACCGGGTTGCTGCCGCAATTGGTCGAGGCGTTGAACGCTGCGCAAACCGATTACCAGTTCGTGGTGGTGCCTACCTCGATCCCCCGGCGTTTTCGTGACTTCGAGCAAGGCCGGGTCGACATGGCCATCTTCGAAAACCCGTCCTGGGGTTGGCAGAATATTGCCCATACCAGTGTTGATATGGGGCTGGAAGATGCGGAAATATTCGTTGCCCAGCGTCAACCCGGGCGCGACCAGAGCTACTTCGCCGACCTCACCGGTAAGCGCCTGGCGGTATTCAGCGGGTATCACTATGCCTTTGCCGACTTCAATCCCGATCCCAAGAACATGGCCGAGCGTTTCAACGCGACGTTGACCTATTCCCATGACAGTAATTTGCTGATGGTTGCTCGTGGGCGTGCGGATATTGCACTGGTTACCCGTTCGTATCTGAGTGATTTCATGGTGCGCAACGCAGACATGGCGGGGCAGTTTTTGGTGTCGGAGCGTATTGACCAGGTGTATCACCACTATGCGTTGTTGCGGCCCAAGGCACCGATCACTGGTCCGGCGTTTGCCGAACTGCTCAAGCGTCTGCGCGACAGTGGCCAGATGCTGAAGATTTTTGAGCCGTATCGTATTGATGTGACGGCGGTGCCCTGAGGTCTTAGTAAGTAAAATCCTTCGGGCTCAGTGGGATCAACTGTGGGAGCTGGCTTGCCTGCGATGACGGCCTGACAGTCGACACAGATATAACTGATGCCCCGCGATCCAATGTGGGAGCTGGCTTGCCTGCGAAGACGGCCTGACAGTCAACACAGTTGGACCGTGTACATATCCATTCCTGCGGTAACGGCTATTTAGGGTTCCGCTTTTACAGCGGCTCACTTTTGAAAAGCCGGAATGCCGGCCCAGACAAAAGTAAGCAAAACGCTCTTGCCCCACCACTCGGCACCTCGCCTAGGCTCGGTGTGCCCGTAATCCGCCAGTGATTTGGGGGGCCGCCGCCACGCGCCATCCATGGCGCGGGGCGGCTAAACCGGCATCCCTGCCGGTTTACCCCCCAAATCCCTGTCGAATTCCGGCCAGCGTGGTTTAACGGGGCGCCTAAGATCAAAAGCCAGATCAAGATCACAAGCAGATCAAGATCAAGAGCGGCTCGCTTCGCATCGTAGTTACCGTGGAGCCCTTACCCACATATGTCTGCGCTGCATTAAACCCGCCGCGCAAACGTATCGCTATGACTGCCCGACACCTTGCGGCAATGCACCAGCGCATCGCGAATCATGAAGTTCACCAAGGTCGGAGACACCCCAAGCTCCTTGGCGATGTCTTTTTGCGGCACGCCATGCAAGCGGTACATCTCGAACGCGTAGCGGGTGCGCTGGGGCAGTTGCGTCAGGGCGTCGGCGATGTTTTCCAGGGTGTTGAAATTGATGTGCGAGGTTTCCGGTGAAGCGCCGTGAATAACCACATTCAAGCCTTCCTCTTCGGTCCCGGAGTATTTGAGCTCCAGGGCCTGCTTGCGGTAATGATCGATCGCCAGGTTGCGCACGATCTGAAACAGATAACTCAGTTGGGCCTTGAACGATGAGGTGATGGTCGGCGCCGACTGCAGCCGGAAGTAGGCGTCCTGCACCACGTCTTCGGCGCGGGAGCGGCACCCGGTGATACGGGCCGCGATCTTCACCAAAATCAGTCGATTGTCGACGAACGCCTGGAGAAGGGGTGAATCGCACCTGCCTGTGGATACTTGTTCCGTCATGGAAATCACCTTGCTGCGAATAGGTTAGGGGAGGGCATCCCTGCTGAGGCCTCCTACATATCGGGCAACAAATTATGCTTAATGATAATGATTGTCAAATGAGAAGACGAACTAATCTTATGCCTTGGGCAAAGGTGTGAACCACGTCTCGCTCGCCCCCGGCGACTAATTATTTGAAGGCTCCGTCCGTTCTCATGGGTGACAGGTTCGTTAGTACAACGGCCAAGGATCAGCACCCGCAGGAGGACCAGATGGGTTTTTATCGTGCATTCAGCGTGTTTCAGTTCGGAGTCCTCGCGGGATGAGTACGTCCCTGCGGCTGCGCCTGTTTTGCCTGCCCCACTCAGGCGCCAGCGCCTCGGTCTACGCTCGCTGGCGCCGGGTCCTGCCGGACTGGCTGCAAGTGTGCCCGCTGGAATTGCCGGGACGCGGCATGCGCATGGACGAGCCATTGCAGCGCGATATCAAGGCCTTGGCCGCGCAGCTTGCTGAAGAAATCAGCCGTGATCTCGATGGCCCCTATGCCTTGTTCGGCCACAGCCTTGGCGGGCTGTTGGCGTTTGAATTGGCTCACGCTCTGAACGCGCGCAATCTGCCCGCGCCCCTGGCGTTGTTCGTTTCCGGCACGGCGGGCCCGGCGCGTCGTGATGTGAGCGAGTACGCCGTCGAAAAGACCGATGCCCAACTGATTGCCCGGCTGCGCGAATTGCAGGGCACCGCCGAAGAAGCCCTGGCCAACCCCGAGCTGATGCAACTGATGTTGCCGATCCTGCGCGCCGATTTTCTGCTGTGCGGCAGTTTCACCTATGGCGAGCGCCAGCCCCTGGCGCTGCCGATCCATGTGTTCGGTGGCAAGCAAGACAGCGTGCGTGCCGACCAGTTGCTCGACTGGCAACTCGACGCCGCCAGTGGGTTTTCCCTGGACATGTTTGACGGCCATCACTTCTTCCTCGTGCAGCACGAAAGCGCCGTGCTGCGCTGCGTGCGTCGCTATGCCGACGAGCACTTGGCGCGCTGGCGCATTGGTGCGACGCGGCAGCTCGTCGCCGGCTGAACCCCACCGACTTCCCGAATTTCCCGTAAGCCGATTTCAGGCAGGAACCCCATGATGGACGCCTTCGAACTCCCCCGCACCCTGGTCCAGTCCCTTCAACAGCGTGCTGCGCAGACGCCGGACCAGGTGGCGTTGCGCTTCCTCGCCGAGAGTGCCGAGCACAGTGTGGTGCTCAGTTATCGCGACCTCGACCAACGCGCCCGCACCATCGCCGCCGCCTTGCAAACCAACGCTGGCCTGGGCGAGCGTGCGGTGTTGCTGTTCCCGAGTGGCCCGGACTATGTGGCGGCGTTCTTTGGTTGCCTGTACGCCGGGGTGATCGCGGTGCCGGCGTATCCACCGGAATCCACGCGTCGTCATCACCAGGAGCGCCTGCTGTCGATCATCAGCGATGCCGAGCCGCGGCTGCTGTTGACCATTGCCAGCCTTAGCGAGGGCCTGGCGCAGATTGAAAACGCGCCCAAGGTGTTGAGCGTCGACACCCTGGAGGCGCAGCAGGCCGACCAGTGGGTCGAGCCCGACCTCAAGGCCGACGACATCGCGTTCCTGCAATACACCTCCGGCTCCACCGCATTGCCCAAGGGCGTGCAAGTCAGCCACGGCAACCTGGTGGCCAACGAAGTGCTGATCCGCCGTGGTTTTGGCATCGACCTCAACCCCGATGACGTGATCGTCAGCTGGTTGCCGCTGTACCACGACATGGGCCTGATCGGCGGCCTGCTGCAACCGATCTTCAGCGGCGTGCCCTGCGTGTTGATGTCGCCGGCCTACTTCCTTGGCCGACCTTTGCGCTGGCTGGAGGCGATCAGCGAATACGGCGGCACCATCAGCGGTGGCCCGGACTTCGCCTACCGCCTGTGCAGCGAACGGGTCAGTGAGTCGGCCCTGGAGCGCCTGGATTTGAGTCGCTGGCGCGTCGCCTATTCGGGTTCCGAGCCGATCCGCCTCGACACCCTGGAACGCTTTGCGGAAAAATTCGCGGCCTGTGGTTTCACCACGAATAATTTCTTCGCCTCCTACGGTCTGGCCGAAGCCACCCTGTTTGTCGCCGGAGGTACCCGTGGCCGTGGCATTCCCGCCCTGCGCCTGGACGAACAGGCGCTGGCCGCCAACCGTGCCGAACCGGGGCAGGGCCCTGCGATCATGAGTTGCGGCACCAGCCAGCCGAACCACGCCGTGCTGATCGCCGACCCGCACACCCTCACCGAGCTGCCCGACCAGTGCGTCGGCGAACTCTGGGCCACGGGCCCGAGCATCGCCCACGGCTACTGGCGCAACCCGCAAGCCAGCGCCAAGACCTTCGTTCAGCATGCTGGCCGCACCTGGTTGCGCACCGGTGACCTGGGTTTTATCCGCGACGGTGAGGTGTACATCACCGGGCGCCTGAAAGACCTGCTGATCGTGCGCGGCCACAACCTTTACCCCCAGGACATCGAACAGACCATCGAGCGCGAAGTGGAAGTGGTGCGCAAGGGTCGGGTCGCCGCGTTTGCGGTCAATGACCAGGGCCTGGAAGGCATCGGCATCGCCGCGGAAATCAGCCGCAGCGTGCAGAAAATCCTGCCGCCCGAAGCGCTGATCAAGGCGATCCGCCAAGCCGTGGCCGAGGCCTGCCAGCAAGCCCCGAGCGTGGTGGTGCTGCTCAACCCAGGCGCTTTGCCGAAGACCTCCAGCGGCAAAGTGCAGCGTGCCGCCTGTGCGATTCGGCATGCCGATGGCAGCCTCGACAGCTACGCGCAGTTCCCCGGGCAGCAGGGGCAGGCGAGCGACGTGGCGCTGGAATCGGACCTGCAACAGCGGATCGCGGCGATCTGGTGCGAACAGCTGCAACTGGCCCAGGTGGCGGGCGACGATCACTTTTTCCTGCTGGGGGGCAACTCCATCACCGCGACCCAAGTGGTCGCCCGCCTGCGCGAAAGCCTGGGGCTGGAACTGAGCCTGCGCCTGCTGTTCGAAGCGCCGACCCTCGCCACCTTCGCCACGGCCGTCGCGCAGCTGCAACAGGATGGCGGCGTGGCCCAAGGCGCAATCCACGTGCTGTCACGTCAAGAAGACCTGCCCCAATCCCTGGCACAGAACCGCCTGTGGATCACCTGGCAATTGGACCCTCACAGCAGCGCCTACACCATTCCAGGCGCCTTGCACCTGCGCGGCGAGCTGGATGAAGACGCACTGCGCCACAGCTTCCAGCAACTGATCCAGCGTCACGAAGCCCTGCGCACGCGCTTCTGCGAGCGCGACGGCCAGGCGTTCCAGCGTGTCGAGGCTACGGCGGATTTCGAACTGCCGATCATCGACCTCAGTGACCTGCCCAACACCGAGCGCGAAGCCCGTGCGCAAGAGGTTCGCGAAGACCAGGCGCGCAGCCCGTTCGACCTGGAAAAAGGCCCGTTGCTGCGGGTTACCCTGGTGCGCCTGGGCGATGAAGAGCACCAACTGCTGGTGACGCTGCACCACATCATTGCTGACGGTTGGTCGCTGAATATCCTGATCGACGAGTTCTCGCGCCTGTACGCCGCTGCCGCCCAAGGCCAGTCTCTGGAGCTGCCGCCGCTGGCCTTGCAATACGCCGACTACGGCAGCTGGCAGCGCCAATGGCTGGCCGAAGGCGAGGGCCAGCGACAGCTGACGTACTGGAAAGCGCAGTTGGGTGACGAGCATCCGGCCCTGAACCTGGCCACCGATCACCCGCGTGCAGCCCAGCATCGGCACAGCGCCTCGCGCCATAGCCAGCGCCTGGATGCGCGCCTCAGTGCGGCGATCCGCCAGACCGCCCAGGCCCATGACTCAACACCGTTCATGCTGCTGCTGGCGACGTTCCAGACCTTGCTCTATCGCTACAGCGGCCAGCGCGACATCCGTATCGGCGTGCCCAATGCCAACCGCCCACGCCATGAAACCCAGGGCCTGATCGGCTTCTTTATCAACACCCTGGTGCTGCGCGCCGAGCTGGACGGGCGCCTGCCGTTCAACCAACTGTTGGCCGCCACTCGCGAGACCACATTGGCCGCCCAGGCCCATCAGGACCTGCCCTTCGAACAACTGCTGGAAGCCTTCCCCCAGGCCCGCGAACAGGGCCTGTTCCAGGTCATGTTCAACCACCAGCAGCGCGACCTCAGTGCCTTGCGCCGCCTGCCGGGCCTGCTGGCCGAAGAGTTGCCCTGGCACAGCCGCGAAGCCAAGTTCGACCTGCAACTGCACAGCGAAGAAGACCGCAATGGGCGCTTGAGCCTGTCGTTCGACTACGCCGACGAGCTGTTCGATTGCGCGACCATCCAGCGTCTGGCCGAGCACTTCATCCATCTACTTCAAGCTGTGTGTACGCAACCACAACACGCCATCGGCGATCTGCCGTTGATGCAGGCTGACGAACAGCAACCCTGGAGCGAAGCCCCCTGCGCGCCGGCCCGGCACTGGCTGCCCGAGCTGCTCAATCAGCAGACGTCGGACGCCACCGCATTGGTCTGGCAGGACGGCAGCCTGACATTCGCCCAATTGCACACCCAGGCCAACCGCCTGGCCCATTACCTGCGCGACAAAGGCGTCGGCCCGGACGTGTGCGTGGCCATCGCCGCCGAGCGTTCGCCGCAACTGCTGATCGGCCTGCTCGCCATCATCAAGGCCGGTGGCGCCTACGTGCCGCTGGACCCGGATTACCCCGCCGAACGCCTGGCCTACATGCTCAAGGACAGCGGCGTGCAACTGCTGCTCACCCAGACCGCGTTGCTGCCCCAACTGCCCAGCGCCGAAGGCGTGTGCGTGATTGCCATGGACAGCCTGCACCTCGACAGCTGGCCGACCCAGGCGCCAGGCTTGCACCTGCACGGCGATAACCTCGCCTACGTGATCTACACCTCCGGTTCCACCGGCCAACCCAAAGGCGTGGGCAACACCCACGGCGCCCTGGCCGAGCGTTTGCAGTGGATGCAGGCCACCTATCAACTGAACGAAACCGATGTGCTGATGCAAAAGGCGCCGATCAGTTTCGACGTGTCGGTGTGGGAATGCTTCTGGCCATTGATTACTGGCTGCCGCCTGGTATTGGCCGGGCCGGGCGAACATCGCGACCCGCACCGCATCGCGCAGCTTGTGCAGGAACATGGGGTGACCACGCTGCACTTCGTGCCGCCGCTGTTGCAGCTGTTTATCGACGAGCCGCTGGTGGCCGAATGCACCAGCCTGCGTCGCCTGTTCTCCGGCGGCGAAGCCTTGCCCGCCGAACTGCGTAACCGCGTACTGGCGCGCTTGCCAGCGGTGCAGTTGCACAACCGCTATGGCCCGACCGAAACCGCGATCAACGTCACCCACTGGCAGTGCGCCGTCTCGGATGGCGAGCGCTCGCCGATTGGTCGGCCGTTGGGCAATGTGATCTGCCGCGTACTGGACGAGCAGCTCAACCCGTTGCCGGCCGGTGTGCCGGGCGAACTGTGCATCGGCGGTATCGGCCTGGCGCGGGGTTACCTGGGCCGTGCCGGGCTGACGGCCGAACGTTTTGTCGCCGACCCGCTGGGCGCGGCGGGCACCCGCTTGTATCGCACCGGTGACCGTGCGCGCTGGAACGCCGATGGCGTGCTCGAATACCTCGGGCGCCTCGATCAGCAGGTCAAACTGCGGGGGTTCCGGGTGGAGCCGGAAGAAATCGAAGCGCGCCTGCTGGCCCAGGTAGGCATTGCCCAGGCCGTGGTGCTGGTGCGTGATGCACAGTTGATCGGCTACTACACCGCCGACACCGAACTGGATGAGCAAAGGGTCAAAACCGCCCTGGCCGCCGAGTTGCCGGAGTACATGGTGCCCGCGCTGCTGATGCGCCTTGACGCCATGCCCCTGAGCCCCAGCGGCAAGCTCGACCGGCGTGCCTTGCCAGAGCCGGTATGGCAAACCCGCGAACACGTCGAACCGCACACACCTTTGCAGCTGCAAATCGCCGCGATCTGGCGCGAGGTGCTTGGCCTGCCACGCATCGGCCTGCGCGATGACTTTTTCGCACTCGGCGGGCACTCGTTGCTGGCCACGCAAATCATCTCCCGCACCCGCCAGGCCTGCGACGTCGAACTGCCCCTGCGCACGCTGTTCGAAGCCAGCGAGCTGGGCGATTTTGCCCAGCAGGTCGGGCTGATGCAGGCGGCGGGCCAGCGCAACCAACAGACTGCCATCGCCAAAGTCGACCGCAGCCAGCCGGTCCCTTTGTCCTATTCCCAGCAGCGCATGTGGTTCCTCTGGCAGATGGAACCGGACAGCCCGGCCTACAACGTCGGCGGCATGGCGCGCCTGCGCGGCGTGCTGGATGTGGGGCGTTTCGAGGCCGCCTTGCAGGCCTTGATCATGCGTCACGAAACCCTGCGCACCACTTTCCCAAGTGTCGATGGTGTGGCCTGTCAAAAGGTCTCGGCGCAAACCAATGTGCGCATGGACTGGCAGGATTTCTCCGCGCTGAATGAGCCGCAGCGCCAGCAGCGTTTGCAGCAACTGGCCGATGTCGAGGCGCACACGCCGTTCAACCTGGAAACCGGGCCGCTGTTGCGCGCCTGCCTGGTCAAGGCCGGCGAGCAGGAACATTACCTGGTGCTGACCCTGCACCATATCGTTACCGAAGGCTGGGCCATGGACATCTTTGCCCGTGAACTCAGCGCCTTGTATGAAGCCTTTATCGACGAGCGCGACTCACCGCTGCCAGCGTTGCCGGTGCAGTACCTCGACTACAGCGTATGGCAACGCCAGTGGATGGAAGCCGGTGAGCGCCAGCGTCAGCTGGACTACTGGACCGCCCAACTGGGCAACGAACACCCGTTGCTGGAATTGCCCGGCGACCGTCCGCGGCCACCGGTGCAAAGCCATCGGGGCGAGCTGTACCGGTTTGATTTGAGCGATGAGCTGGCCGCCCGCGTGCGAGCCTTCAACGCCCAGCACGGCCTCACGCTGTTCATGACCATGACCGCGACCCTGGCAGTGTTGCTCTACCGCTACAGCGGCCAGACCGACCTGCGCATCGGCGCGCCAGTGGCCAACCGTATCCGCCCGGAAAGCGAAGGCTTGATTGGCGCGTTCCTCAATACCCAGGTGCTGCGTTGCCAGCTCAATGGGCAGATGCAGGTCAGCGAGTTGTTCGAGCAGGTGCGCCATACCGTGATCGAGGGCCAGTCCCACCAGGACCTGCCGTTCGACCATCTGGTGGAAGCCCTGCAACCGCCGCGCAGCGCGGCGTACAACCCGTTGTTCCAGGTGATGTGCAACGTGCAGCGCTGGGAATTCCAGCAAAGCCGCCAACTGGCTGGCATGACCGTGGAGTACCTGGCCAACGATGCGCGGGCGACCAAGTTCGACCTCAACCTGGAAGTCACCGACCTCGACCATCGCCTGGGTTGCTGCCTGACCTACAGCACCGACCTGTTCGACGAGCCGCGTATTGCGCGCATGGCCGAGCATTGGCGCAACCTGCTCGAAGCGTTGGTCGCCGATCCCGGCCAGCGCCTCAGCGAATTGCCGTTGCTGAGCGCAGATGAACAACGCGCCTTGCAAGACAGCCTGGGGGTGGAGAAGGGCGAGCATCGCCTCGACCAGTGCATCCATCAACTGTTCAGCCAGCAGGCCAGCCAGCGGCCGGATGCCCCGGCGCTGACCTTTGCAGGTGTGACCCTCTCGTATGCGCAACTGGATGAGCGCGCCAACCGCCTGGCCTGGATGCTGCGCGAGCGTGGCGTGGGCCCGCAGATGCGCGTGGGCCTGGCGCTGCCGCGTTCGCTGGAAATGGTCGTCGGTTTGCTGGCGATCCTCAAGGCCGGCGGTGCCTATGTGCCGTTGGACCCGGAATACCCGCTGGACCGCCTGCATTACATGATCGAAGACAGTGACATCGGCCTGCTGCTCAGTGATGCGGCCCTGTTCGAAGCTCTGGGTGAGTTGCCGGCGACGGTGGCGTGCTGGTGCCTGGAGGATGACTCGCCGGTGCTGGCGAATTACCCCGCCGAAGCGCTGCCGTTCGTGAGTCTGGCGCAACACCAGGCGTACCTCATCTACACCTCGGGTTCCACGGGCAAGCCCAAAGGCGTGGTGGTGTCCCACGGTGAGATCGCCATGCATTGCCAGGCAGTGATCGAGCGGTTCGACATGCGCCCGGATGACTGCGAGCTGCACTTTTACTCGATCAATTTCGACGCTGCCACCGAGCGTTTGCTGGTGCCGCTGCTGTGCGGGGCGCGGGTAGTGTTGCGCGCCCAGGGCCAGTGGGATGCGGAGGAAATCTGCGCGCTGATCCGTACCCATCGCATCAATGTGCTCGGTTTCACCCCGAGCTACGGCAGCCAGTTGGCGCAGTGGCTGGCGACCCAGCAACAGACGCTGCCGGTGCGCATGTGCATCACCGGTGGCGAAGCCTTGACCGGCGAACACCTGCAACGCATCCGCGCAGCGTTCACGCCCCAGCTGTTCTTCAACGCCTACGGCCCCACCGAAACCGTGGTGATGCCCCTGGCCAGCCTGGCGCCCGAGCAGTTGGAGGAGGGCGCTGGCAGTGTGCCGATCGGCAGCATCGTCGGCGAGCGCGTGGCTTACATTCTCGACGCCGACCTGGCGCTGGTGCCCCAGGGCGCCAGCGGTGAGCTGTACATCGGTGGTGCCGGCCTGGCCCAGGGTTATCACCAGCGGCCGGGGATGACGGCGGAGCGTTTTGTCGCAGACCCGTTTGCTGGCAAGGGCGGGCGCCTGTACCGCACCGGCGACCTGGTACGCCAACGCGCCGATGGCCTGGTGGAGTACCTGGGGCGCATCGATCATCAGGTGAAGATCCGCGGTTTTCGCATCGAACTGGGCGAAATCGAAACGCGCTTGCTCGAACATGACGCTGTGCGCGAAGCGGTGGTGCTGGCACTGGATGCGCCGAGCGGCAAGCAATTGGTGGCGTACCTGGTCAGCGATGCCGAGCACGCCGCCTTGCGCGACGCGTTGAAGGCGCACCTCAAGGCGCAACTACCGGACTACATGGTGCCCGCGCATCTGATCGTGCTGCAGAGCATGCCGCTGACCGCCAACGGCAAGCTCGACCGCCGCGCCTTGCCTGAGCCGGACCCAGAGGCCAATCGCCAAGCCTACGTGGCGCCGCGCAGCGAGCTGGAACACAGCCTGGCCGCCATCTGGTGCGCGGTGCTGAACGTGGAGCAAGTGGGCCTCGACGATAACTTCTTTGAACTGGGCGGCGACTCGATTCTGTCGATCCAGGTGGTGAGCCGGGCGCGCCAGGCCGGCATTCATTTCAGCCCCCGTGACCTGTTCCAGCACCAGACCGTACAGAGCCTGGCTGCCGTGGCGACTCGCTCGGAGCTCATTATCGCCGAGCAAGGATTGCTGACCGGCCCCTCGGGCCTCACGCCGATCCAGCACTGGTTCTTCGACACCGACATCCCGGCGCGCCAGCACTGGAACCAGGCATTGGTGCTCAAGCCACTGCAACTGCTCGATGCCCATCGCCTGGAGCAAGCGCTGCTGGCGGTGCTGGAACACCACGACGCGCTGCGCTTGAGCTTTACCCCGCGCGATACGCAATGGCATGCCGAATACCTGGGCGTGCCGGAAGGCGGCGTGCTGCTGCAGGCGCAGGTGCGCGACATGCAGGCGTGCACGGCGTTGTTCACCGACACCCAGCGCAGCCTCGACCTGGCACAGGGGCCGCTGCTGCGCGCCTTGCTGGTGGACGGGCCGCAAGGTCAGCAGCGCTTGCTGATCGCCATCCATCACCTGGTGGTGGACGGCGTGTCGTGGCGCGTCCTGCTGGAAGACCTGCAAAACGTTTATCGCCAACTCAGTGACGGCCAGTCCGTCAGCCTGCCGGCCAAAACCAGCGCGCTGCGCGATTGGGCTGCGCGCTTGCAAGCCTATGCCCACAGTGAGTCCTTGCGCGAAGAGTTGAGCCTGTGGCAAGCGCAACTAGCTGGCCCCACCGTGGCCTTGCCAGTACAGCGTCCCCAAGGCGCACGGCGCAATAGCGATGCCGAAACGGTCAGCGTGCGCCTGGATGCCGAGCGCACCCGGCAGTTGCTGCAACAGGCGCCGAGTGCCTATCGCACCCAGGTCAACGACCTGTTGCTGACCGCCCTGGCCCGCGTGCTGTGCCGCTGGAGCGGGCAGGCCTCGGCACTGATCCAACTGGAAGGCCATGGCCGCGAAACCTTGTTCGATGATATCGACCTGACCCGCAGCGTGGGCTGGTTCACCAGTGCCTATCCGTTGCGTCTGACGCCGCTGGCCGAGCAGGGCGACTCGATCAAGGCGATCAAGGAGCAACTGCGTGGCGTGCCCCATAAAGGTTTGGGGTATGGCGTGCTGCGTTACCTGGCCGATGACCTGTGCAAGCAGAGCATGGCCGCATTGCCGAGCGCGCAGGTCACCTTCAACTACCTGGGTCAGTTCGACCAGAGCTTTGGCACTGAGGCACTGTTCCACCCGCTGGAGGAATCCGCCGGCCTGGCCCATGACCCGGATGCGCCGTTGCCCAATGAACTGAGCATCGACAGCCAGGTCTACGGCGGCGAGCTGGTGCTACGCTGGACGTTCAGCCGTGAGCGGCATGATCAGCAGGTGATTGGCGATCTGGCCGAGGCCTACCTTGGCGAATTGCACAGCCTTATCGCCCATTGCCTGCAGGACGATGCCGGTGGCCTCACGCCGTCCGACTTCCCCCTGGCGCGCCTGACCCAGGTGCAACTGGACGCCTTGCCGGTATCGGCCAGCGCCATCGAAGACGTCTACCCGCTGACTCCGATGCAGGAGGGCTTGCTGCTGCACACCCTGCTGGAGCCCGGCACCGGCCTGTATTACATGCAGGACCGCTACCGCATCAACAGCGCCCTGGACCCGGAGCGTTTTGCCCAGGCCTGGCAAGCGGTGATCGCCCGCCACGAAGCCTTGCGCGCCTCGTTCTGCTGGAACGTCGGCGAAGACATGCTGCAAGTGATCCACAAGCCCGGCAGTACGCCGATCGAGTACCTGGACTGGAGCGCCGACCCGCAGGATGAGCAGGAGTCGCGTCTGCAAGCCTTGCTCAAGGCCGAGCGCGAAGCCGGTTTTGACCTGCTCAACCAGGCGCCTTTCCACTTGCGCCTGATTCGCGTGGGCGAGGCGCGCTACTGGTTCATGATGAGCAACCACCACATCCTGATCGATGCCTGGTGCCGTTCGCTGCTGATGAATGACTTCTTCGATATCTACACAGCCCTGGGCGAAGGCCGCGATGCGCAACTGGCGCCGCCGCCGCGCTATCGCGACTACATTGCCTGGCTGCAACGCCAGGACCTCAACGAGGCGCGCCAGTGGTGGCAGCAAAACTTGCAAGGCTTCGAGCGCGCCACGCCGATCCCGAGTGACCGCCCGTTCCTGCGCGAACACGCCGGTGGCAGTGGCGGCATGGTGGTGGGCGACTGCTACACCCGCCTGGATGCCCGCGACGGTGCGCAGTTGCGCGAACTGGCCCAGGCGCATCAGCTCACCGTCAACACCTTCGCCCAGGCGGCGTGGGCCTTGGTGCTGCGGCGTTTGAGTGGCGATCGCGACGTGCTGTTCGGCGTCACCGTGGCCGGGCGCCCGGTGGACATGCCCGAGATGCAACGCACCGTGGGGCTGTTTATCAACAGTATCGCGCTGCGGGTGAAACTGCCCGAGGACGGCCAGACGTGCAGCGTGCGCCAGTGGTTGAGCGCCTTGCTCGACAGCAATATGCAACTGCGCGAGTACGAATACCTGCCGTTGGTGACGATCCAGGAACACAGCGAATTGCCCAAGGGCCAGCCGCTGTTCGACAGCCTGTTTGTGTTTGAGAACGCGCCAGTGGAAGTCTCGGTGCTGGACCGTGCACAAAGCCTGAACGCCACCTCGGATTCCGGGCGTACACACACCAACTTCCCGCTGACGGCGGTGTGCTACCCCGGCGATGACCTCGGCTTGCACCTGTCCTACGACCAGCGTTATTTCGACGAAAGCACCGTGCAAGGCATGCTCGCTGAGTTCAAGCGCCTGTTGCTGGCGCTGGTGCAGGGCTTCCATGGCGACATGGCCGAGCTGGCGCTGATTGGCGAGCAGGAACGTGAATTCCTGGTGGCGGGCTGTAACCAGAGTGAGCGAGCCTATCCGCTGGAGACGAGCTACATCGAGCTGTTCGAGGCCCAGGTGGCAGAGCATCCGCAGCGCATCGCCGCCAGTTGCCTGGACCAGCAATGGAGCTACGACGAACTGAACCGCCGCAGTAACGGCCTGGGCCACGCGTTGATTGCGGCCGGTGTGGGCCTGGACCAACCGGTGGCGTTGCTGGCTGAACGTGGGTTGGACTTGCTCGGCATGATCATCGGCAGCTTCAAGGCCGGTGCCGGTTACCTGCCGCTGGACCCAGGGCTGCCCGGCCCGCGCCTGAGCCGCATCATCGACATGAGCCGCACGCCGCTGCTGGTGTGCACCGAGGCGTGCCGCGAGCAGGCCGTCGAGTTGCTGCAAGGGGTTGATTGCCAACTGCTGGTGTGGGAGGAAGTGCCCGCCCGTGGCGAAAACCCCGGTGTCTACAGCGGCCCGGACAATCTTGCCTACGTGATCTACACCTCGGGTTCCACCGGCTTGCCCAAGGGCGTGATGGTCGAACAGCGTGGCATGCTCAATAACCAGTTGAGCAAGGTGCCGTACCTGAACCTGAGCGATGCCGATGTGATTGCCCAGACCGCGTCGCAAAGCTTCGATATTTCTGTGTGGCAGTTCCTCGCCGCGCCGCTGTTTGGCGCACGGGTGGACATTGTGCCCAATACCATCGCCCATGATCCGCAAGGGTTGCTGGCCCATGTTCAAGCACAGGGCATCACCGTGCTGGAGAGTGTGCCGTCGCTGATCCAGGGCATGCTGGCCCAGGAGTGTATCAGCCTCGAGGGCCTGCGCTGGATGTTGCCGACCGGGGAGGCCATGCCACCTGAGCTGGCCCATCAGTGGCTGCTGCGTTACCCGCAAATTGGCCTGGTGAATGCTTACGGCCCGGCGGAATGCTCCGATGATGTGGCGTTCTTCCGCGTCGATCTGGCGTCGACCCGTGGCACTTACCTGCCGATTGGTACGCCGACCGACAACAACCGCTTGTACCTGCTGGACGGCGCTTTAGAGCTGGTGCCTCAAGGGGCGGTGGGCGAGCTGTGCGTCGCCGGCACCGGTGTCGGTCGTGGCTATGTCAGCGATCCGCTGCGCACCGCCCAGGTGTTTGTACCCAACCCCTTTGGCGCGCCTGGTGAGCGCCTCTACCGTACCGGCGACCTGGCACGGCGTCGCAGCGATGGGGTGCTGGAGTATGTCGGGCGTATCGACCACCAGGTGAAGATTCGCGGCTACCGCATCGAACTGGGTGAAATCGAAGCGCGCCTGCATGAACAACCCCTCGTGCGCGACGCGGCGGTGGGTGTGCAAGAGGGGGCCAATGGCAAACATCTGGTCGGCTACCTGGTGGCCGCCGATGCCAAACTCGACCCGAGCGAGCAGTTGGAGCGCATCAAGCAACGCCTGCGTACCGAACTGCCGGAATACATGGTGCCACTGCATTGGCTATGGCTTGACCGCCTGCCCCTGAATGCCAACGGCAAGCTCGACCGCAAGGCCCTGCCGGCCCTGGAGATCGGCCAGTTGCACAATCAGGACTATGTGGCGCCGCGCACTGAACTGGAAACCACGTTGGCGGGTATCTGGGCCGAGGTGCTGAAGGTCGAGCGGGTCGGGGTGCAGGACAACTTCTTCGAACTGGGCGGGCATTCGCTGCTGGCCACGCAGATTGCCTCGCGGGTGCAGAAGACACTGCAACGCGATGTGCCGTTGCGGGCGATGTTCGAGTGCAGCACCGTGGCGGAGTTGGCCGAGTATATCGAGGGGGTGGCAGGCAATGAGATCAGTGCCGAGAAGGTGGATCGGTTGAGTGATTTGATGGCGGAGTTGGAGGGGCTTTGATCTTCGTTGTCTGTCAGGGCCTCATTGCAGCATAGGCATCTACACAGCTGGACCTGTGGCGAGGGAGCTTGCTCCCGTGACGGCCTGGCAGCCGACGCTGATCGAGCTGGTGCACCGCGATCCAAATGTGGGAGCTGGCTTGCCTGCGAAGACGGCCTGCCAGCCGACACCTATCTACCTGAGGCCCCGTGATCAAATTGTGGGAGCTGGCTTGCCTGCGATAGCGGCCTGACAGCCGACACAGGTGTCAGACCGAGTACATATCCATTCCTGCGGTAACGGCCACTTAGGGTTCCGCTCTTACAGCGGGTCACTTTTGGAAAAGAGCCCCAAAAGTAACCAAAAGGGCTCCTGCCCCACCACTCGGCACCTCGCCTAGGCTCGGTGTGCCCGTAATCCGCCAGTGATTTGGGGGGCCGCCGCCACGCGCCATCCATGGCGCGGGGCGGCTAAACCGGCATCCCTGCCGGTTTACCCCCCAAATCCCTGTCGAATTCCGGCCAGCGTGGTTTAACGGGGCGCTTAAGATCAAGATCAAAAGCAGATCAAGAGCAAGAGCGACTCGCTTCGCATCGTGGTTACCGTCTGCTGTTACAACCCACAAAGTTGTGTAGATACCTATGCTCATCGCAGGCAAGCCAGCTCGCACATTGGATCGCGGGGCATCAGTTATATCTGTGTCGGCTGCCAGGCCGTCACGGGAGCAAGCTCCCTCGCCACAGATTTAGCGTCGTGCCGAAGTTGTGTAGATACCTATGCTCATCGCTGGCTTGCCTGCGATGGCGCCCGCGAGGGCGGCGCTTATTTTGGCCCGAGAATTTTCACTAACTTATCCGGCGAAGGCGCCCCTTGCTGCTGCTGCAACCCACCCTTGTCATCCAGATAGAAGATCGCCGGCGTCGCCGACAACTCCAGTTCATCCATCAGCTTCATATTGGCATCAAGCTTGGCCTCGACCTCGGCCGGGATCTTTTCCAGCGCCTTGAGCTTGCTGCCCTTGCCGGCGGCTTCGTGTTCTTGCAGGGCTTTTTGCGGGTCTTTGGCGGCGAGCAGGGCGGCGGATTTGCCTGGGCTGTCTTCGCGGATGATGCCGACCATGATGTGGCGCAACTGCACCTTGCCGGCCTTCACCCACGGGCGGGCCTGTTCCCAGAACATGTTGCAGTACGGGCAGTTGGGGTCGCTGAACAGGTAGACGGTGCGCGGGGCGTTTTTATCGCCGTCCTGGATCCAGCTGCTGTTTTCCATCTTGGCCCAGACTTCCTTGGCCATCGGCGCGTACACCAGTTTTTCCAGGGGCGCGGTGCTCAGGTCATTGCCTTGGGCGTCGTACAGGTTGCCCGCGATCACGTGCTTGCCGTCGGCGGTCAGGTACAAGGCCATGCCACGGTTCTGGTACTGGGCGGCGTAGCCGGTGAGGCCGCTGGGGGCATCGAATTTGCCGATGATCTTGGCACCTTTGGCTTCGATCTGTTTGATCGGGGCCGGCAGGTCTTCGGCCTGGGCCAGCGTAGCGGCTAGCGTCAAAGGCAGCAGGGTCAGCAGGTGGCGGAGGCGAGGCATGTCGGTTTCCTTGTCGTGGTGTTGTCGAAGGGTTCCATGGCACGGGCCAGGCTGGCTTCGGAGAGTTCGCCCAGGTGGCTGTTGATCAGGCGCCCATCGGCTTGGTAGAACAACGTAGTCGGCAAGGCCATGGAACCCACGGCCTGGCCGAGGCGGCCGCTGGCGTCGAACAGCACGTTGTCGAGGTTCAGGCCCTGGGTGGCCAGGTAAGTGCTGACGCTTTGCATGCTTTCGGCCTGGTTGACGAACAGGAAGGTCACATCGGGGCGCATGCGCTGGGCGTTTTCCAGCACCGGCATTTCGCGTCGGCACGGCGGGCACCAGGTGGCCCAGAGGTTGATCACCAACGGGCCGCCTTGATAATCCGCCAGTTGCACCACCTCGCCATTGGCATTGCGCAGGGTGATATCCGGCAGGCGCGTGCCTTTTTCGTACAGACTGAGGGACAGGCTGGTCATGCCCCAGAACACCAGGCCGGTGATCACCCCGGCGCTGAGCGGCTTGCGCAGGGCAGGGCGACGCCAGCCGTAGACCAGCGCGCCGAGGATCAGCGCGATGATCCCGGGCCAGGCGAGAAAGCCGCCGTCACGCAGGTCGACCATCTCCACCCAGTCGTGGCTGTAATAACTCCAGTACATCAGCACAAAGCTGACGCGGGCGGCGAGCAGGCCCAGCAGAAACAGGCTGAACAGCACCGACTCCGGGTTTTCGCCGCCGCGCTTGGCCACGCGCCAGCCCACCAGGGTGGCGAGAATCAGCGCGCTGATCAGCAGCAGGTGATTCAGGGCGATGGCGAAGGTGCCGATGGTGAGGGTCAGCATCAGAGAGCGTCCCGCGTCTGGGTCCAGCGTTGCAGGAAGGCGGCGGCGTCTACTTCGCCGGTGATGCGTTGGGCGCGGCGTTCTTCACCGTCCGGGCCGATCCACACGAAGCTCGGTGGCCCTGGCACTTTGTAGCGGCCCAGCAGCTCGCGGCTGGCGGCGTTGTCGGCGGTGACGTCCAGGCGTAACAGGCGCACGTCTTTGAGCGCGTCCATCACCTCGGGTTTGCCGAACACCTGTTTCTCCATGATCTTGCACGACACGCACCAGTCGGCGTAGTAGTCCAGCAGCACCCATTGGCCCTGGGCCTTGGCACTGTCGAGCTGGCTTTGCAGCACGGCCGGGTCGTTGATCGTGGTGAAGGCATCGTGGGCGCTCGGTGCACCGGCGACCTTTGAGCCGCTGTAGACCTTCAAGGGTTGCCACAGCTCATCGCTGCCACCGGCCGCCCCCACCACCAGCATCGCGCCCCACAGACCCAGCACCAGGGAACCAGCGCCGAATACCTTGGCCGCCAGGCCGGACTCACGGGCCAGCGCCCGGCCACAGTACGCCATCACCAGCGCCAAGGCGCCCCACAGGCCGATCCACAGGCTGTCGCCGACCACCGGGCGAATCATCAGCACCGCGGTGCCCAGGAACAGGAAGCCGAAGATGCCCTTGAGCACGTTCATCCAGGTGCCCGGCTTGGGCAGGAAGCGGTTGCCCACAGTCACCAGCAGCAACAGCGGGATGCCGATACCGATGCCCATGGCGAACAGGATCAGCCCACCGTGCAGCGCATTGCCGCTCTGGGCGATGTACAGCAGGGCGCCAGCCAGGGGCGCGGTCATGCACGGCCCCACCAGCAGGCCGGACAACGCGCCGAGCACACCGGCACCCACCAGGCTGCCACCGCTTTGCTGGCGGCTGACGTTATCGAGGCGGTCGCGCAGGAAGGCGGGCAGTTGCAGCTCAAAGAAGCCGAACATCGGCAGGGCGAGCAGCACGAACAACGCGGCAAAGCTGCCAAGGATCCACGGGGTTTGCAGCAACGCCGCCAGGTTGGCGCCGAGCAACGCGGCCATCACCCCCAGGGCGGCATACACCAGCGCCATGCACACCACGTAACTGCCGGCCAGGGCAAAGCCACGGCGCGGGCTGGCGCCACTGCCCACTACCAGGCCGGCGAGGATCGGCAGCATCGGCAACGAGCAGGGCGCAAACGCCAACAGCAGGCCCAGGCCGAAGAACACCAGCAGGCTCCACCCCAGGCTGCGCTGCTGCAGGCCGCTGGCCAGGCTTTGATCCTGGGCTTGCGCGGTCGCGGCGACGGCCGGGTTGCCGCCCAGGTCCACGGTGATCGACTGCGGCGGATAGCACAGGCCCGCATCGGCGCAGCCCTGCCAGCCGAGTTTGACCTGGCCGGTGGTGCCAGCGGGGATCTTCACTTCCAGGCCCTGGCGATACACCTGTTGTTCACCAAAGAACTCGTCGCTATGGGCTTCACCCTCGGGCAGCACGGGTTTTTCGGCCAGGCCGTCGAACTTCATGCGCTGCTGGTACAGGTAGTAACCGTCGGCAATCTGCCAAAACAGCTGGGTTTCGCCGCTTTCAAGACGTTCGGAGGTAAAGGCGAAGGCTTTGCCTACCGGGAGGAAGTCGGGTTTGGTTTCGAAGGGGCTGCCCGGCGCTGCCTGGGCGAATCCCGCGAACAACACCAGCAGAAAGGTAAACAGATGCCGCATGGTCAAGCCTTAGTTCGATGCAAGTGAGGCACACAATGTGTGGCGTTGATTAACCGATGATTAACCGCCGCTATTCTAGAGCGTAGGGATTGTCCGGTGTTGCGAACTTTAGCGGCATAATGCGCGCTTAATCCGTGGCTTTTCTAATCGCGCCATCTTTCATGAAGGGTTAACCATGCACGTACTGGTCTGTGAAGACGACGAACTGATCGCCAGTGGCATCGTGGCCGGCCTGACCGCCCAGGGCTTTACCGTGGAGCGCGTGGCCACGGCCTCGGCGGCGCGGGCGATGCTCAAGGCCGCGGCCTTCGACATCATGGTGCTCGACCTTGGCCTGCCCGACGAAGACGGCCTCAAGCTGCTGCAACAACAGCGCAGCCAGGGGTTGGACATTCCGGTGCTGATCCTCACCGCGCGGGACTCGGTGACCAACCGCGTCGACGGCCTGCAAGCCGGCGCCGACGATTACCTGCTCAAGCCCTTCGACTTGCGTGAACTCGCCGCTCGCCTGCAAACCCTGTTACGCCGCGTGGCGGGGCGCAGCGTCAACCTGATTGAACATGGGCGCCTGGCCTACGACCCCAGCAGCCGCGAGACCTTCCTCGGCGGCCAGCCGGTGGACCTGTCCCGGCGTGAACAGGCGTTGTTGCAGGCGCTGTTGCACAACAAGGGCCGCGTACTGTCCAGCGAACAGCTCAAGGACAGCGTCTACGGCTTCAGCGACGAACTGGAAAGCAACGCCCTCAACGTGCATATCCACCACCTGCGGCGCAAGTTGGGCAATGGCATCGTCGAAACCGTCAGGGGGCTGGGCTATCGCCTCGGCACGGCTGATGGGGGAGAAAACACGCCGTGAAGAGCTTGCGTCTGCGCCTGACGTTCAAGCTGGGCGCCGCTTTTGTACTGATCTGGGTGCTGGCGGCCGCCTGGATGCTCAACGACTTGCGCAACCAGATGATGTTTTCCCTCGACCAGCGCCTGGTGGCTT
The DNA here is from genome assembly GCF_021609665.1 of Pseudomonas sp. PA-1-3F. Lineage (NCBI taxonomy): Bacteria > Pseudomonadati > Pseudomonadota > Gammaproteobacteria > Pseudomonadales > Pseudomonadaceae > Pseudomonas > Pseudomonas sp. PA-1-3F. The sequence goes on along the minus strand of NZ_WJZD01000020.1, from coordinate 74,085 downwards.
CTGCGCGCATGGTGGCCGGGCTCACCGAGCAGATGCCGGGCCTGGCCAGCGTCAGCGGGGGCGCGCATTTGCGCACCGAACAACTGAATGTGCCGGGTGGCATGGCTTGCCAGGTCAGCTCCTTGCGTGGCGAGATCCTGGCGCGCAGTCATACCACGCCGGAGGAAGGGTTGGAGTCGCGCCGCAGCGGCTTTCGCGACCAGATCATCGACGGTGTGGGCTGGCGCAGTTTTACCCTGTCCCGTGGCGACTTGCTGATCACCACCGCCGACCGCCAGGTGGAGCGTGAAGCCCTCAACCTGTCGATCCTGCTGGCGGCGTCGGTGCCGGTCGGCGTGGCATTGCTGGGCTGCCTGTGCCTGCTGTGGCTGGGCATTGGCCAGAGCCTGGTGCCGCTCAACCGTATGCGGGATGCCCTGATGCGGCGCAGTGTCGACTCCCTCGAGCCTCTGCAGATTCACCCTCTGCCCAGTGAACTCAAGCCGTTGCTCGACACCCAGAACCAATTGCTGCAGCGCATCGCCAAGACCATCGAGCGCGAACGTCGCCTGACCGGTGACGCCGCCCATGAACTGCGCAGCCCGTTGACCGCGATCAAGACCCACCTGCAAGTCGCGCGCATGACCGAGGGCGCGGCCCGCGACCAGTCCCTGGCGCACGCCGAGGAGGGCGCCGATCGCTTGCATCGCACCCTGGAGCAACTGTTGTTGCTGGCGCGGGTGGAGGGCAGCCTGTCGTTTGACGATGGCCTGCAGTCCAGTGCCGAGGAAGTCGCTCGGTTGGCGATCCAGGATGCCAACGCCGGCGACAATTCACGCATTGATCTGATCCTGGCGCCGGATCTTTCCCCTGTTCCAGTGGCAATGCCTGTGGGCCTTGCCGTCGCGGCCTTGCGTAACCTGCTGGACAACGCCTTGCGCCATACCCCGGCCGATACCCGCGTGGAACTGCAGGTGTTTTCTACCCCGGATAACGTGGTGTTCCGCGTGCGTGACCATGGCCAGCAGATCTCCAGCGAAGACCTGCAATACCTCACCCAACGCTTCTGGCGCAATGGCAGCAGCGAAGGCTGTGGCCTGGGCCTGGCGATTGTCCAGGCGATCGTGCAGCGCTGTTCCTGCTCGTTGAACTTCGACAGCCAGCCCGATGGTATGCGGGTCGACCTGGGCATGCCGTTGCGGCGCTGAGCAGTCCTATTCACGTGGCAAATAATTACCGCCCGCCTGAGGCTCAAGCCTTCAGGATGGCGGTAATTTTTTTGCGCTTGAACGGGCCGAATGAGTCGGCCTGAATTGAAAAGGACTGTTCTTATGTTGGTGATCGACACCAGTTTCCCCGCCAGGGATTTCAACGACCGCCGCGGCGAATCCGTGCAGCAGGTGCTTGTGCACTACACGGCCGCGCCCTTTGCTTCCTCGCTACGCACCCTCACCCAAGATGGCGTCAGCGCCCACTATCTGCTGCCCGACCCCGCTGAACCCAGCTACCGCGCTGCCGGTTATGAAGAGCTGCGGGTGTTTCGCCTGGTGGACGAGGACCAGCGCGCCTGGCACGCAGGCGTGAGCTATTGGGCGGGGAAGGCCGATCTCAACAGCCGCTCGGTGGGCATTGAAATCGTCAACCTGGCGCGGGATGAAGCGGGGGTCTTTACCTTTCCGGAGTACGCACCGGCACAGATTGACCTACTGATTGAATTGCTTCGCGACCTGCTGGAGCGCTATCCACAGGTGGGCCCCACTGACTGGCTCGGGCATTCGGACGTGGCCTACTGGCGCAAGAGCGACCCTGGGCCTCGGTTGCCCTGGCGTGTGCTGCATGAGGCCGGCATCGGGGCCTGGTTTGATGAATCGAGCCGGGCGATGTACCAGCGCCGCTTTTGTCTCGGCTTGCCGCCGGAGGTCGAAGTGGAGCGGGCGTTTCAGCGTTATGGCTACAAGCCCGCGCAGAATCGCCGGGCCTTTGAACAGCGCACCCGGGCGTTCCAGATGCACTTTCGGCCACGGGATTATTGTGGATTCCTGGATGCAGAGACCTGCGCGATCTTGTATGCCCTGAACGAAAAGTACCGCGGGATTTAATACCGAGCACTGTTCAAATGTAGGAGCGAGCTTGCTCGCGAAAAACGTCAACGATACCGCGGGCTTTCTGGATAAACGCGGCGCCGGGGAGTTTTTCGCGAGCAAGCTCGCTCCTACAATTGGATCTTCATTCATCAGTTAACAACCCTCGTCCCCTAAATCCTTTTCACGCTGAAGCGTCTCCACAACAGGAAATCCGTGCGCATGCCCTTGGGCCAGACGCCAACGGATCGGCAGTTTGGTCACGATCATCAGCGTATTGAGGGATCCACAGATGTCAGTCGCTACCAGCCGTATCGAAGACGCCCCGGTGCAGGCCGCGGAAACGCTCTATCAGTTTGACGAAAGCCCGCTGCTGGCCCGCCAGCGCCAGCAGGAGTCCAACGCCCGCAGCTACCCACGGCGCATCCCCCTGGCACTAAAACGCGCCAAGGGCATTTACGTGGAGGACGTCGAGGGGCGCCGGTTCATCGATTGCCTGGCCGGCGCCGGAACCCTGGCGCTGGGGCATAACCACCCGGTGGTGATCCAGGCCATCCAGCAAGTGCTGAGCGACGAACTGCCCCTGCATACCCTGGACCTGACTACGCCGGTCAAGGATCAATTCGTGCAGGACCTGTTCGGTTTGCTCCCATCGGAACTGGCGCGAGAAGCGAAAATCCAGTTCTGCGGCCCCACCGGCACTGATGCGGTGGAAGCCGCTTTGAAGCTGGTGCGCACTGCCACAGGGCGCAGCACCGTGCTGTCGTTCCAGGGCGGCTATCACGGCATGAGCCAGGGCGCGCTGAGTTTGATGGGCAGCCTGGGGCCAAAGAAACCCTTGGGCGCCTTGCTCGGCAATGGCGTGCAATTCCTGCCATTCCCGTATGACTACCGTTGCCCGTTTGGGCTGGGTGGCGCCGAAGGTGTGCGGGTCAACCTGCATTACCTGGAAAACCTGCTCAACGACCCGGAAGCCGGCGTGCTGTTGCCAGCGGCGGTGATTGTCGAAGTGGTCCAGGGTGAGGGCGGCGTAATCCCGGCGGACCTCGACTGGCTGCGTGGCCTGCGCCGTATCACCGCGCAAGCGGGGGTGGCGCTGATCGTCGATGAGATCCAGAGCGGTTTTGGGCGTACCGGCAAAATGTTTGCCTTCGAACACGCCGGCATCATTCCGGACGTGGTGGTCATGTCCAAGGCGATTGGCGGCAGCCTGCCGTTGGCGGTGGTGGTGTATCGCGACTGGCTCGACACCTGGCTGCCGGGCGCCCATGCCGGGACGTTCCGCGGCAACCAGATGGCGATGGCGGCGGGCTCGGCTGTGATGCGCTACCTCAAGGATCACGACCTGGCAGGCCATGCGGCGACCATGGGCGAGCGCCTGGGCGAACACCTGCGCATCCTGCAGCGCGACTTCCCGCACCTGGGGGATATCCGTGGGCGTGGGCTGATGCTGGGGGTGGAGCTGGTAGACCCGACTGGCACGCCTGATAGTCAGGGCCACCCGCCGGTGCATCGCCAGCTGGCGCCGCTGGTGCAGCGCGAATGCCTCAAGCGCGGGCTGATCCTGGAACTGGGCGGGCGCCATGGCAGTGTGGTGCGTTTCCTGCCACCGCTGGTGATCACCGCTGGCGAAGTCGACCAGGTGGCTGAGATTTTCGGGCGCGCCTTGGCGGCGGCCGTGGCCAGCCTGTAATTTTCCAGGCCCTTGGTACGTTTCTACAGATATCAGTGCTGCGCGTGGTGCGCAGCCAGCCTTTGAGCAACGGAGAACAGCAATGACCTCAGTATTTGACCGCGACGACATCCTCTTTCAGGTAGTGGTCAACCATGAAGAACAGTATTCGATCTGGCCCGACTACAAGGCCGTGCCGGAAGGCTGGCGCACCGTGGGCAAGAGTGGCATGAAGAAGGAGTGCCTGGCGTATATCGAGGAAGTGTGGACCGACATGCGGCCGTTGAGCCTGCGCCAGAAAATGGATGGCGCGGCCCTCGCCAACTGATTCACCTGGGTTCAAATGTGGGAGGGGGCTTGCCCCCGATTGCGGTGTATCAGCCAGCCAATGTTTAGCTGACACCCAGCTGTCGGGGGCAAGCCCCCTCCACATCAAGCATTACAGTGATGTGTGGGTATAGAGGTAATCCGTCGCCAACGACGCCAGCGTCCTCACGCCTACCACCAACGCCGACTCATCCACAAAGAACCCTGGGTTGTGATTCGGCGCCGCCTTGCTCATGTCCTGATCCCTTGGGGTCACCCCCAGGAAGACAAACAGCCCCGGCGCCTCCTTGGCATAGAACGAGAAGTCTTCGGCGCCACCCACCAACGGGCCTTGCACCACATCATCCTGAGCCGCCCAGCGCAGGCTCGGCAGCATTTTCTCGGTCAGCGCCGGATTGTTGATGGTGGGGTCGTACTTCTCGATGATCGTCACTTCGGCCTTGGCGCCACCGCTTTCGGCGATTTTCTCTACAGTTTGACGCACGTCTGCATGCAGCTTCTGGCGGATACCGTAGTCGTAGGAGCGAATGGTGCCGCTCATGTCCACCGACTCGGGGATGATGTTATAGCGGGTGCCACCGTTGATGGTGCCGATGCTCACCACAGAGGGGAATGACGAAATATCGGTACGGCGGCTGACCACGGTCTGCAGGCCGACAATGGTTTGAGCGCCAACGGTGATCGGGTCGATACCGTCCCAGGGGCGGCCGGCGTGGGTCTGTTTGCCGAGGATCCTGATGCGCAGGTCATCGGAGCTGGCCAGGGTCGGGCCCGGTCGGTAGGCGATTTGCCCGGCAGGCACACCGGCCCACACATGCAGGCCAAATACCGCATCGGGCTTGGGCGCTTTCATCACGCCTTCCTGCACCATCATCTTCGCACCCCAGGTGTTCTTGCCGTCGGGGATAAAGTCGCTGGGGCCTTCTTCGGCCGGTTGGAAATAAAACACCACGGTGCCGGGCAGGCGCTCGCGCATCCCGGTGAGAATCTTCGCAGTGCTCAGCAGGATAGCGGTATGGGCGTCGTGGCCGCAGGCGTGCATCACGTCGACTTCTTTGCCCAGGTAGGTGCCCTTGGCTTTGGAGGCGAAGGGCAGGTCGGCCACTTCCTTGACCGGCAGCGCATCCATGTCGGCGCGCAGAGCCACGGTCGGGCCGGGCAGGGCGCCTTTCAAGATGGCGACGACGCCAGTGCGGGCCACCCCGGTCTTCACCTCAAGGCCGAGTTCGCGCAACTGTTTGGCGACCAACTCGGCGGTGCGGGTTTCGGTATTGCCCAGTTCCGGATGAGCGTGGATATCGCGGCGGGTTTCCAACAGGCTGGGTTCGAGGATTTTTGCCTGGGCGGCAATGGTTTCCCGGGCACTGTCCTGGCCGCTGCTGGCGGCGATCACTGCACTGCTCGCGACCGCGCCGAGCAGACCCAAAACCCATTGGTGTGTCAGACCGTTCATTCGCATACCAACCTCTCCTTGCTTATTGTTGTGGATCTTTCTCCTGCACGCTGCCGGCAGTCTGCACCTGCACGCTCAAGCGCGGTGTCGCCAGGTCCAGCCCGGCTTCATCCAGGTGCCGCTTGAGCGACAGGTTGAACGCCCGGGATACTTCCCACTGCTTGATCGGCGCAGTCTTGAAGCGTGCGCGCAGGATCGCGCTGCCGGACTCGAAGCTTTCCACGCCCTGGATCTCCAGCGGCGACCAGATATTGCGGCGTTGCAGCGGGTCGTTGCGCATGGCATGGCCGACCTCGCGCATCAGTTTGATCGCGTCGTCGATTTCCATGTTGTAAGGGATCGCCACCCGGAAGATCGCGTAGCCGAACTCGCGGGAGTAGTTCTTGATGCTCTTGATTTCGCTGAACGGGATGGTGTGCACGATGCCGTCGATATCGCGCAGGCGCACGGTACGGATGGTCAGGCCCTCTACGGTACCGAGGTGGCCGCCGACGTCCACGTAGTCGTCGATGGCCAGGGAGTCTTCGATGATGATGAACAAGCCGGTGATCAAGTCGGCTACCAGCGATTGCGCACCAAAGCCGATGGCGATACCGATCACGCCCGCACCGGCCAGCAGGGGCGTGACGTTCATACCCATGTTCGCCAAGGCCACGATGGCGGCGATGATGAAGATGGTCACGAACAGCACGTTGCGGATCAGCGGCATCATGGTTTGCGCACGCGCGTTGGCCAGGCCTTTGCGCGAGCGGGTCAGGGCGTGGTGAATCGCGGTGTCGCTGAGGATCCAGATCAGCCAGGCGAACAACAAGGTCCCACCGAGGCCGAACAGCTTCACGGCTATTTCATGGCCTTCACCTTCGGTAAAGCGAATCATCGACAGGCCCCAGACCCGCAGCCCCAGTTCGATAAAAACCAGCCACACCACCAGGTGCACCAGGGTGTAGACAAAGCCTTTGAGGCGTTCGGAGTACAGCGCGTGGCGTTTGTGCCCGCGTTGCGGCTTGAGAGCGTGGCGGCGCACCAGGCCGTTGATCACCATGCACAACACCAGCAGCACCGTGCACAGCAACGACTGGCGCAGGGCGGTGCTGGTGTCGCCGGCCGACAGGAAGGTGGCGAACAGTGAGATGCCCACCAGCAGAAGAGCCGGGATGTACCAGAAGGTGCCGATGATCGACAGAGTATCGGTGAGGGCGCGGCGGGTCAGTCGGCGCGACAGCGGCTGGTTGCGGATCAGGTGCGCGATGGGCCGGCGGAAACGCAGGATAAACACCCCGGTGGACAACGCCGCCATTACATTGGCCACGGTCGCGGCGGTGTGGGCCAGATGCTGGCCGAGCGCGGCAACCAGGCGCGGGTCGCTCAAGGCTTCACCGAAGGCGGCAAAACTGCCGATCCACCACAGCGGGCGGAACGCCTGGTGGCGCAGGATATACAAGGCGCGGTGGCGGTGCGGGCCGTCGAGTACGGAGAAGGCAATCACGCAGATTGCCGAGAAACAGGTGCCGACTACCAAGGCATAGGCCAGCACCATGGCCAGGGATTTGCCCAGGGAGGAAGGCAGGGCGTAGCTCAGGTACACCGTGATCACCAGGGCGATCAACCAGGGGCCCAGCTTGCGCAGGGCAAAGCGCAGCATGTCCCAGGTGCGCGGGTGCTGCGGCAGCTCTTCGGGCAGGCCGAAACGCTCGCGCACCCGATGGCTGAGCCAGATCAGCGCAGCGGCCAGCAGGCTCCATACGGCCAGGATCACGGCAAAACCGAAGATGATCGGCAGCCATTCGCTGGCCGGCAACATCAGGGCGGCCAGTTCATCCTTGGCCAGGTCAACTTCATTGGACCAGCGCCCCAGCGGGCTGTCGGCGCCGGAAAACTGCTGCTCAAAGCCCGACAGCGTACTGCCGATCAACCCGAGTACCCCGAGTTCGGCGGCGGGCTGGGCCTTTTGCGTGGCGGCGCGCAGTTTTTTCAGGTCGCTGAGCAACTGGGTGCGTTGCTGGTCGTTTTCCAGGGTCTTGATCACTTCGTCCAGCGACTGCCCCAGGGGCACTTCCGCCTGGGGTTGGGTCTTGCTGGAGCCGCCCAGCATCCCCGGCAAGCCCACGGCTTGGGCGGGCATCACTGGCAGCAGCGTGAGCAGGGCGATCAGCAGGTAGCAGGGCAGGGCAAACAGACGGGAGAACACGAGGCGGTCAACCTTGAAAACGACGAATTGACCGAGTGTACGAGGCCGCTATGCCCAATGCGAGCGCATTTGTCACTGCGCCAGTTTGGCGAGGATCTTGTAGAGCACGGTGCCGAGGATCAACAGCATGCCGATCCACATGCCAAACACGCCCAGAGGCTTGTCGCGAAAGTTGAAGCCGACCGCGAGCATGATCATACCGATCACGATGGGGATCAGCATGGCGTGGAATGAGGACATTGAGATCATGGCGAGGGGCGGCCTTGTGGGACTGGAAGTTCTGACAAGTCTAGGCCGGATTGGCAGAAGTGCAGTTGATGTGAGTCAGGTAGCCTTATATCTGTTTGGAAACCCATCGCGGGCAAGCCCGCTCCCACACTGAAATGCATTCACAGATCAAATGTGGGAGCGGGCTTGCCCGCGATGGGCGCGCCTGGGTCTCAGGGTAAATCGCGACTGGCGTAGAACGCCCCCAGCACCTTGACCAGATGCGCCAGGTCATGGCTGCCGCACAGCTCGCGGATGGAGTGCATGGCAAAGGTCGGCAAGCCGATGTCCACGGTGCGCACGCCCAGGTGGCTGGCAGTGATGGGGCCGATGGTCGAGCCGCAGCCCATGTCGCTGCGTACCACGAAGCTTTGCACTGGCACTTCCTGGGCCATGCACAGGTGGCGGAAGAACCCGGCGGTTTCGCTGTTGGTGGCGTAGCGCTGGTTGCTGTTGACCTTGATCACCGGGCCGGCGTTGAGTTTCGGGCCGTGGTTGGCGTCGTGTTTCTCGGCGTAGTTGGGGTGCACACCGTGAGCGTTATCTGCCGACACCAGCAGGGATTTCTGAATGGTGCGTACGAATTCTTCACCTTCGGGCAGCAGGCGACGCAGGGTCTGTTCCAGCATCGGGCCATCGGCACCGCAGGCCGAGCAGGAGCCGACTTCTTCGTGGTCGTTGCACACCAGCACGCAGGTTTCATCGGTGTCGCTGGTGAGCAAGGCTTGCAAACCGGCGTAGCACGACAGCAGGTTGTCCAGGCGCGCACCGGCAATGAAGTCGCCATTGAGGCCGATCACGGCAGCACTTTGGGTGTCGTAGAAACTCAGCTCGTAGTCGAGCACCACATCGGCATTCAAGCCATGCTCGCGGGCCAACTGTTCGGTGAGCACGGCGCGAAAGTCCACGCGTTCGTCACCGGCAAACTGCGCCAGGATCGGCGGCAGCTCGGTCTGGGCATTGATTGCCCAGCCCTGGTTGGCTTCACGGTTGAGGTGAATGGCCAGGTTGGGAATGATGGCGATCGGCAGCTTGAAATCGATCAGTTGGCTCTCGACCTTGCCATCGCGGCGGAAGGTGACACGCCCGGCCAGGGACAGGTCGCGGTCGAACCAGGGCGCCAGTAGCGCGCCGCCGTAGACTTCCACGCCCAGTTGCCAGAAGCCCTGACGTTGCAGCTCCGGCTGGGGCTTGACCCGCAGGCACGGGCTGTCGGTGTGGGCGCCGACCATGCGGATACCGTCCTGCAGCGGCGATTGGCGGCCGAGCTTGAAGGCGATGATCGAGGAATCGTTGCGGGTCACGTAGTAGCGACCGTTGGCCTCGGTGGCCCAGGTGTCGCGCTCGTCGAGACGCTGGTAACCGGCCGCTTCCAGGCGTTGGGCCAGGGCGGCAGTGGCATGAAAAGGAGTAGGGGAGGCCTTGAGGAAGTCGATCAGGCCTTGATTCAACGCTTCGCGCATAAATAGCTCCAGACAGCAGTGGCGAGAGTTTACCGTATTGGCCCCGCCGATTCATTGTAGGAGCGAGCTTGCTCGCGAAAAACTCAACGGCACCGCAGCCATTCAGGCTATACGCAGTGTTCTCAGGTTCTTCGCGAGCAAGCTCGCTCCTACAAGGTCATCGTCTTTGTCTTAAAAAGGGGCTGGGCACTCGAAACGCTGGCGCTCGCCGCTTTGCGGATGGGTGAAGCTGAGCATGCTTGCATGCAGGCACAGGCGCGGCCACGCGGCCAGGGCTTGTTCATGGGCGTACAAACCATCACCCAGCAATGGATGCCCGATGGACAGCATATGCACGCGCAACTGGTGCGAGCGCCCAGTGATGGGTGTCAGCTCTACGCGGCACCAGTCGCCGCAACGCTCCAGCACTTTCCAGAAGGTCAGGGCATGTTTGCCGAACTCATGGTCGACCACGTGGCGGGGCTTGGTCGGCGGGTCGTAGCGCAGGGGCAGGTCGATACTGCCGCTGTCCAGTGCCGGTTGGCCCCAGGCCAGGGCGGTGTAGGCCTTTTCTGTCTCGCGGTCGTGAAACTGGCGGGACAGTTCGCGGTGGGTATCCGCGTCCCGGGCCAGCAGGATGATCCCCGAGGTTTCCCAGTCCAGGCGATGGACGATGCGGGCTTCTGGGTAGCCGTTTTCCTGCAGGCGAGTGATCAGGCAGTCCTTGTTGTCGTCGGCGCGACCAGGCACCGAGAGCAGCAGGGTCGGCTTGTTCACCACCAGGACAGCGTCGTCCTGATGCAGGATGTGGATATTGGACAGCGGCATTAAACAGCCTCGTAACAAACGCCAACGGCGGCTCCACTGACGGCCCCCTCACCCTGTAGGAGCGAGGGGGCCGTCAGTGGAGCCGCCGTGGCGACCGCCCGTTCGATCAACGATCGGGCAGGGTGATATTGAGTTCCAGAATCGAGCAGCTGCCGTCATTTTCCAGGGCGACATGCACGTCATCGTTGCCGATATTGACGTACTTGCGGATCACCTCGACCAGTTCCTTCTGCAAGGCTGGCAGGTAATCCGGCGTGCTGCGTTGGCCGCGTTCGTGCGCCACGATGATCTGTAGACGCTCTTTCGCTACCGACGCGGTACTTGGCTTTTTGTTGGCGCGAAAGAAGTCGAGAAATTTCATTGTTTAGTTGCCTCCAAAGATACGCTCGAAGAATCCCTTCTTCTTGACATCGAGGAAGCGGTGTTCCACGGTCTTGCCCAGCAAGCGATCGACTGCATCGCTGTACGCCTGGCCGGCGTCGCTCTGGTCGTCGAGAATCACCGGTACGCCCTGGTTGGATGCCTTCAGGACGGCCTGGGATTCCGGAATCACGCCCAGCAGGGTCACGGCGAGGATTTCCTTCACGTCTTCAACACCCAGCATTTCGCCGTTGTTGACGCGCTCCGGGTTGTAGCGGGTGAGCAGCAGGTGCTCCTTGATCGGGTCCTGGCCTTCTTCGGCGCGCTTGGACTTGCTGGCCAACAGGCCGAGCATGCGGTCCGAGTCACGTACCGAGGAGACTTCCGGGTTGGTTACCACGATGGCTTCGTCGGCGAAGTACATCGCCAGGTGAGCACCGGTTTCGATACCAGCCGGGGAATCGCAGACCACGTATTCGAAGGTTTCCTTGAGCTCGGCAAGCACTTTGCCGACGCCCTCTTTGGTCAGCGCGTCTTTGTCACGGGTCTGGCTGGCGGCCAGCACGTACAGGTTCTCAAGGCGCTTGTCCTTGATCAGGGCCTGTTGCAGGTTGGCTTCGCCGTTCACCACGTTGACGAAGTCATACACCACGCGACGCTCGCAGCCCATGATCAGGTCAAGGTTACGCAGACCGACGTCGAAGTCGACGATGACTGTCTTGTGGCCGCGCAGAGCGAGGCCGGTACCGATAGCGGCGCTGGTGGTGGTCTTACCCACACCACCCTTGCCGGATGTAACCACGAGAATCTTGGCCAAGGTGTTTCACCCCTAAGGAAAAAGGACTTTCGGTCCCTGAAAAACATCTCTTGAAACTCGCTGCAGGCGGACAGCCTTTGCAGGAAAAGAAGGAGTTTCCATGGGGAAACACCAACTTCCAATTAGTCCTACACAAGTCTTGCCGGTTTCGCTTTGCTATCAGAGTCTAGAGATGCTTGGAAAATGCGGCAGTATCCGTTAAAGACGGATGATGTTCAACACATCGCCCGACAGGTTGACCTGTACCGAAGCGCCCCACAGTGGATCGCGGCGCAAATCTTCGGAAACCTTGTACTGACCCGCGATGGAAACCAGCTCGGCGGTCAACTGCTGGCAGAAAATACGTGCCTTGGTATCCCCCTTGATGCCGGCCAGGGCGCGTCCGCGCATCGGGCCGTATACATGGATGTTGCCATCGGCAAGAAGTTCCGCCCCCGGGCTGACCGAGGAGACCACCACAAGGTCGCCGCCCTGAGCGTAAATCTGCTGCCCGCCGCGTACCGGCGAGGTGATGATCTTTGTAGGCCTGATCGCAGGCTCCGGTGGTTTTTCCGGTTTTTTCTTTTCTTCGCCGACCAATGGCTCCAGCGCACGCTCGCGGGCGCCGGACGGTGGCAGTACTGGCAGTTCAATGGCGATGGCGGCGGCAATGTCTTCGATGCGGCTGGCGCGAATCGCCAGTGTGCGCAGGCCATGGGAACGGCATACGCGCATCAGGCCGGGCAAATCAATCACTCCCTGGCCAGCCGGCAGCTTGTCCAGCGCCAGCACCAGCGGGGCGTTGTTGAAGAAGTTCGGCGCCAGGGCGACCTTGGCGGCCAGTTGGCGGTCCAGGGCGTCGAGGTCATTGCGGGCCAGTTCCAGCACGGTAATGGCGAGCATGCTGCCTTTTAGCTGGAACACGGGATCTTGGTCTAGCGGTTCGGTTTGGCTCATGGTCGGCGAAAGCGGCTTGTCACGAAAAGTGTCGAGACTTATAACGAGAACACTCACCCGCCGCAAGCCGAGTCGAACCGTTGTAGAATGCGCGGCCCTTGTCTTTACCGGAATCTGTAATGGATCGCCCGCGTTTTCGAGCTGTATTTCTTCACCCGCGTTTTTGGCTGCTATGGCTGGGGCTCGGCCTGCTGTGGCTGGTCACCCAGTTGCCGTACCGGGCATTGTTGACCATTGGTCGCCTGCTCGGTGCGGGCATGTACCGTGTGGCGGGTGATCGTCGCCGTATCGCAGCGCGCAACCTTGAACTGTGCTTCCCGGAAAAATCCGCCAAGGAACGCAAACGCCTGCTCAAGGAAAACTTTGCCTCCACCGGTATCGCCTTCTTTGAAATGGCCATGAGCTGGTGGTGGCCCAAGCCGCGCCTGGCGCGCCTGGCCCATGTCGAAGGGTTGCAACACCTCACCCAGGCACACTTGGAAGGCAAAGGCGTGATCCTCATGGCCTTGCACTTCACCACCCTGGAAATCGGCGCGGCGCTGCTGGGGCAGAAGCACACCATCGATGGCATGTACCGCGAACACGGCAACCCGTTGTTCGATTTTATCCAGCGCCGTGGCCGTGAACGCCATAACCTCGATTCCCTGGCCGTGGAGCGTGACGACGTGCGCGGCATGCTCAAGCTGCTGCGCGCCGGCCGGGCCATCTGGTACGCGCCAGACCAGGACTACGGCGCCAAGCAAAGCATCTTCGTGCCGCTGTTCGGCATCCAGGCCGCCACCGTCACCGCCACCAGCAAGTTCGCACGCCTGGGCAAGGCGCTGGTGGTGCCGTTTACCCAGGAGCGCCTGGCTGACGGCAGCGGTTACCGCCTGGTGATCCATCCGCCGCTGACCGACTTCCCGGGTGAAACCGACGAGATCGACTGCCTGCGCATCAACCAGTGGGTCGAAGCCTCGGTGCGCGAATGCCCCGAGCAATACCTGTGGACCCATCGCCGCTTCAAGAGTCGGCCGCCGGGTGAGCCCAAGCTGTACGAAAAGCGCCGTCGATAACCCTGCTGTCATTGTAGGAGCGAGCTTGCTCGCGAAAAACCCAATAACACCGCGTTCACCTAGGATGTACGCGTAATCATTGGCGATCTTCGCGAGCAAGCTCGCTCCTACAGTGATATGACGTTGATAAGCCCAACTTTTCGCCACATGGAGTGACGCAATGCGCCCAGCGGAACCGGTCACAGGCTTGATTCTTTCCGGCGGCGGGGCGCGAGCGGCTTATCAGGTGGGGGTGCTGGCGGCGGTTGCCGAATTGCTGCCGCCAGGGGCACCGAATCCTTTTCCGGTGATCGTCGGCACCTCCGCCGGCGCGATCAATGCGGTGAGCCTGGCCAGTGGGGCCAGTGACTTCTGCGCGGCTGTCCAACGGCTGACCGCATTCTGGCAGGGCTTTCGCAGCCATCAGGTGCTGCGCAGCGATTGGCCGGGGGTGATACGCCAGGCCGGTCGCTTCCTGATCCACAGCCTGTTGGGCCTGGGTGCCCAGGTGCCGGTGGCGTTGCTCAATAGCTCCCCCCTGCGTGACTTGCTGCAAGCGCGCTTGAACCTGGACGGCATCGACGAGGCGATCCGCCGCCAGCACTTGCAGGCGGTGGCGGTGACGGCCTTTGGTTATGAGTCCGGGCAAGCGGTGACCTTCTATCAGGGCGGCGGCACCATCGATGCCTGGCTGCGCCATCGGCGGATCGGCGTGCCGACCCAACTGACGGTGGAGCACTTGCTGGCGAGTTCGGCGATTCCGCTGTTGTTCGCTCCGGTCAAACTCGATGAAGAGTACTTCGGCGATGGCGCAGTGCGGCAGTCAGCGCCCATCAGCCCGGCCTTGCACCTGGGGGCCAGCCGCGTATTGGTCGTTGGTGTGAGCGGCAACCCAAGGGGCAATGAAGCCTCGACGCAACGCACCTACACCGGCCAGCAACCGACCCTGGCGCAAATCGGCGGGCACATGCTCAACAGCACCTTCATTGACAGCCTGGAAAGCGATATCGAACTGCTGGAGCGCTTGAACCAGTTCAGCCGCGTCGTGCCTGCGGATGCGGCGGTGCAGGGCCTGGCGCCGGTAGAGGTGTTGGTGATTGCCCCCAGCCAGCCCATCGATGAAATCGCCGCGCGACATCGCCAAGAATTGCCGGCGGCGTTGCGTGTGTTTTTACGGGGGCCTGGGGCAACCAAGACCAGCGGGGCAGGGGTGTTGAGTTATCTGTTGTTCGAGGCGGGGTATTGCAGCGAGTTGATCGAACTGGGGCGCAAGGATGCGCTGGCCAAGCGCGAAGAAATCACCCGTTTCCTGGGCCTGACGCCGAACTGAATGTGGGAGCTGGCTTGCCTGCGATAGCGGTATGCCAGCCAACACTGCTGGCACAGACACATCGCGATCGCAGGCAAGCCAGCTCCCACAGGGAACCGCGATCAACCTTTAGAAGTGGTACTTGACCAGGAAGCTTGCTGTGTCCTGAGTCGTCTTGAAGGCGCCGCTGTCTTCAATCCCGTATTTGTTCTTCCAGTAGTCGTATTCAAAACCCACATACAACTGCTTGTCGCCCCAATGCAGCGCCTTGCCCAAGTCGTATTTGACCTGCGGGTTGAAGTGCAGGTTGGCGTGATAAGTGCCGCGGGCGTTCTTGTCGTTATCCACCACCCAGTCCATGAAACCGTCGATCAGCACGTCGGAATTACCCACGGGAATGGTGTACGACCAGACCGGAGTGATCTGCCACACGCCGTCACCCGGACGATTGCCCTCGGTCTGGCGCTGGTAGAAGTTCAACTGGAAGTAGTCGAAACCGGGGATGTTCAAGTCGAACGCCGGACCCAGGAGGTAGGACTCGTTATCGCCCTCGCCGAACTCATAGGTGAAGGCCAGCAGCACGTCCTTGATCGGGCCGAACGACAGGTCCTTGTCCAGGATCTTGCCGAACGACAAACGCGGGCTGAACTCGCCGTAGTAAGTATTCGGGCCGACATTGCCGTCTTCCTTGCCGTTGTAAAAGATACGGTCGAGGAAGAAGAAGTTGTCGCCGTACTTCCATGCGTCGGCATGTTCGAAGGTGACGGTTTGCTGGATCTGCGGGTTGACGGTAAAGCTCTTGCCCCACAGATAAGTCAGGCTGTTGTTTTGCCACTGCAACAAGTCACCGGCGACGGCCTGGCCACCGGCCAACAGTGATCCTGCCAGCATCAGGCCTTTGAACATAGGTTTCATTCGGTTGCTCCCGAGTTAAAATTTTATGGTTTTTCTTCTACGCAGGCGCTCTGGTGTGGCGCCTTTTGGTTCGCTGCAAAAATCGTCTGTTCGGTCAGCTTTGATGCTTTTAGCAAGAGCTGCGCCAAGGTGCTGAAAAAGCCAAAAAATCCCCGTCGGCTGCAGCGGATGCAGTCGAATTCAGGGGACTTTTGTGCACTTTGGCAGCAAACATCAGGCCGGGATAAGTTGGCCTTGAGGTCAGCTTTTACATTCGCTGTTTTTTTTTGAGTCGATTCGAGCGGGCGCGGAGAATACTGGCTCCCAGGCCTGGGCTCAAGTGCGCTGTAACAGAGCGCGAGGGGCAAGAATGGGGCGCGGCGTGTGGCCGGCCCCATGTCAAGGTTGTGCATGTGGGGGTTCCCTGTTTGTTGTTATTTTTGTACTAACAAAGGAATCAATGCGTATGCGCGACTTCGGGGCGCTCAGCGCCGCCGAGGATGTTGAACAGGATGTTGAGCGACAGCGCGCTGAGGGTGGCCATGGCAATGCCACTGTGGGTAATCGGGCTCATCCACAACGGCAGCTGTGCGAAGAACTCCGGGCGTACCACGGGGATCAGGCCCATGCCGATACTCACTGCCACCAGCAACTGGTTACGGCGGTCGGCGATGTCGGCTTCCTGCAAAATCTTGATCCCGGTTGCCGCCACCATCCCGAACATCGCAATCGCCGCGCCGCCGAGTACCGCAGGTGGAATTGAAGCCACCAGATAGGCCGCCTTGGGCAACAGGCTGAGCACGATCAAGAACGCGCCGGCCATGAGCGTGACCGAGCGGCAGCGCACGCCGGTCATCTGCACCAGGCCGATGTTCTGCGCGAAGGAGGAGTGGGTAAAGGTGTTGAAGAAGCCGGCAAAGAACGACGCGCCGGCATCACACAACAGGCCGCGTCGCAGCATCTTCGGCGTGACCTCCTGGCCGGTGATCTTGCCCAGGGCGAGGAACATGCCGGTGGACTCGACAAAAATGATCACCACCACCAGGCACATCGACAGGATCGGCGCCAACTCGAACTTGGGCATACCGAAGTGCAACGGCGTCACCACCTGCACCCACGGCGCCTGGGCCAGGCCACTGAGGTCGACCATGCCGATCACACCACATAGCGCGTAACCCAGGCCCATGCCGATCAGTACCGAGATGTTCACCCAGAAGCCGCGCATGAAGCGGTTGATCAGCAAGATCGTGGCCAGTACCAGGGCGGCAATCGCCAGGTAGACCGGCGAGCCAAACGTGGCGGCGGCGCTGCCCCCGCCGGCCCAGTTCACCGCCACGGGAAACAGCGAAAGGCCGATGGCGGTGATCACCGTACCGGTCACCAGCGGCGGGAAAAAGCGCACCACCTTGGACATGAACGGTGCGATGAGCATGCCGAAGAACCCGGCGGCGATGGTCGCGCCGAAGATGCCCTGCAAACCGATGCCGGGCATACCGGCCATGGCGACCATGCTGCCCACGGCGGCAAAACTGGCGCCCATCATCACCGGCATGCGGATGCCCATGGGGCCGATGCCGAACGACTGCACCATGGTGGCGATACCGGCCACCAGCAGGTCGGCGTTGATCAGAAAGGCGATTTCTTCACGGCTCAAGCCGGCGGCCTGGCCAATGATCAGGGGCACGGCGACAGCACCGCCGTACATCAGCAAGACGTGTTGCAGGCCTACCAGGATCAGTTGCAAGAGGGGCAGCCGCACCATGGCGGGCGCGGCAGGAGTCTGCGTTTCTAACTGGGACATGCAACACCTCGAATCTTTTTATTTTTGTGTTGTTTGGCATTCAATTGCCGGATGAAACTTAATCTTCAAACCATCACTGATCTCCCTTGTGGGAGCTGGCTTGCCTGCGATGGCGGTGTGTCAGTCACCGAAAATGTTGGTGATCTGCCGCTATCGCAGGCAAGCCAGCTCCCACATGGGAACGGTGTGAAACAGTCAGTTGGTACGGGCCCCCTGATTAATCCAGGTGCCGATCAAATCCCGTTCCTGCTGGGTCATCTGGGTAATGTTGCCCAGCGGCATGATCTGGCTGGCCACGGCCTGCGCTTGAATCCGCGCCGCCTGCTGCTGGATCTGTGCCGGTGTGTCGAACATCACCCCAGCCGGTGCCGTACTGAACAGCGGGCTGGTGGGCTTGGCCGAATGGCACACGGTGCAGCGTTGCTCGATCACGTGGTGCACCTGGCCGAAGTCCGTGGTGGCCTGGGCCGGTGCCGGTTCAGCGGCGGGTGCGGCAGGCGCGGCCGGTTTCAAGCCACCGCCCAGTGCGGTTTCTGGCAGGGGTTGGTACTCGATGGCAGCCGGTGCCTTGGCAATCGGTTCAGCCGGCTTGGGCCCGGTCACGTAGGCCAGGCTGATCATCGCCAAGGCGCCTACGGGCAAGGTCCACGCATACTTCTGGCTGTCATGCCGGGTGTTGAAGTAATGGCGCACCAACACTGCTGCCACCGCGATACCGGCCAGGATCAGCCAGTTGTATTGGCTGCCATAGGTGCTCGGGAAGTGGTTGCTGATCATGATGAACAGCACCGGCAAGGTGAAGTAGTTGTTGTGGCGTGAGCGCAGCAGACCTTTGGCCGGCAGCGCCGGGTCGGGCGTGCGATTCTCGGCGATGGCCGCCACCAGCGCGCGTTGGGCCGGCATGATGATGCGAAACACGTTACCCACCATGATCGTGCCGATCACCGCACCCACGTGCAGGTAGGCACCGCGGCCGCTGAACACCTTGCTGAAGCCGTAAGCCGCCGCAATCAACAGCACGAACAGGATCAAGCCGAGCAGGGCAGGGCGTTTGCCCAGGGCCGAGTCGCAGAGGAAGGAGTAGATGAACCAGCCGGCGAACAGTGAACCGATGCCCAGCAACACGCCTTCGGTGCCGCTGAGGCTGCTGCCGGGGGCGAGCAGGTACAGCGTCGGGTTGAGGTAGAACACCACGCACAGCAGCGCGACGCCCGACATCCAGGTGAAATAGGCTTCCCATTTGAACCAGTGCAGGTTGTCCGGCATGGTCGGCGGGGCCAGTTTGTATTTTTCCAGGTGGTAGATACCGCCACCGTGGATCGCCCACAAGTCACCGGCCAGGCCGTTCTTGGGGTTGACGCGATTAAGGTTGTTTTCCAGCCAGACGAAGTAGAAAGAAGCGCCGATCCAGGCGACGCCAGTGATCATGTGAACCCAGCGCACGCTCAGGTTCAGCCATTCCAACAGATGTGCTTCCACAGTCTTTACCTCTCGCCTGTCACCCTTGTTGTCGGGTGATCAGACCTTCTCTTATTGGTGGGGGGCGAGGATCAAACGCTCATCCTCTTTGAAAAAATGCTCATCGCAGTTATTGCCTGTGCCACTGCGATCAACCACCAGGAAGTCATCCCGCTTTTCGATCGTCAGCACCGGGTGGTGCCAGACGCCGCGATGGTAATTAATGCCCTGCCTGCCGTTGGTGACGAAGGCGCGGACCAAGCCCGATACAGGTTCATCGCCAAGTGGCGCGACCACGATCAGAAAGGGGTTGCCGAGCAGCGGAATGAAAGCCTGGCTGCCCAGCGGGTGTCTCTCCAGCATGCACACGGTCAGCGGCATGTCCTGAGCGTCGGCGCGGAAGATGCTGATGATAGCGTGGTCTTCCGGCTTCGCGGTTTCGACCGTGGCCAGTTTGTGAAAGCGCATGGTCGACCCGTTGTTGATCATGAAGTGATCGCTGCCGTCGGTTTCGATAACGTCTCCGAAGGGGGCGAAGGCTTCTTTGGTCAGGGGTTCGATCATCAGTGTGCGCATGGCTGTCTTCTTGTCTTGTCTATAGATCGTTCCCACGCTCTGCGTGGGAACGCTGCCCTGGACGCTCTGCGTCCGCTGTGTGACGCGGAGCGTCACGGGGTGCATCCCCACGCAGAGCGTGGGGACGATCGGGTGTTATTTGGCGACCTTGCCCAGGACGCGCAGGCGACTCACACCACCATCCGGGAACACGTTCAAGCGGATGTGGGTAATCGGCCCCAGCGCCTTGATCTGCTCGGCGAAGGTGTGTTCGGCGTGCATTTCCAGCTTCTGCGCCGGCAGCAGTTCGCGCCAGAACAGCGACTGGGTTTCGATCTGGCTGTCGGTGCCGCCTTTCACGAAGGCGCCCTGGATCGAGCAGGTGTCCGGGTAGTTGCCCTTGAAGTGCAGGGTGTCCACCACGATTTTCTCGATCTCGCCCGGGTGGCCCAGGGCGACGATCACCCAGTCATTGCCTGGCGTGCGACGACGTGCGGTTTCCCAGCCATCGCCCATGTTGATGCCGCGGCCCGGGTTGAGGATGTTGCTCATGCGGCCGAAGTGTTCGTCGGAACAGGCCAGGGCACGACCGCCATTGAGCGCGGCAGCCAGGTCGACCTGTTCGTTGTCGCCCACCGAAGACCAGTCGCGGAACGGCACGCCGTACACACGCAGACGGGCCACGCCGCCATCCGGGTAGATGTTGAAGCGCAGGTGGCTGAACGCTTGGTCGTTGTTGATCTCGTGGTAGTGGTGGCTGTTGCCTTGCAGCTCGACGGCTGACAGCACTTCCACCCACTGGGTGTTGGCATCCGGCTCGCCCGAGGCCAGGAAGCAGGCTTCCAGGGAAGCCGACGGCGGGAAGTTGCCGGTGAAGAATGAAGTGTCGATGTCCACGCCTTTGATCGAACCCGGCACGCCCAGGCGGATCACCGCACTGTCGTAGCCTTCGAAGCGCTTGCGGCGTGACTCCCAGCCGTCCATCCACTTGCCGTTGTCATCGAAAACGCCCTCCTTCCACACGGCCGGGGTCGGCTGGAACAGGCGGTTGGCGTCAGCGAACCAGTCATCGGTCACCGAGATGATCTTGGTGCCCAGGCGGGCGTCGGCCAGGTTGACGAACTTTTCGAAAGGTACGGCGTAAGCTTTCATTCTTCTTGTCTGCCTTAGATAGAGTGGCTGGGGATGGACTGCTAGAGGGTCAGTAAGCGGAACAACGCGATCTTGTTGATCTCGTCCAGCGCGCACTTGAACTCGGTGTCTGCCGAGTTGTGGATGCGCGTTTCGAACGCGGCGAGGATCTGATGCCGGTTGCTGCCTTTTACCGCCATGATGAAGGGAAACTTGAATTTGGCTTTGTAGGCCTCATTCAGCTCGGTGAAGCGAGAAAACTCTTCGGCCGTGCATTGGTGAATACCCGCGCCCGCTTGTTCATCGGTGCTGGCTTGGGTCAGTTGGCCCTGGACGGCAGCTTTTCCGGCCAGGTCCGGGTGAGCATTGATCAGCGCCAGTTGCGAGGCGTGATCAGCACTCAACAGGATATCGCTCATGCGCTGGTGCAGGGTTTCGATCTGGTCGATCGACGCGTCCTGGCCCAGGTCGAAGGCCTTTTCGGCCACCCATGGCGAGTGTTCGTAGATATCGGCAAAGGCCTGGACGAAGGCGTCGCGGCCCAAGGTCGAAGGTTTCAGGGTCTGGAACGCAGTCATTTCGCCGCTCCCGGGAAAGGGTGGGTTTGGTGCCAGTGACGGGCGATGTCCACGCGGCGGGTGAACCACACCTGATCATGGCCTTTGACGTATTCAATGAAGCGCTTGAGCGAGGCCAGGCGTGCCGGGCGACCGATCAGGCGGCAATGCAGGCCGATCGATAGCATCTTCGGCGCTTCGGCGCCTTCTGCGTACAGCACGTCGAAGGCATCCTTGAGGTACTCGAAAAAGTCATCGCCCTTGTTGAAACCCTGCACCTGGGTGAAGCGCATGTCGTTGGTGTCCAGGGTGTAGGGGATTACCAGGTGCGGCTTGCCGTTCGGGGTGTTGGGTTCCCAGTAGGGGAGGTCGTCGTCGTAGGTGTCGCAGTCGTACAGGAAGCCGCCTTCCTCCATCACCAGGCGACGGGTGTTGGGGCCGGTGCGACCGGTGTACCAGCCCAATGGGCGTTCACCGGTAAGTTCGGTGAGGATGCGGATGGCTTCGAGCATGTGCTCGCGCTCCTGGGCCTCGTCCATGTACTGGTAGTCGATCCAGCGGTAGCCGTGGCTGCAAATCTCGTGGCCGGCGGCGACCATGGCGCGGATCACATCCGGATGCCGCTGGGCGGCCATGGCCACAGCGAAGATGGTCAGCGGGATGTCGAATTCTTTGAACAACTTGAGGATGCGCCACACACCGGCACGGCTGCCGTACTCGTACAGCGACTCCATGCTCATGTTGCGCTCGCCTTGCAGTGGTTGCGCCGAGACCATTTCCGAGAGGAAGGCTTCGGACTCTTTGTCACCGTGCAAAATGTTGCGCTCGCCGCCTTCTTCGTAGTTGAGTACGAACGACAGCGCAATGCGTGCCTTGCCCGGCCAGTGGGGGTGAGGAGGGTTACTGCCGTAACCGATCAGGTCGCGTGGGTAGTCAGCGCTCACTGCAGTCTTCCTTCTTGTTCGTGGTAGCAGGTGTGTGTGGCGTCCGGGCAGTGGAATGACTGAGTGGCGTCACAGCGATGAGTGATTGTATACAACTTATTGCAAACTTTGTAAGCCTGCATTTCTGCATTTTTTCTGAACGGGCTCTCTACGGGTCTCTGCAAGAAACTTGCCTGAGTGGTCAGGTTAAGATCAAAAAGCCCACTGTAGGAGCGAGCTTGCTCGCGAATAACCTGAGGGCGCCACTTTTCATCCTGAGAGCCCGCGTTATCGTTGGCGTTTTTCGCGAGCAAGCTCGCTCCTACAGGGGATTGAAGCGCTGTGAAATTTATTGTGTACAATTTTCTTTGAAAATGTCTTAATCAGCCATCGCCGGCTTTTTCACTGCCCTGAAAGAGTGCGGGTTTCTCTATGACTGACTTCGGGAGGCGCATAAAAGCCATGGGACGTTTGACCACACACGTTTTGGACGCCGCGCACGGTTGCCCCGGCAGCGCAATCAAGGTTGAGCTGTACCGCGTCGAAGGTGCGCAGCTTGAGCTGGTCGCTACCGCCACCACCAACAGCGACGGCCGCTGCGATGCGCCGCTGTTGCAAGGCGACGATTACCGCAGCGGTGTCTACCAGCTGCAATTCAACGCCGGCGATTACTACCGCGCCCGTGGCGTGCAGCTGCCGGAGCCGGCTTTCCTGGATGTAGTGGTGCTACGCTTTGGCATCAGCGCCGAGCAAGAGCATTACCATGTACCCCTGTTGATTTCGCCTTACAGCTATTCCACCTATCGCGGTAGCTGAGTCGTCACCTCGCTTCATACCCCCAAATGCTCTTCGTTGGTTTCGCCCGCGCACACTGCGGGCTTTTTTTCGCCCGTGGTGTGTTCAATTATCTAACGCCTTTTGAGCCGCGACGCTGCCTAGGCTGGTGTTTGTCCTTCCATCAAGAAGAAAGCACCATGACTTCAGCCATCGGCAACATCTATTCAGATGATCCGGATATCACTGCCGAACGCGTGCAGCAGATGCGCGATCAACTGACTCGGCGCATCAACACTCATCCCCAGCCCGGCCGCCTGATCAACCAGCTCGCGGAGGCCGACCGGCGGTGTTTCCAGTCGACCAGAGTGCTCGCCCGCTTGATAGGTCATGCGCCCCGGGTTCTGGGAGTGATTCGTGCCGCGCTGCGCAAGGAATTTGAAATTGACCCCGACAGCCTGCTGTTTACCCAGGCGGCATTGCCGGGAGCGGTCGCCAAAGTTGACACTTTGACCGACCGGGCGCTGCTGTCGCTGGCATTGCCTTCGGTACCGGACAACCTCAATCAATTTACCTCCTTGAGTGTCAAAGGCGATCCAAACCGTCGGCTGCCGTATACGCCTTTGCAGGTGTTGCGACGCATGATCGCGATGAACCTGCTGGAGCGGCTGCCTCAAGCGGTAACGGAATATTGGCAGGCCTTGGCGCATGGATCGTGGCACACACGTCAGGAGTGCTGGGCTGAATCATACGCCGCAGCTTTTGCCGAGCAGGCTTTCATGGCACGGCAACTGGATGAGATTTCCATTGCGGGAATGACCCTGGTCCAGCAACTGGTGGATGCCCCCGACACCGAGGCGCGCCAGCGCGCCGGGGGCAGTTGGGCCAGCGTGCGGGTAAGCCAATTGATGTGGCCAGGCTTGCCTGCAGTCGCGATTCCCGGGGCACTGCATATTTATCGAGACGGCGACCCCGAGGGTGCGCCGCATGTGATTTACCTGCCGGGCGTGGCCCGCCATTTTTACGAGTACCCGTCGTTCTTCTCGCTTCAATGCGGCCTGTTGGCGTTGACCAGTCAGACGCTGTTCGATGAACTCTGGCAATGCTTGCCACTAAAGCGTCGTCACCAATTATGCCGACCCGATCACCTGAGCCCAGCCTCCGTTGTCGTGCGTGGCGCGGCGGTGACGGAGGATGCGTTGGCTCTGAGCGCCCGGGCGTTGCTGGATGGCCAGTGGGCGAATGAGTTGGCCTGCGCGCTGGCGATCAATCACGCGCATGTGTTCGCTGCAAGCAGGCCGCGGCCTGAAACGTTGTCGGCCACGGCCTTTCTCCGTTCGATCGAGCAAGCTCGCAAACGGCTGGCAGGTAGCGCCCGGCTGCACAACGTGTGCGACCAATTACTTGCCTGGGACCGGCAACGACGGCAGCCGGAAATCCTGTTTGCCAGTGCGACGCCAGAGCTGGCCCGGCTTACGGCAGAGCAACAGGTCAAACGCTATGAAAAAGGCCTGGTTGCGTTGCTCAACCAGGATGATCTGAGTGCGCAGAGCGCGGCGTTCGAACAGGTGTTGGCGCTCGAGCGTCAGCGCAAGGAGCACACGCAGGTGCTGAGCGCACAGATCAAGGATGCGCAGCATCAACTGTTCGATTTGCCGTTCTGGCTTGCGCGCCCTGGGGGAGGGCGCAGGCGTGCTGCACTGTTTTTGCGCGCCCAGGTCGAAGCATTGCGCTGTGAGGTTGAGTTGCAACACCAGCTCAAGCTCATATCCACGGCGCATCGTGACGTGATTAGCGAAGTGCTGGACCAGCCTGCAGCGCGCAAACGCCCTGGCAGTCAAACCCAGGTGCTGTCGGTCTCGGTGGGCAGCGCGCCGGATGCCTTCTATCCGCTGCATAACCTGTGGGTGGTGACGCGAGTGACCGCGCTGAAAAAACCGGCAGGCGCAATTCCGGTGGTGCTGTATGCGTTTGGAGACTATGGCGGGCTTATGGCTTTTTCCGGCCTGGAGGCGCTGACGCAGGGGCTCAAAGCGACACTGGGCAGCAGTGACTATTCCAGGTTATGGGGTTGTGTCGAACGGGATAAGCTCCACGACTTGCGCGCCCATGCGGTGCGCAACACGCTGGCTGTGCGTTACGAGCCTGTCGACATCAGCCCCACGGGTCTCTCGCTGAAAAACCTGGTGATGTACTACGCAGGGTTGAGCAAACGCATCGGTGGCATGGCGAGGCTTTTCGGCGAGGTGAAGGATGCGATGGTCAGCCGCTTGTTGTGGGTGGTCGAGCTGCACCAACATCTGGCGTTTCCTCCCAACCATGCCTTGAGCCAGGCGTTGGCCAATGTGGACGTGCTGCGTAAAGTTGCGCTTGAGATGAAAGAATCTCCACCGTGGCTGGCCAGCGCAACGCGTACCCAGCTCAAACAATTCCAACGCCTCAAGCGCAGGTACCTGGGCAGTGCCGCTGCCGCTGAAAGCGGGCTCGTGCAGATCCTGCCTGACCTGGACACCTTCGCCCGCAGTGCATTGATCGCTCGTTTGACTGAAGACGGTTTTTACCCGGAACTGGACATCGACAAGCCGTTGATCGACTTGCCGGATGACACCTACAGCAGTTTTTGTGGCCACGAAAGCCGCTGCACGCCGGGCGATCGCAAAGTCATCGTGACACCCAGCCTCAAACGCCACACGTTCAGCATGCTGCAACTGGCGTTGCATAACCTTGACTCGCAAGCACCCTGGACACGCCCGCGATTGACACGCGGCCGCTATCTGCAACCGCAGTGGCGCCAGCGACTGAACGCCGATTATCTGATCAACACCGTGTCTTCGCTGGATATCGGCGGTCATTACGCGATACGGGCCCACCGTGCATTTTACCCTGCGGGGGCGAGCGGTCAGAGGGAAGAACGTATCCCTGTGCTGATAAATCGCACGTTGCGGGACTGCGCGCAGATGCAGCTTTTTTCAGCGGCCGCCCAGGGTTTGAGCGCCCAGGCGCAGAGCCTGTTCAAGGTTGCAATGGCAGCCCGCACGGCTGAAGACCTGTTAAAGAACGGGAATCGGCTGACGCTCAGTGTGGTTCATTTGGTAGGACACACGATGCTGCATGATCGTTACATCGCAGGCATTGTGGTGATGGCGGACCAGGCCAGCGGACGCTGCGTGGTTTACTGGCCGGCCGCGCCCCAAGCCTTGGTCATCAGCGAATACACCAGTGTGGGAGTAGCCCTGGCGGCGCTCAATCGTATGGCTGCAGAGCCCGATTACGTTAAGGTTCTGGCGCGACAGGTTGCACCGGGTTGGGCATTCGAGGCCATCGCCCATAACGTCGATGCAACAAACAAGACCAGCTCGATTTATGACGTGGACCCTATCCTCGCCGGTTTTTCATTCTTCGAAGGTGTGTGGAGGAGCTATGAGTTTTTCCGCTCATTCAAAATCACGCACCTTGAGCCTACGCCAGCGGTCAATGAAATCGAAGAGCTGATCCACGAGCAGATTGCCAGTGCACCGTCGAACTGGTTGGCGGTGGTGCCCACCACCTACCGTGACGCCAGGGCACTGCTGTACGCGGCCAGCTCGCTGGAGCTGCAAGGGCGGGTTCAAGCCGTCAGTAACTCCAGCTGGATGTTGGCGACTTATCGGGTTCAACGTCTTGAAGAGCAGAGCGAGGCCACCCGGCGCGGGTTGCTGGGTATTTTGATTCCGTTATTCGGTAAGGCTAACGACTTCCATGATTTGCTGTTGGCTGCCCGACGCTATCATCGCTTTGGCGACCCTAACGATGCCGTGGATGTGGCGTTCATGACCCTGTTTCTGGCGGTCGAACTGGCGACAGACTTTGCGCCTGTTCCCAAAGTGAAGGGCGGTAAGGTCATAGGTATGCGTTCGCCGATGAAGGTTCTGAGTCGTATCCGTCGCTTGCCGATGGCAATACGTAGTCATTTGCCCAGCGCGTCTTCGTCGCTGGTGACGCAATCGAAGCTCTTGGACCGTTTCAGAATCAAGGGTAAGCCCGAGGGCGCCGTAGCGTTGAAAGGGCCGGGCAGGCAAGGCGTGCATGTCAAGAACGGCGAGCAGTTCATAGCGGACGATACGCACCATTACCCGGTTTACCAGCGCGAAAGTGAAGAGGTATTTCGCCTGCGAAATAGCCGGGAACCGGGACTGGATGAGTTGGTCATCAACATTCAAGAGCCTAAAGAGTGGTTGTTGGGCATGAATGCGCCACAACCTGGGCCCAGCTCCGGGGTGCATAACCCATGGCCCGTTTCCCCATTGCCGGATTGGCAACCCCCTCGTACGCGCACGGCTACCGAGAATCGGATTGTGCAGTCACGTACAACGGATACTCAGTGGCTGAGTTGGCGTGTTCAAGTCCAACCCAGTCAAATTGTAGACTTTCCGGCGGCTGGCGTGTTTGAGGTAGGCGTGGGTCCCAGAGGTTCTGAGCTCAATGCCAGGTTTTTACGCGTGGCTCCTCCTTATACCGCCATCCAGGATCCGAGCAGCGGTTTCTACCGGATGCTCCCGCAGGGTGATCGTGCACCGTTGAACGGCCTGGTGTTTATCACCCGAAATGAGCCACCGGGGCGATCCGCGCTAACCGATATCATGCGCTGGACAAGCACTGATATTCGCGACCAGCCTATTCCCGTATCACGCCTGCCTTCAGGTGGATGGCAAAATCATCCGGCACTGTTCGACAGGCCGTTGAGGCAGTATGTGACCATGGCCTTTCCCACCCTGACGAATGACGCTCGAACGTTTGCCGTCATAAGGTTGGTTGAATTGTCAGGTCCTTCCCGGGCTGCCACGGCAAGCCATTTGCTCGACATCCGCGCGACGCTGGACGAAT
The DNA here is from genome assembly GCF_021609665.1 of Pseudomonas sp. PA-1-3F. Classification (NCBI taxonomy): domain Bacteria; kingdom Pseudomonadati; phylum Pseudomonadota; class Gammaproteobacteria; order Pseudomonadales; family Pseudomonadaceae; genus Pseudomonas; species Pseudomonas sp. PA-1-3F. Next base: position 46,436 of record NZ_WJZD01000020.1, on the reverse strand, counting down.
GGCTACCCGCGCCTCCTGCGAGGAGCGGTCAAACGGATGATTTACTGCGGATGTTGCGACCTAATGAGCGGCGCAGCGAATATCTATACATCGGTTTTGAAGGCAAGGCGCCCGGCTTCACGCGTGTAGACTTCATACCGCCTCATCCGTTAGACCCGAGCCTGCAATATGCTGTCAGACCGGTCAGGACGCAGAGGCTTGAAGCAGAGCGCGCCGCCGTCAGAACCGTGTTGGAGCAGCAGGGTTACCGCATTGTGGACTTGTCTGTGCGACGTCCAGGGTTACCTGTTGGAGAAAACAGTATTGAATCAGTCGTGACTCATCCCCGTTCGAGCACAATTTACTACGTGGCCTACCAATGGTTTGAGACAGGGCGAATTAGCGTGAGAACGAAGCTTTCGGACAAGTGGGTTAGGGTAGCCATCAACTCCCACCCTGACTCTGCTTTACTAAGGGCGGTTGACAACGCGATGCAAGAACAACGCTTGGTGCGGATTGTGGCCGGCATTCAGTGGCCCACAAAGGGGCAGTTGGCCCCCACTGTCTATTTCGTCAAATTGAACCCTTAGCGTTGATGAGAGCCATTGCACCGGCGCCGCCAAACAGCGCAGCGCTGGTGCGGTTGAACCAGCTCTGGCCCGAACCGCTGCGCAAATACCGCGCGGCGCCATGGGCGCCCAAGCCGTAAGCCAATTTGCACAACAGGTCGAGCACCGTCCAGGTGGCGATCATGATCAACAATTGCGGTAAAAACGCCTGCTCGGCGCTGAGAAACTGCGGCAGGAAGGCCGCAAAAAACAGGATGTCCTTGGGGTTGCTGGCCCCCAGTACGAAGGCCCGGCCAAACAACGCACCAAAGCGCGGCACAGCCGGGGACGGTGGCACTTCGGCGCCTGCGCTCGGCAGGCGCGATTGCTGCCAGCTTTGCCAGGCGAGGTAGAACAGGTACAGCGCGCCGACGATCTTCAGTGCGCTGAACAATTGCTCGGATGCCAGCAACAGCGCGCCGAGGCCAAGTGCCGAGGCGCTCAGCAGACAGATCGAAGCAAATACGCCGCCCAGAAACGCCGGGTAAGAGCGGCGCAGGCCGAAGTTGAGGCTGTTGCTGATCATCAGCAATGACAGCGGGCCGGGGATCAGGATCACAACCAGCGCAGCGCCGCTGAACAACAGCCAGGTATCCAGGTTCATCTACAGTTCTCCCTTACGTGCAAAAGCCCCACCCGAAGGTGAGGCGGTTTTTCAGCCCTTCCTGAACTACAGAAAGATGAACTTGGCGATAAAGATCGCGCACAGCACCCACAGGCTGATGGAAATCTCACGGTACTTGCCGGTGCCGGCCTTCAACGCCACATAGGTGATAAAGCCCAGGGCAATCCCGTCGGCGACCGAAAATGTCAACGGCATCATGATCGCGGTCACGATGGCCGGAATGCTGTCGGTGGCTTCATCCCAATTGATATGGGCCATGCTCGCCATCATCAGCATTGCCACGTAAATCAATGCGCCCGCCGTGGCATAGGCGGGAATCATGCCGGCCAGCGGCGCGAAAAACATCGCCGCCACAAACAGCACGCCTACGGTCACGGCAGTCAAGCCGGTGCGGCCGCCGGCAGCTACACCGGCAGCGCTTTCCACATAGCTGGTCACAGGCGGCACGCCAACCATGGCGCCGAACACGCTGGAAGCACTGTCGGCCTTTAATGCACGAGACAGGTTGTCGATCTTGCCGTCTGCCTTGACCAGCCCTGCGCGTTGGGCAACGCCCATCAGTGTACCGGCAGTGTCGAACATGTGTACAAAAAGAAAGGCAAATACCACGCTTATCATGCTCACATTGAACACACCCATCACGTCCATGGCCATCCAGGTCGGTGCCAAGCTCGGTGGGGTAGAGAGAATGCCGTTGTAATGCACCAGGCCCAGGCCCCAGCCCGCCAGGGTCACGGCGATGATGCTGATCAGGATCGCGCCGAATACGCGGTGGTAACTGAGGATGGCGATCAGCAGGAAGCACACCGCCGCCAGCAGTGGGGCGGGTTCATGCAGGGAGCCGAGCTTGATCAGGGTGGCCGGGCTGTCGACGATGATGCCGGCGGTTTTCAGGCCGATCACCCCCAGGAACAGGCCCACGCCCGCGCCCATGGCATGACGCAGGCTGACCGGGATACTGTTGAGCAACCATTCGCGGATACGCGACAGCGTCAGGATCATGAACAGCACACCCGAGACAAATACCGCACCGAGGGCGGTTTCCCAGTTGTAGCCCATGGTGCCGACCACGGTGTAGGTGAAAAACGCGTTCAAGCCCATGCCCGGCGCCAGTCCCACTGGCCAGTTGGCGTACAGGCCCATCAACAGGCAGCCCAGCGCGGCGGCGATGCAGGTGGCGACGAAAGCCGCGCCGTGATCGATACCGGCATCGGCCATGATGTTGGGGTTGACGAAAATGATGTAGGCCATGGTGATAAAGGTGGTGAGGCCGGCGATCAGCTCGGTCTTCACTGTGGTGCCATGCAAGCGCAGTTTGAACAGGCGCTCCAGCCAACCGCCTCGGGGCGCGGCCAGATCCAACGTAGGGGCTTCGGTTTTACGGCTATCCACAGCGAGTACTCCTCAATCGTTTTATTGTTATTTCCAGCGCCGGTTACATGAGTGGGCAACCGCGCTTTGAGGTACTGGCGGGCTTTGTTGACCAAAAGGTCAGGAACTCGCACGAAGCGAATTATGCTTTTGTATACAAATAAAGCAAATAATGTTTTCGATTATCTTGGCGAAAAGGGATGAAAGGCCCAGGCCAAGGGATTTATTCTGCACGACGCCTTGAAACAAGCCTTCGATACCCGCACCTTGTGGGCGCAAGCATTCGGTCAGCGCGGTGAAAAGGGGAGCCCCATGTACAAGGTTTATGGCGATTACAAGTCGGGCAATTGCTACAAGGTCAAATTGATGCTCAATCTGTTGGGCATCCCGTATGAATGGATCGATATCGATATCCTCAAGGGCGATACCCAGACCCCGGCGTTCCTGGCCAAGAACCCCAATGGCAAGGTCCCGGTATTGGAGCTCGAAGATGGCACCTGCCTGTGGGAGTCCAACGCGATCCTCAACTTCCTCGCCGATGGCAGCGAATTCCTGCCGACCGAACCGCGCCTGCGCACGCAAGTCCTGCAGTGGCAATTCTTCGAGCAATACAGCCACGAGCCCTACATTGCGGTGGCGCGGTTCATTCAGTTTTACCTGAACATGCCCGAGGATCGGCTGGAAGAATACAAGACCACCCACAAAGGCGGTTACAAGGCCTTGAGGGTGATGGAGCGTCAGCTTCAAGCCACGCCTTATTTAGTGGGCGAGCAATTTTCCATTGCCGATATTGCGTTGTATGCCTACACCCATGTGGCCCATGAAGGCGGCTTTGACCTGGCGCCGTATCCGGCGGTGCAGGCGTGGTTGCAGCGCGTGGCCAGTCATCCCAAGTACGTGGCGATGCTCGACTGACTCCCTCGGTCCAATGTGGGAGCTGGCTTGCCTGCGATAGCGTCACCCTGGTGCCCCGGCTAAACCGAGGTGTCTGCATCGCAGGCAAGCCTGCTCCCACATTCAGCGCGGCGGCGTGTCAGGCAGTGCTTTGTTGAGCAGTTCAAAGCAGCGCTGCGCCGCCGGGCTCAAGCCCATCCCGCTACGGCTGATCAACCCGATCTCCCGATTCACCCCGGGATGATCGATGCTGATCCGCTTCAAACCTTCCAGGCTATCGGCCGCTGACTCCGGCAACACACTGATGCCCAGGCCCTGGCGCACCAAGGCCAATACGGTCGACATGTAGTTGGCCTCCATGCCGGCGTTCAGCGTCAACCGTGTCTCATCGAACAGCGTGTCCACTTGCTCGCGCACACTGCTGTCGCGCCCGGTCAGGATGATCGGCTGGTCCGCCAATTGTTCCAGCGTCAGTTGGCGATGGCGGGCGAGCGCATGGCCTGACGGCACAAATGCGCACAAACGATCATTAAGCACGGGCACGAAGTCCAGGCCGTGGCTCAGGCGGGCGCGCACGCCGATGCCGAAATCCACTTCGCCGTTGCGGACCTTTGCGTGAATGCGCTGGGCCACCAGGTCATGCAGGCGCACTTCGATGCCGGCGAAGCGTTCGCGAAACAGGCGCAAGGCCGGGGGCAGGGCGCCAGCGCAGACTGAGGGCAGCGCGGCGATGGTTACCACTCCACGGCGCAAGGCGGCGAGGTCGCGGGAGCCGGTGACGATGTTGTCCAGGTCCAGCAGCAGTTTTTCCATGGGCCCGCGCGCCTCCTGGCCCGCAGCGGTAATGCTCACGTGGCGCGGGCTGCGGTCGAGCAGCGCGACGCCGAGCCAGTCTTCCAGTTGTTGCACCTGCACGGTGAGGGCCGACGGCGAAAGGTGTAACTCGTTGGCCGCTTTGGTGAAACTGCCAGTGCGGGCCACCGCGAGGAACGCCTGGATGTGCTGGATCGAGTTCTTCATTTTGTTTTTCCGAACGAGCTAGGCCGAATATTCCAATTTACAAAGACTAACCCGCTTCCAATACTCCAGGGAAAACAATAACCGGCCAACCAGGCCGCCCTGGAGTAACCCATGCTCGCAACCCTGGGTGTCATCACCATCCTGTGCCTGCTCGCTGCCGTCATGAGCAAGCGCCTCTCGCCACTGGTGGCCTTGATCGCCTTGCCGATCATCGCTGCGCTGATCGGCGGCTTCGGCCTGCAAACCAGTGCCTTCATCATTACCGGTATCAAGAACGTCGCCCCTGTGGTCGGCATGTTTGTGTTCGCGATCCTGTTTTTCGGGATCATGACCGACGCGGGCATGCTCGATCCCATCATTGATCGCATCCTGCGCACGGTCGGCACGCGTCCTACACGGATTGTGGTGGGGACCGCGACCCTGGCGTTGCTGGTGCACCTGGACGGCTCTGGCGCGGTGACCTTTCTGGTGACGGTGCCGGCGATGCTGCCGCTGTATACGCGGCTGGGCATTGATAAACGCATCCTCGCCTGCGTGTGTGCGATGGCCGCCGGCGTCAACTTCCTGCCCTGGACCGGCCCGGTGCTGCGTTCGTCGGCGGCGCTGCATGTGCCAGTGGCCGACCTGTTCCAGCCACTGATCCCGGTGCAGATCGTCGGGCTGATCTTTGTTTTCGCCTGCGCCTGGTGGCTGGGCCATCGCGAAGAAAAACGCCTGGGCCTGGGCGCCGGTTCCAGCGTGGAGGCGGTGCCGCAACGAGTGCTCAGCGATGACGACATCAAGCTGCGCCGTCCACGGTTGTTCTGGGTCAACCTGGTGCTGACCGTGCTGGTGATGGTGGTGATGATCGCCGGCTGGGTCGACCCGGTGGTGATGTTCATGCTCGGCACCGTGGTTGCGTTGTGCATCAACTATCCCAACGTGGACGCCCAGCGTGCGCGCATTGACGCCCATGCGAAAACCGCCCTGACCATGGCCAGTATCCTGCTCGCCGCCGGGGTATTTACCGGCATCATGCAAGGCACCGGCATGCTCAAGGCCATCGCCGAAGTGGCGGTGGCGCAGATTCCGGCGGGCCACGGCAAGTTGATCCCGGCCGTCGTGGGCTTTTTGTCCATGCCCATGAGCATGTTGTTTGACCCCGATTCCTACTATTTCGGCGTGATGCCGGTGATCGCCGAAGTCGGCAAAGCCCTGGGCGTCGACCCGCTTCAGGTGGCCCAGGCTTCGCTGCTGGGCGTGCACACCACCGGCTTCCCGGTCAGCCCGCTGACCCCTGCGACCTTCCTGCTGGTGGGCCTGTGCAAGATCGAACTGGCCGATCACCAGCGCTTCACCATTCCTTTCCTGTTTGCCGCCTCGGTGTTGATGACCCTGACGGCGTTGCTCCTGGGAGTGATTTGACATGAACACCTTGCGCATCGGCTCCGGCGCCGGCTACTCCGGCGACCGTATAGAACCCGCCGTGGAACTGGCCAAACACGGCGACCTGGATTACCTGGTCTTCGAATGCCTGGCCGAACGCACCATCGCCCTGGCGCAACAGGCGCGTATCAGCGACCCGCAAGGCGGTTATGACCCGCTGCTGGCTGAGCGCATGCGCCGTGTCTTGCCCTTTGTGGGGCAGGGGACGGGGCGTCGACGCCTGCGCGTGATCACCAACATGGGCGCGGCCAACCCGCTGGCGGCGGTCAGTGAAGTACGGCGCATTGCTGGCGAGCTGGGCCTGGGCCTCAAGGTTGTGGCGGTGGTCGGGGATGACGTGCTGCATACCTTGTCTGCCGAGCAGTTGCTGGATAACGGCCAGACCGTAGGCGCATTGGGTGAGCGGCTGATTTCTGCCAATGCCTACCTGGGCGTGGAGGGCATTGTTCAAGCGTTGCGCGCCGACGCCGATGTGGTGATCACCGGGCGCGTGGCCGACCCTTCGCTGTTCCTGGCGCCGCAGATGTTCGAGTTCGGCTGGGCCTTCGATGATTGGCCGCGACTGGGCCGGGGCACGCTGGTGGGGCATTTGCTTGAGTGCGCGGGGCAGGTCAGTGGCGGTTATTTCGCCGATCCAGGCTTCAAGGATGTGGAGGATCTGGCGCGCCTGGGCTTTCCCCTGGCCGAGATCGACGCCGACGGCAACGCAGTGATCACCAAGGTGGCAGGCTCGGGTGGGCGGGTCAGCCGCGCGACCTGCGTCGAACAACTGATTTATGAAGTTCACGACCCGGCAGCTTATTTGACCCCGGATGTGACGGCCGACTTTTCCCTGGTGGGGTTTGTCGAGGAGGGCGTGGACCGGGTGCGTGCCCAGGGAGCCAGTGGGCGTGCCCGGCCTGATCAACTGAAGGTCAGCGTCGGTTATCTGGACGGTTGGATTGGTGAAGGGCAGATGTCCTACGGTGGTCCCGGCGCTGTCGCACGGGCCGAGTTGGCGCGGGAAGTGGTGCTCAAGCGTCTCGCGTTGATCGGGGTCAACATGCAGGACCTGCGTGCCGAGTTGATCGGCATGGATTCATTGCACGGCCCTCGCAGCAGCGTCGAGCCTTGGGAAGTGCGACTGCGGGTTGCCGCCCGGTGTGACGAGCGCAGCGACGCCGTGCGGGTCGGCAATGAAGTAGAGACCCTCTACACCAACGGCCCGGCCGGCGGCGGTGGGGCGAGCAAGAGCGTGCGTCGGGTGGTGGCGGTGGCGTCGTTGCTGTTGCCCCGTGAAGCGGTCAAACCGAGGATTGAAGAATGAAACTGCACAGGCTGGCCCATTCCCGCACCGGGGATAAGGGCGACACGTCGAACATCTCGATCATTGCCTATCGCGCCGAGGATTATCCGTTGCTGTGTGAACAGCTGACGGCTGAGCGCGTGGCCGAGTTCTTTGCCGATTTACGCGATCCCGATGCGGCACCGGTTCAGCGCCATGAGCTGCCGAACGTGCAGGCGCTGAACTTCGTCCTGCCGGGAATCCTGCGCGGCGGCGTAACCCGCTCGCTGGCCCTGGACGCCCACGGCAAGTGCCTGGGTTCGGCACTGTTGGATCTCGACCTGGCAATACCGACTTAAGAACACAGCAGAGCAAATGTGGGAGCTGGCTTGCCTGCGATGCGGGCACCGCGGTGCAGCAGATGTACGGCGGTGATGCAATCGCAGGCAAGCCAGCTCCCACATTGACCGCCGCGGGCTTCAGATCGCAGCGAAGCGCTTGTCCAGGTAGTCAATGATCACCTTGGAGTCATACATCCAGGTGGTCTGGCCGTTCTCTTCGATGCGCAGGCACGGCACTTTGATCTTGCCGCCTTGCTCCAGCAGGGTCTGGCGGTCCTGCTCGTTGTTCTTCGCGTCCTTGAGCGCCACCGGCACATTCAGGCGGTGCAGGGTGCGACGGGTCTTCACGCAGAACGGGCAGGCGTGGAACTGATACAGGGTCAGGTCCTTGGCCGCAGCATTGACCTTGGCCTGTTGTTCGGCAGGGCGTTGCTTTTTGCGTGGGCGGGTAAGAAAGTCGCCCGCGATGATGACGTGGCCGAGGCCCACTCGAAGTGCTTTGACGAACATGGCTGAAACCTCTTGCCCATGACTGAGGGGGCGCAGCTTACCTGATTTCTGCAGGCGAAAAAAAACCGGCGATGAACGCCGGTTCCTTCCTGCCCAGCCGGTTACTTGATCAGGCTGAGAAATTCGCTGCGGGTGGCCGCGTTCTCGCGGAACTCACCCAGCATCACCGAGGTGATCATCGACGAATTCTGCTTCTCCACACCGCGCATCATCATGCACATGTGCTTGGCCTCGATCACCACGGCCACGCCCAGGGCGCCTGTCACTTCCAATACGGCGTCGGCGATCTGGCGGCTGAGGTTTTCCTGGATCTGCAGGCGGCGCGCATACATGTCGACAATGCGTGCGACCTTCGACAGGCCCAGCACTTTGCCGCTCGGGATATACGCCACATGGGCCTTGCCGATAAACGGCAGCAGGTGGTGCTCGCACAACGAGTACAGCTCGATGTCCTTGACCAGCACCATTTCGCTATTGTCAGAGCTGAACAAGGCACCGTTGGTGACTTCCTCGAGTGTCTGTTCATAACCGCGGCAGAGGTACTGCATTGCCTTGGCGGCACGCTTTGGCGTGTCGAGCAGGCCCTCGCGGGACACGTCCTCGCCGAGTTGGCCGAGGATCGCGGTGTAATTCTGTTCCAGGGACATGAAACTACCTGTGGGATTTTCGCAAAGCGCAAGGTTACGGTGGCGGACACATCGCTGCAAGCCTGACGATGGCACTTGTTACTCGTCGCGCCCTTCCATCATGGTGCGCTTGAGCATCACATACACCGCGCCGGCACCGCCGTGACGAGCCTGGCAGGAGGTAAAGCCGAGCACCTGGGCATGCTGGCGCAGCCAGGTATTGACGTGACTCTTGATCATCGGGCGCTTGCCGTCCAACCGCACAGCCTTGCCATGGGTGACGCGCACACAGCGGATTTCGAATTTGGTCGCTTCGGCCAGGAAGGCCCAGAGGGTTTCCCGGGCTTTTTCCACGGTCATGCCGTGCAGGTCGAGGCTGCCTTCGAAGGGGATCTGGCCGGCCTTGAGCTTGCGCATCTGGCTTTCCTGCACGCCGTCGCGGGCCCACATCAGTTCATCTTCGGGGCCGACGTCGATCACGAACTGGTCCGATAGGCCGTCCACGGTGGTGGCATCGGTGCGCACGGTCGCGGCCTGGCGCAGCTTGGCGATCTGCGCGCGGTCAGTCTTGGGTTTGCCGGTGTCGGCGCGGTCGTGCTTGATCGGCTTGACGCCGCGCAGCTCGTTTTTGAACAGGGAAAAATCGTCGTCTTGCATGTCAGCCTCCGCGAAGGGCGGGCAGTTTACCTAAATCGCGGCGGCCAGGGCGCAGGAAACGCTATCCAAGCGCCATCAGTCGTGCTTTTTCATCAGGTGAGAGGCGATATTCAACGACAGCGGCTGGCGCATTTTCCGGCGGCTGCGACGCCACAACCACACGCCCAACCACAGCACCAGCAAGCCGATCCCCAGCAGGAGTGCCGAGCCGCCCGGGCTGGCATTCAGTTCGCCCAGGGCGGGCGAATGCCCAAACAGACCGGCGCCACCAGCGCCCGCCAACAACAAGCCTACTATCGCCAGCAACGCGGCCATGCACGCTACCAGGCGCAGACGCCAATTGCTCGGGCCCTTGGGGCGCAAGCGACGAGCATCAAAACCATCGGATATCTTCATTCCGACCTTTCCTCCAGGGTATCGGCCCTTCGACCGGAAGATACACAGGTTGTTCCGGGGGGGAGAGGTAAATGCGCCAAATGAGAGGGCTTTGCGGATGAGCGGAGCAATAAACACGCCGCTCACCGCCAGCAGCATCAGATCAAGTCTTTGGCCAGCGCCAGGGTGGCGAAGTTGTCTGCCATGATGGCCATTTCGGTTTGCTGCACATGCTCGGCGCTCAGGATACCGCCCTTGTAGGGCAGGTCGCGGGTGGCACAGGCGTCTTCCACCAGCGTGCAGCGAAAGCCCAGGTTCTTGGCCGCGCGCACGGTGGTGCTGACGCTGGAGTGGCTCATGAAACCGCAGACGATCAGGTCCAGGGAGCCGAGGTCTTGCAGGTGTTTTTCCAGGCCGGTGCCATGGAAGGCGCTGGGCAGCAGTTTGCCGATGATGGTTTCGTCACCCTCAGGCTCAAGGCCCGGAATGAATTCGCCGCGCTCGCCCTGGGGGTCAAACAGGCCGCCCACGGTGCCCAGGTGGCGCACATGCACAATCGGGCGCCCGGCACTGCGCGCTGCGGTCACAAGCTGCTTGATGTTTTCTACCGCCGCGTCCATGCCCGAGAGGGCGAGCGGGCCGCTGAGGTATTCTTTCTGGGCGTCGATGATCACCAGGGTCGCATGATTGAGGTTGGCTGCTGCGTAACCGCGACCGCTGAGTTGAAACATCGTCTTTGGAACGGACATTCTGGGGCTCCTGTGAGTGGGGCTTTTGCGACATTGTCCACTGGCTGAGCGCTTCTGTGAATCGCTACTATCGTAAGGTACGCCGTTGCTGGCGTGCAGCCATGTCAAGAGGCAGGCCTGTTTAACACAATGCGGGCAGATTCGATGAAATCCGACGTACGGCGCCAGGTTTTTCGTACATCGTCGGTACAGGTGAAGGCTGTTAGAATCGCCAGTCGTTTTTTCCAGGAGCTTGCCCCGTGATCACTTCCCGCCTGCGCACCTTGCGCGACCATATCCGTTGGGCTGTCAGCCGTTTCCATGGGGAAGACTTGTTTTTTGGCCATGGCACCGACAATGCCTGGGACGAAGCCCGGCAGTTGGTGCTGGGCGCCTTGCACCTGCCGTGGGAAATCGCCGACAGCTATTTGGATTGCAACCTGGAAGAAGAGGAAATCTCCCACGTGCAGCGCTTGCTGCATCGCCGTATCCATGAGCGAGTGCCGACGGCCTACCTGTTGAACGAAGCCTGGTTTTGCGGCATGTCGTTTATCGTCGATGAGCGCGTATTGATCCCGCGTTCACCCATAGGCGAGCTGATTGAAGACCGCTTCGAACCCTGGCTGGCCCAGCCGCCGGCACGCATCCTCGACCTGTGCACCGGCTCCGGTTGCATCGGCATCGCCTGTGCCTATGAATTCCCCGAGGCCGAAGTGGTGCTGGGAGACTTGTCCTTCGAAGCCCTGGAAGTGGCGAACCAGAACATCGAGCGCCATGGCGTCGACGAGCGGGTCTACACCGTGCAGGGCGATGGTTTTGACGGGCTACCCGGCCAGCGTTTCGACCTCATCGTGTCGAACCCGCCCTACGTGGATGCCGAAGATTTCGCCGACATGCCCGATGAATACCAGCACGAACCGGAACTGGGCCTGGCCTGCGGCGACGACGGCCTGAACCTGGTACGCCGGATGCTGGCTGAAGCTGCGGACCACCTGACCGAGAAGGGCCTGCTGATTGTCGAAGTGGGCAACAGCCAGGTGCATGTCGAGGCGCTGTACCCGGAAGTGGATTTCGCCTGGCTGGACTTCAAGCGCGGTGGGCATGGGGTGTTTATGTTGACGGCTGAGCAGTGCCGCCAACACCAGGCCGTTTTCGCTGCCCGGATATAACTGCAGAAACTCGGTCAATGTGGGAGCTGGCTTGCCTGCGATAGTGGTGGGTCAGCTTGCACTTGTGCTACTGATACATCGCTATCGCAGGCAAGCCAGCTCCCACATTTTGATTGCATTTCAATCTATCAGCGGTGCGTGGCAATCCAGATCAACAACCCCGCCTGAAACACCGTAAACGCCACCAGACAGGTGATGGTAAAGCGCAGCCCGCTGTCTTCACGCTTGAACTTGGTGACTTTTTCCTCTTCCTTGCGCAGCTTCACTTCCTGCTCCGCCAGGTTCTGCTCTGCCTGTTGCAGCATCTGCGCGGCTTCCAGGATCTCCACGAACTGCACTTTCTCGGTGTTCCAACTGTCCAGCACGTCGCTGACCTTGCCGGGTTGCACATTGCCCTTGAGGTGCTGCACATCGGCGTAGGCCACATCGAAACCCTGGATACGCAGGAAGTGATCGCGGCGCAGGCGCGTGGCTTCGTTGAGGGCGTCCTTGTTGGCCAGATCCACGCCGTCGACGCGGTAGTGTGACCACTTCTTCTTCGCCCAGGCGGCGCCTTGGGCCACCAGGAAGCGCCCGATACCGCGGTTGGCCGGCTCGATTTCCAGGCTGTTGCCGGGCCCGAAATGCACGCGGTGTTTATCGTGATCGACCCAGATATCCAGGTGGTTCTGCTCGCGCCGTACTCGCTGGCCCGGTAACTGGATGACCATGCGCAACAGGCTGTGGTGTTTATCATGGCGCTCGGCATAGCCGAACTGCACAAAGCGCAACGGCCGTGCGCCGGTCGCGCGGTCGGTGGCCAGCGGGGCCAGGCGCAGCATCTTGAAATGTTCGGCGTGAACGTCGGCCCACGGCAGGGCCGCTGCGGCGCCAGCTTCGGTTGCGGCCGTAGTCTCGGCGGTAGATTCGGGTGTTGTTTCGGTGGTTGTCATGCGGCGCGATCCTGTCCAAGCCCTGCGAGCCGACAATCTTTTTACTGTCGACTCTGGACTTATCGGCCGTTTTTCCCAGGACTGGAGGCCAATTGCCGCTTAACGGGGTTGAAGTCCTTCGATAAAGCTGACGATACGTTGGCCCAGCTCCGCAGCCAGCGGCAGTTTCGGGTCATTGTAGGAGGCCAGTTGCTGCTTCACGTTATTGGGCACGATGCGCATCACGTGGTTCATGCCTTCGATCACCGTCAACTGCGCGTCGGGCTTGGCCTGCTTCAGTTGCCGGGCGTCGCCTACGCCAACCTGGATATCGTTGGTGCCCTGAATGATTAGCGCCGGCATGTCCAGGCGCGCAAAGGCGGCCGACGGATCGGCGCGGAACAGGCTGATCAGATACGGCTGCACGCTGGGTCGGAAAATACCCTCCAATGGGCGCGGCACGTCGGCGTCCACCTGGCCGGCCTTGAGGTGATCGAGTATTTCATTGCTGCGCAGCAGCAGGGCAGGGGGCAAGTGATCGGCCAGTTGCTGACGGATCACCTGGTCCACCGGGCGGGCGCTGCCAGACAAGGAAATGACCCCGGCCGGTTCAAGTTGCGGCGCGGCGAGGGCGGCGACCAGCGCGCCCTCGCTGTGGCCCAGCACAATCAGCGGGCCCATGCGCTTGTCGGCCTTGAGCAACTTGCCCCAGGCCACGGCGTCGGCCACATACGCCTCCAGGGTCAGGTTGCGTTCATCCGGCGTGGCCGCCAGGCTTGCGGCCACGCCGCGCTTGTCGTAGCGCACGCTGGCGATGTTATGCCGGGCCAGTACCCAGGCCAGGCGCTTGAGGCTGTCATTGCGCGCGCCGTCGGCGCTGTTGCCGTTGCGGTCGGTGGGGCCGGAGCCGGCGATGATCAACACCACCGGCACCGGTTTATCCGATTGCGGCAACAGCAGCGAGCCAAAGAGTTGGCCGCTACCGGTGTCCAGGCTGATCGGGCGTTGCAAGACGACAGGGGAGGCGGCCTGGGCCACGGCGGTGAACAGGGTGAGGGTGAACAGCAGAACTCGCAGCATCATAGCGCCATCATTGGAGAGGTGCCGGTTGGACCAACGTCTACCGGTAAGGTTTCGAGGATGAACTAGTCGGTTAGCCTGCGTATACTGGCCGCCTTAAGTTATTACGGTTGACTTGATTCAACTGATTTCACGGAGCGCCCTGCATGTCCGGCAATACCTTCGGCAAGCTGTTCACTGTCACCACCGCGGGCGAAAGCCATGGCCCGGCGTTGGTCGCCATTGTCGACGGCTGCCCGCCAGGCCTGGAGCTGAGCCTGGACGACCTGCAGCGCGACCTCGACCGCCGCAAGCCCGGCACCAGCCGCCACACCACCCAGCGCCAGGAACCGGACGAAGTCGAAATCCTCTCCGGAGTGTTCGAAGGCCGCACCACGGGCTGCGCCATTGGCCTGTTGATTCGTAACACCGACCAGAAGTCCAAGGACTACTCGGCGATCAAGGACCTGTTCCGCCCGGCCCATGCCGACTACACCTACCACCACAAATACGGCGAACGCGACTACCGTGGCGGTGGCCGCAGCTCGGCGCGTGAAACCGCCATGCGCGTGGCCGCTGGCGCCATCGCCAAGAAATACCTGGCCACCCAGGGTATCGTCATCCGTGGCTACATGAGCCAGTTAGGCCCGATTGAAATCCCGTTCAAGACTTGGGACAGCGTCGAAGACAATGCCTTCTTCTGCCCCGACCCGGACAAGGTGCCGGAACTGGAGGCCTACATGGACCAGTTGCGCCGCGACCAGGACTCGGTCGGCGCGAAGATCACCGTGGTGGCCGAAGGCGTGAAACCGGGCCTGGGTGAGCCGATCTTTGATCGCCTCGACGCCGAACTGGCCCATGCGTTGATGAGCATCAACGCGGTGAAAGGCGTGGAAATCGGCGCCGGCTTCGCCTGCGTATCCCAGCGCGGTACCGAGCATCGCGATGAGATGACCCCTGAAGGTTTCCTCAGCAACAACGCGGGCGGCATCCTCGGCGGTATTTCTTCCGGCCAGCCGATCGTGGCGCACCTGGCGCTCAAGGCGACGTCGAGCATTACCACGCCTGGCCGTTCGATCAATGTGCACGGCAACCCGGTGGACGTGATCACCAAGGGCCGCCACGACCCGTGCGTCGGCATCCGTGCCACACCGATTGCCGAAGCCATGATGGCCATCGTGTTGATGGACCATCTGCTGCGCAATCGCGGGCAAAATGCCGATGTGCGCGTGAGTACCCCGATACTGGGCCAACTGTGATCGCCTGGGGCAATGAGCGAGCTTGTTGTGGCCAGCGAGCTTGCTCGCGCTGGGCTGCGCAGCAGCCCCAATAACATGCTCCCACCGCTCCCATACTGGCGCCTCTCCAGCTTCTACCTCTTCTATTTCGCCCTGCTGGGGGCGACCGCGCCGTTCCTGGCGCTGTACTTCGATCACCTCGGTTTCTCCAGCGCGCGCATCGGCGAGCTGGTGGCCATTCCCATGCTGATGCGCTGCGTGGCCCCCAACCTGTGGGGCTGGATCGGCGACTACACCGGCCGGCGCCTGGCCATTGTGCGATTCGGCGCGGTGTGCACCCTGGCCAGCTTCTGCCTGATTTTTGTCAGCAAAACCTACGCCTGGCTGGCGCTGGTGATGGCCCTGCACGCGTTCTTCTGGCACGCGGTGCTGCCGCAGTTTGAAGTCATCACCCTGGCACACCTGCACAAGCAAACCTCGCGCTACAGCCAGATCCGTCTGTGGGGCTCCATTGGTTTTATCCTCACCGTGGTGGTTATGGGGCGCCTGTTCGATTGGCTGAGCCTGGATATTTACCCGGTGGTGGTCGTGGTGATCATGGCCGGCATCATCGGCGCCAGCCTGTGGGTACCGAACGCGCAGCCGGCCAGCCACGGCAACCGCCTGGCCGGCGATGGCTTTCTCAAGCAATTGCGCAGCCCAGGCGTGCTGGCGTTTTATGCCTGCGTGGCGCTGATGCAAATGAGCCATGGCCCGTATTACACCTTCCTCACCCTGCACCTGGAGCATTTGGGCTACAGCCGTGGCGTGATCGGCCTGCTGTGGGCGCTTGGGGTGGTGGCGGAAGTGCTGATGTTCCTGGCCATGAGCCGTATTCTTGCGCGCTTTTCGGTGCGCCGGGTGCTGCTCGCCAGCTTCTTGCTGGCGGCGCTGCGCTGGTGGCTGCTGGGTTCATTTGCCGAGGTTTTCTGGCTGCTGCTGGTGGCGCAGTTGATGCACGCCGCCACGTTCGGCAGCTTCCACGCGGCGGCAATTGCCTTTGTGCAACGCAGCTTCGGTGACCGCCAGCAAGGCCAGGGCCAGGCCCTTTATGCCGCGCTGGCCGGCACCGGCGGCGCGCTCGGCGCCCTGTATTCCGGTTACAGCTGGAATCTGCTGGGGCCAACCTTCACGTTCAGTATCGCCAGCCTCGCGGCCCTGGCCGCCGCCATTATCATTGGCCTTCGATTGCAAGAGCCGAACCAAGGAACCGTGCAATGAGCTATGTAGCCGTCTACTCCATCGCCACCCCGGACACCCCGAACAAAGTGTTGACCCATGCCGACGACATCCGGTCGACCCTGGCCGAGCACGGTGTGCGGTTCGAGCGCTGGCAGCCCAGCCCAATCGAGAAGGGCGCCAGTGCGGCGCAGATGATCGCCGCGTACCAGGCGCAGATCGATGCTCTGGGCTACGCCGCTGTTGAAGTGGTCAGCGTGACCCACGACCATCCACAGAAAGACGAGTTGCGCGCACAGTTCCTGGATGAACGTACCTACAGTGAAGATGAAGTGCGTTTCTTCATCGCAGGCCAGGGGCTGTTTACGCTGCACATAGACGACTATGTGTACAGCTTGCGCTGTGAGAAGAATGACTTGCTGATCATCCCGGCCGGTGTACCGCACTGGTTCGACATCGGCGAAAACCCGCACTGTGTGACACTGCGTTTGTTCAACACGGCCCAAGGCGTTGTGCCCTCTTTGACCGGTGATGCGATTGCCGCCCGCTTTCCAGGGCTGGATGACTAAGCATAGATAACTGAATGTTCAACCCTGGCAAGTTGGAAGTTGCTGTGGGAAGAAACTTAATTATTTGTAGGGCACCGCTGTTTGTTCGGTGCTGTGCGCTTTGATTCCACTCTTTATGTAACTCTCTGTTCGGCGTCAATGTTTATGCCATCTGTCAATGGGAGGAATCCGAAAGATGGCAGCGCATCAGCAGATATAAGGAGAGAACAATGAGTGGCCCCGAGGAGACGTATCGCCCGTTGGTTATCGTGCCGACGGCTATCAGAAAACGCATGAGCTTGTCCGGCAAGCCCCTGACTTCCACCGAGCTGGAAATCCTGCGATGGGCCTCCGAGGGCAAGACCGTCTGGGAAATCAGCCAGATTCGCGCCACCTCTGAAGCCACGGTTAAATTTCATCTGCGCAACATCTACGGCAAGTTGGATGTCACCAACCGTGTACAGGCAAAGAATGAGGCCGCACGCCAGGGCTTATGTTAACGGCATGAAAAAGGGCCGCGACGCTGAATAGCGTCGCGGCCCTTTTTTTTTCGGATTTTCAGCTTAGGCCGAATGATAAGTCGGCAGCGCAAAGCGGTTCTGGCTTTGCAACATCGAAATCTGCGGCAGTTCGCTGGCTTGTTCAGCCAAGTCACGGCGAATGGCGCTGATGACCCAGGTCAGTTGATCGGCGGTGTGCAGCTGCTGATAAGAGATCGAGCGCTTGACCTGTTTACCTTCGCTGTTGCGCAGGGTCAACAGGATACCGCCGTCCGGACGTGGCTGGGTGGTGACGTCGTAGTTGGAGAATACCGAAGCGAATTTATCTTGGATCAGGCTCATGTCTATCAGCTCCATTGGCTCAAGTTGGCAAGCATGGAGTGATAGGTGCAGTGATTGTGCCAGTATTGGATTTTCTAGAAAATCCTTATAAATCAGTTACTTATAAATTTATAGGATTTTCATTTTCGTGCAATTTGCATGAAGGGCCATCGTGCATCCTGCATTTTGCGCTATCTGCCCGGTGATTCTCCCGGCAGGAGGGGAAGGGCTGTAATGATACTGACCGTCTTTTGCCCGGAAAAATCCCGGTCGGCTGGCAGGCCGTCATCGCAGGCAAGGCGGCTCCCACATTTAAATGGTGGAGTGTCAGGGGGATAGGCATCGGGCGGCCGCCACGGGATACAAAACTTTTCAAATCCCGCGTGTACAGCCAAAGAACCGCTGACGTATTTTCCGCTACACCAGTCGATGTACCTGGACCAGACCAAGAATAAGAAAAGGGACGTCCCGCCATGACTCATCAGCAAATCGACATGATCACCTGGCGCATGATGCTGCGTAAGGTGCCTGCCATCGTTCGGGCGCTACCACGGGTGGTGCGCGGCATGCGTGCGGCCAACGTCACCGACCCCAGCCAACCCTGCGGCCTGGGCTGGCATTTCGAACAAGCCACGTTGCGTAACCCGGAGGGTGCTGCCCTGCTGTATGGGAACAGCGTGATCAGCTACCGCGACGCCAATCAGTGCGCCAATCGTATTGCCCATCACTTGCAGGCCCAGGGCATCCGCAAGGGTGACGTGGTGGCGCTGTTTATCGAGAATCGCCCCGAGTTGCTGCTCAACGTGCTGGCCGTGGCCAAGCTGGGCGGCATCTGCGCCATGCTCAATACGGCGCAAACTCAAGGGGCGCTGGTACACAGCCTGACCCTGGTCAATCCGGTTGCCATTGTGGTCGGTGCCGAATTGCTGAGCCCTTACGCAGCAGTGCGCGATCAAGTCCAGATCCCGGCCGAGCGCACCTGGTTCGTGGCCGATCAGCCCGGCAGTAGGGTGCCCGACGGCTACATCGACCTGATGGCCGCCAGTGCCGAAAGTCCGGTGGACAATCCGGCGAGTTCGGCGCAGGTGTTCTTCCACGATCCCTGCTTCTATATCTACACCTCCGGCACCACCGGCTTGCCCAAGGCCGGCATCATGAAGCACGGGCGCTGGACCAAAACCGCCGTGAGCTTCGGCAGTATCGCCCTGGACATGGGGCCGCAGGACGTCCTCTATTGCACCTTGCCGCTGTACCACGCCACCGGCCTGTGCGTGTGCTGGGGGGCGGCGATTATCGGCGCGTCCGGCTTTGCCATTCGGCGCAAATTCAGCGCCAGCCAGTTCTGGGACGATGCACGCCAGTTCAAGGCGACCACCCTGGGCTATGTCGGTGAGCTGTGCCGCTATCTGCTCGACCAGCCCGCGAGTGCGCAGGACCGCGATAACCAGGTGACCAAGATGGTCGGCAACGGCCTGCGCCCCGGTGTGTGGGCGCAGTTCAAGCAGCGTTATGGCGTGGAGCATATCTGCGAACTCTATGCCGCCAGCGACGGCAATATCGGCTTTACCAACGTGCTGAATTTTGACAACACCATCGGCTTTTGCCTGCAGCATTGGGCGCTGGTGGATTACGCCCATGACACCGGCGAACCGCTGCGCGGCAACAATGGGTTCATGGTCAAGGTGCCCACTGGCGGGCAGGGCCTGTTATTGGCGCGCATTGATGATAAGTCGCCCTTCGACGGTTACACCGACCCGGAAAAGAACCGCAAGGTGGTACTGACCGACGTATTCGAAAAAGGCGACCGCTATTTCAACACCGGCGACCTGGTGCGCAGCATCGGTTTCGGCCATGCGCAATTTGTCGATCGCCTGGGGGATACCTATCGCTGGAAGGGCGAAAACGTCTCGACCACCGAGGTGGAAAACGTCCTGCTGAAACACCCGCAGATCGCTGAAGTGGTGGCCTATGGCGTCGAGATCGACAACACCAACGGCCGCGCCGGCATGGTCGCCATCACCCCCAGCGAATCGCTGGCCAGCCTGGACATGCGCGAACTGCTGCAATTCGCCCACGGCCAGTTGCCCCCTTATGCGGTGCCGTTGTTTTTGCGGATCAAGGTGAAGATGGAAACCACCGGCACGTTCAAGTACCAGAAAGTGAAGCTCAAGGAGCAAGGGTTCGACCCGGACAAGGCTGGCAATGATCCGGTCTACGCCTGGTTGCCGGGTTCGGACACCTATGTGCCGGTGACCGGGCAATTGCTGGCGCAGATCCAGGGCGGGCAATTCCGTTATTGATTCTGGCTATGGCGGCTTTTGACAAAAAAGCCATGACACCGGGGAACTCCATCGCGACACTGGGCGCCTTAAACAGTTATGTCAGTCGCCTCAGCAAGGAGCCCCCATGTCAGATCAGCCTAAACAAATGACCGAAGACGAAGCCGCCGAGTTTGCCGAGCAAGTCTTCGACGTCGCTCGGCGCGGCGACGCCGCCATGCTTGCTGCACTGTTGGCGAAAGGCCTGCCGGCCAACTTTCGTAATCACAATGGCGACACCCTGTTGATGCTCGCGGCGTACCACGGCCATGCCGAGGCGGTCAAAGTGCTGCTGGAGTTCAAGGCCGACCCCCTGATCGCCAACGACAAGAACCAGTTGCCGATTGCCGGCGCGGCGTTCAAAGGCAACCTGCCGGTGGTCCAGGCGTTGATCGAGGGCGGCACGCCGATTGACGCGGCCTCCTCGGACGGGCGTACGGCCTTGATGATGGCGGCGATGTTCAACCGCGTTGACATGGTTGATTACCTGCTTGGTAAAGGCGCAAACCCCAAGGCCACCGATGCACAAGGCGCGACGGCACTGGCCGCGGCGCAGACCATGGGCGCGGTGGATACGGCGGCGCAGTTGCAGAAACTGGTGTAGGCTACGCGCCCTTCAAAACTTGCCCGTTACAGGATCGCCCCATGAAAACCGCCCTCGTCGAACTCATCAGCAAAATCAGCGCCGGCGTCATGGGGGAGGATGAGGTAGCGCGTATTGCCGACGAAGCGGCCCAGGCCTACGCGGACCCGGCGGCGTTCCTGGCGGCCAATCCGGATATCAACTACGACGACAGTTTCCCGATCCCGCTGGGGGAGTGGGTGGTGGTCGGTAGCCTGCCGGACACGGTGTTGTTCCAGGCCGATACCTATGGCGACCTGTTTGCCCAGATCGTTGCGTCGTTCGGTCCGGGCGTGGCGTTCAACCTCAAGCCCAAGCAACTGGCCAAGACCGAAGACCTGACCGCGCTCAACCGCATCCAGATCCAGATGAGCGCCCTGAGCCCCGAAAATGGCGGTTATGTGCTGATGAACTTCAGCCAGTTGCTGGACGACGAGATCCAGGCAGTGCTGGTGTTCGGCAACGACCTGGCGCGGGTACTGGAACTGTGTGCCGAAGTCGGCATCAAGGCCGAACCGTCATTGGAAGCCTTAAAGATTGCCGTACACGTCTGAAATAAAACGGAACCCGCGCCAAGGCTGACTATCCTACAAGTGCATGCCCTCACTTAGGAGCGACACCATGGGTTCCACGTTTAATAGTCTGATTGGCCTGATCATCCTCGCGCTGGATATCTGGGCGATCATCAACGTGTTCAAAAGCGGCGCCAGCACCGGCGCCAAAGTGCTGTGGATCCTGTTGATCCTGCTGTTGCCAGTGCTGGGCCTGATCATCTGGGCTATCGCCGGGCCGCGCGGTAACGTGCGGATCTGACGACCCACTCGATTTGGAGCGGGCACAGTCAATGTGGGAGCTGGCTTGCCTGCGATAGCGGTGGGTCAGCTTGCATTGTATTGGTTGACACACCGCTATCGCAGGCAAGCCAGCTCCCACAGTGGGGTTTACGGCGTTAATTAAATTTGTGTGTCGAAAGTATTCGCCGCACGAAATTTTCACATCCCATCCAAGACAATTCTCCGGCTTTATCCGGCTGCCAGGGCTCTATCTCCAGCGCCCTTAAAGGCAGGGCCGTGGCATGCGTTCAGTAATTAATAGCCTTGCCGGCCTTGATCGGGCACCATTTGTGCCACCGCGTTAACCGCCTACCCCAGCCAGCCTGGGCGAGGGACGGACGCCACTGCATTATTTCGCAACTTAAACTTCCAATGGGTCCTAAAACGACATGGCAAACCCGGACGCCCTGAATCAGCAGCGAGCTTCAAATCGCCTGCTGCAACCGACCGTCAAATCCCATCTGGCGTACACGCTGCTCTGCGCACTGGTCATGATGGTGATGTTTTCCCTGCTGCGCCTGGCGTTGCTGGTCTACAACCGCGAGATGATCCTCGATACGCCGGCTTCGACGTTCCTCGAAGCCTTCGCCAACGGGCTGCGCCTGGACATTCGCCTGGTGATGTACCTGCTGATCCCGCTGCTGTTGGCGCTGTTCAGCGTGCGGGCCATGGCAGCGCGCGGGTTCTTCCGTTTGTGGCTGACCGTCGCGTCCAGCATCGCCTTGTTCCTTGGCCTGATGGAGATGGACTTCTACCGCGAATTCCACCAGCGCCTCAACGGCCTGGTCTTCCAGTATGTGAAGGAAGACCCGAAAACCGTGATGAGCATGCTCTGGTACGGTTTCCCGGTGGTGCGCTACCTGCTGGCCTGGGCCGTGGGCACGCTGATCCTGAGCATGGCCTTCAAGGGCGCTGACCGCGCAACGCGCCCACGGGGCCCCTTCAGCGGCGGCACTATCAGCACGCGCCAGGTGGCGCCATGGTACAGCCGCATCGCAGTGTTCATGGTTTGCCTGCTGGTCGCCGTGGTCGCCATCCGTGGCACCCTGCGCCAGGGGCCACCGCTGCGTTGGGGTGACGTCTACACCACCGATTCGAACTTCGCCAACCAGCTGGGCCTCAATGGCACTCTGTCGCTGATCGCGGCGGCCAAGGCGCGCTTCGGTGAAGACCGCGCCAACATCTGGAAGGCGACCCTGGAACAACCGCTGGCCACCCAGACCGTGCGTGACATGCTGGTGCTGCCGCAAGAGAAGCTGGTAGACACCGACACCGCTGCCGTGCGCCGTGACTTCACGCCACCGGCCGAGAAAACCCTGCCGATCAAGAACGTCGTGGTGATCCTGATGGAAAGCTTCGCTGGTCATTCGGTGGGCGCATTGGGACGTCCGGGCAATATCACCCCGTACTTCGACAAGTTGACCCACGAGGGCTTGCTGTTCGACCGCTTCTTCTCCAACGGCACCCACACCCACCAGGGTATGTTCGCCACCATGGCCTGCTTCCCGAACCTGCCGGGTTTCGAATACCTGATGCAGACTCCGGAAGGCAGCCACAAGCTGTCGGGCCTGCCGCAGTTGCTCAGTGCGCGTGATTTCGACGATGTGTATGTCTACAACGGCGATTTCGCCTGGGACAACCAGTCGGGCTTCTTCAGCAACCAGGGCATGACCAACTTCATCGGCCGCAATGACTTTGTCGACCCGGTGTTCTCCGACCCTACATGGGGCGTGTCCGACCAGGACATGTTCAACCGTGGCCTGGAAGAACTGAAGGCGCGCGAAGGCGGCAAGCCGTTCTACGCACTGCTGCAAACCCTGTCCAACCACACGCCGTACGCATTGCCGACCCCATTGCCGGTTGAGAAGGTCACCGACCGTGGCAGCCTCAACGAGCATTTGACGGCCATGCGTTACTCCGACTGGGCCTTGGGCCAGTTCTTTGAAAAGGCCCGCAAAGAGCCGTACTTCAAGGAAACCCTGTTTGTGATCGTCGGTGACCACGGCTTTGGCAATGAGCAGCAGATCACCGAGATGGACCTGGGTCGCTTCAACGTGCCGATGCTGATGATTGCACCGGGCATGCGCGAGAAGTTCGGTGAGCGTGACCACACCGTGGGCACCCAGATCGACATCGTGCCGACCATCATGGGCCGCCTGGGCGGCGATACCTTGCACCAGTGCTGGGGCCGCGACCTGCTGAACCTGCCGGAAGGTGACAAGGGTTTCGGCGTGATCAAGCCATCGGGCAGCGACCAGACCGTGGCCTTGCTCACCGGCGACCGCGTACTGGTATTGCCCAAGGAAATGCCACCCAAGTTGTGGGAATACACACTGGGCGCCGAGCCGACTGGCAAGGTGATTCCTGAGTCGCCGGACGAAGCTGTGCTCAAGCAGAAGCTCGAGTCGTTCCTGCAGACCGCGACCAAGAGCCTGCTGGATAACACCGCAGGTGTGGTAGATGGCAAACCGGACTAACTGACCGGCAATAAAAAAGAGGCCCTCTAGAGGGCCTCTTTTTTTGCTTTCTTACTTGTAGGAGCGAGCTTGCTCGCGAAGAAGGTCAACGATAACGCGCGTCCTGAATAAACGCGGCGCCTGTACCTTTTTCGCGAGCAAGCTCGCTCCTACAAAAAGCGTAGCGCGGCGTTTATATCTTGCCGAGCAACAACAGCACCAGCAGAACAACCAGCACCACACCCAGGATACCCGACGGCCCATAACCCCAGTTACGCGAGTGCGGGAACACGGGCAGGCCACCGACCAGCAGCAGGATCAGGATAATAATCAGAATGAGGCTCATGGTTTTATTCCTTATAGGTTCTTTGCAAAAACCGGCTGTTTAACCGTTGGTTCGTCCATGTACAGTGGGACGCCTTACCCATTCCGACTCTGCTACTTCGTAGAAAATTCATTGTTTTTATAAAACATTTTGATGTGACGCTTATTTCTTTTAACGCGTGCGCAACTTGAACTAATCAGTTGAAAAAAATTGAACTTAGTCTATAGGCACGCTTGCGACCGAGCCCGCGGTTTGCCCGGGGCATTCATCACCCTGATGGTGCGTGGGTAGAGCAAAAACCTTCGCTACACTGCCGGTCACTTCTTTCGTGAACCACAAGGCTACCTCCTATGCAAAACCGCATGATGATCACTGGCGCCGGGTCTGGCCTGGGTCGCGAAATCGCTCTGCGCTGGGCCCGTGAAGGCTGGCAGTTGGCGTTGTCTGATGTCAGCGAGCCCGGTTTGCAGGAAACCCTCAAGCAGGTTCGCGAAGCAGGGGGGGATGGCTTTATCCAGCGCTGTGACGTGCGTGACTACAGCCAGCTCACGGCCTTCGCCCAGGCCTGTGAGGTGAAGCTCGGGGGCATCGATGTGATCGTCAATAACGCCGGCGTGGCCTCGGGCGGGTTCTTCGCTGAACTGTCCCTGGAGGATTGGGACTGGCAGATCGCAATCAACCTGATGGGCGTCGTCAAAGGCTGCAAGGCGTTCCTGCCGCTGCTGGAAAAGAGCAAGGGCCGCATCATCAACATCGCGTCAATGGCAGCGCTGATGCAGGGCCCCGCCATGAGCAACTACAACGTGGCCAAGGCGGGCGTGGTGGCGTTGTCAGAGAGCCTGTTGGTGGAGCTCAAGCAACAGGAAGTGGGCGTGCATGTGGTGTGCCCGTCGTTTTTCCAGACCAACCTGCTCGACTCGTTCCGTGGGCCAACCCCAGCCATGAAGGCTCAAGTGGGCAAGTTGCTTGAGAGTTCGCCCATCTCGGCGGCGGATATTGCCGACTACATTTACCAGCGCGTGGCCGAAGGCGAATTCATGATCCTGCCCCACGAGCAAGGCCGCATGGCTTGGGCGTTGAAACAGAAAAATCCGCAGTTGCTGTATGACGAAATGACCCTGATGGCCGACAAGATGCGCGCCAAGGCGCAAGCTGTGAAGGGCTGATTTGGCTGGGGTCTGTCAGGCAAGTTACCTACCTGTGTAGGCAACGCCTGATTTGCCCGCAAGCCATTGCCGGTCCAGTGCCAAGGGGGCATGGTCGAGGTCCTGTTATTTGCAAAGGACAACCGCCATGCTGGTCTTAAGCCGTGCCATAGGCGAAGCCATCGCCATTGGCGATGACATCACCGTGCATATCCTTGAAGTGAACGGTACTCACGTGAAATTCGGCATCGAGGCACCGATGGATGTCAACGTGTACCGCGCCGAGGTGTACCGCAAGATTCTCAAAGGCGAGGGCCAGGCTACCCATCCCGTGCCGGTACCCAACCTTTAGGCGCAGCTTTTCAGTCGAACAGGTGCTTGGGCACATCGTGCTTGAGCATCAACTGGCATTGCTCGCTTTCGGGGTCGAAGACGATCAGCGCCTGGCCTTTGGTCAGCGCCTGGCGCACGCGCAGCACGCGGGTCTCCAGGGGCGTGTCGTCGCCATTGTCGGTGCCGTCGCGGGTGACGAAGTCTTCGATGAGGCGGGTCAGGGTGTCGACTTCAAGTGCATCGTAGGGAATCAGCATACAAGCCTCAGGTGTCAGGTCCCGGCGATGCTACTGCGCCGGGACCTTTGTTGCCAGTATCAACTCACCGCGTCAGGACTTCTGGCCGACCAGGCTGTCCACCGATGGCACGCGGGTGTCGCTCTCCATTTGCGTTTCATGCTCGATCTGATGACTGAACCGATCCAGTGAGCCCTGGGCCGGTTGCGCATCGCTGGCAAACACCGGCGGGCTGAGGATGTAAGCGCCCAGCAAGCGGCTCAGGGCGGCCAGGCTGTCTATATGGGTACGCTCGTAACCGTGGGTGGCGTCACAACCGAAGGCCAGCAGGGCGGTGCGTATATCATGGCCGGCGGTGACCGCCGAGTGCGCATCGCTGAAGTAATAGCGGAACAGATCGCGGCGTACCGGCAGGTCGTTCTCCGACGCCAGGCGCAGCAAGTGGCGGGACAGATGATAATCATAGGGCCCGCCGGAGTCCTGCATGGCCACGCTCACCGCGTGTTCGCTGGAGTGCTGGCCGGGGGCGACCGGGGCAATATCGATGCCGACAAACTCACTCACATCCCAGGGCAGGGCGGCCGCTGCACCACTGCCGGTTTCCTCGGTGATGGTGAACAGCGGGTGGCAGTCGATCAGCAAGGGTTCGCCACTGTCGACGATGGCCTTGAGCGCGGCGAGCAGGGCAGCGACGCCGGCCTTGTCGTCCAGGTGGCGAGCGCTGATATGCCCGCTCTCGGTGAACTCGGGCAGTGGGTCGAACGCCACGTAGTCACCGACGCTGATGCCCAGGGAGTCGCAGTCGGCACGCGTGGCGCAGTAGGCGTCCAGGCGCAGTTCCACATGGTCCCAGCTCACCGGCATTTCATCCACGGCAGTGTTGAACGCGTGCCCGGAGGCCATCAACGGCAATACGCTGCCGCGAATCACGCCGTTGTCGGTGAACAGGCTGACCCGGCTGCCTTCGGCAAAGCGGCTCGACCAGCAGCCCACCGGCGCCAGGGTCAGGCGCCCGTTGTCCTTGATCGCACGCACGGCGGCGCCGATGGTGTCCAGGTGGGCAGAGACGGCGCGGTCAGGGCTGTTTTTCTGGCCCTTGAGGGTAGCGCGAATGGTGCCGCGCCGGGTCATTTCAAACGGAATGCCGAGCTCTTCCAGGCGTTCGGCGACGTAACGCACGATGGTGTCGGTAAAACCGGTGGGGCTGGGAATGGCGAGCATTTCCAGCAGCACTTTTTGCAGGTACGCGAGATCGGGTTCGGGAATGGTTCGGGTCATGAAAACTCCTGATGAGTTGAGGGCGATCGACGCGCTGCGATCGTGCGATCGTTCCCACGTTCCGCGTGGGAATGCAGCCTGTGACGCTCTGCGTCACCACAGCGGACGCAGAGCGTCCCTGAGGCATTCCCACGCAGAGCGTGGGAACGATCGGTAGTCAGGTAGCCGGCTGACTGTGTGGAAACAACAAATCCACAAACTTCTCAGCCGTGGGTTGCGGTTCATGGTTGGCCAGGCCGGCCCGTTCGTTGGCTTCGATAAACACATACTCTGGCTGGTCGGCCGCAGGTACCATCAGGTCCAGGCCGACCATAGGGATATCCAGGGCACGGGCCGCACGCACGGCCGCGTCCACCAGCGTGGGGTGCAGGATCGCCGTGACATCTTCCAGGCAACCCCCTGTGTGCAGGTTGGCGGTGCGTCGCACGGCCAGTTGCACGCCACGGGGCAGGATGCTGTTGTAGTCGTAACCTGCGGCTTTGAGGGTGCGCTCGGTTTCTGCATCCAGCGGGATTTTGCTCTCACCATCGGTGGCCGCCTGGCGACGACGGCTTTGCGCCTGGATCAACGCGCGAATCGAATGCTGGCCGTCGCCGATCACTTCGGCAGGGCGACGAATCGCAGCCGCGATCACTTCAAAACCGATCACCAGAATCCGCAGGTCCAGGCCTTCGTGGAAGCTTTCCAGCAACACGCGGCTGTCGAACTGGCGCGCCGCTTCGATCGCCTGCTGCACCTCTTCGATGCTGCGCAGATCCACGGCGACGCCATGGCCTTGCTCGCCATCCAGCGGCTTGACCACGATGCGCTGGTGTTCGTCGAGAAACTCCAGGTTGTCGTCGGCACTGCCCGCCAACTGTTGCACCGGCACCTGCAGGCCCGCCGCCTTGAGCACCTTGTGGGTGAGGCTCTTGTCCTGGCACAGGGTCATGCTGATGGCGCTGGTCAGGTCGCTCAGGGACTCACGGCAACGCACGCGACGCCCGCCGTGGCTAAGGGTGAACAGGCCCGCATCGGCATCGTCCACGTGCACATCAATACCGCGTCGGTGGGCTTCTTCGACAATGATGCGCGCGTAAGGGTTGAACTCCGCCTGGGGCCCCGGGCCCAGAAACAGCGGTTGATTGATGCCGTTCTTGCGCTTGATTGCAAAGGTGGTCAACGCCCGAAAGCCCAGCTTGGCGTAAAGGCTCTTGGCCTGGCGGTTATCGTGCAGCACCGACAAGTCCAGGTAGCTCAAGCCTCGGCTCATGAAGTGCTCCACCAAGTGGCGCACCAACACTTCACCGACGCCAGGGCGGGTGCATTGAGGGTCGACGGCCAGACACCAGAGGCTGCATCCGTTCTCCGGGTCGTGGAAGGCTTTGTGATGATTGAGGCCCATCACGCTGCCAATCACCGCGCCGCTGTCTTCGTCTTCGGCCAGCCAGTACACCGGGCCGCCTTGATGACGTGGGGTGAGGCGTTCCGGATCGACAGGCAGCATCCCGCGGCCCTGGTACAGGTGGTTGACCGCTTGCCAGTCGGCCTCGCTCTGCACCCGGCGAATACGAAAGCCGCGAAATACACGGGTGGCCGGGCGGTAGTCGGTGAACCACAGGCGCAGGGTGTCGGACGGGTCGAGGAACAGTTGCTGCGGGTCAATGCCCAGGATTTGCTGGGGCGCGGCCACGTACAGCGCGATATCACGCTCGCCAGGCTGCTCGTTGAGCAGTTCCTGGGCCAGGCTTGCCGGGTCGGGAAAGGTGTGGCCGATCAACAAACGACCCCAGCCGCAATGCACGGCAATCGGGTCGGCGGCCAGTGCGCTGCCGTCTTCGGCCAGGCGCGCTTGCAGGCGCTCGTAGGTCGGCGCCTGGCCCTTGAGTAAGCGTTGGCTGTAAGCCGCGGCATTCGGTTTCATGGATCAGATTCCTTGTTCGCTCAGCCACAGGTTCAGCGCCGCCAACTGCCACAGCTTGGAGCCGCGCAGTGGGGTCAGTTGGCCTTGCGGGTCGGTGAGCAAGCGGTCGAGCATGGCTGGGTTGAACAGCCCGCGGTCCTGGCTCGGGTCCAGCAGCAACTCGCGCACCCAGTTCAAGGTGTCGCCCTGCAGGTGCTTGAGGCCGGGCACGGGGAAGTAGCCTTTCTTGCGGTCGATGACTTCGCTGGGGATCACGCGGCGCGCCGCTTCCTTGAGCACCTGTTTGCCGCCGTCGGGTAGCTTGAACTGGGCCGGCACACGGGCCGACAGTTCTACCAGGCGGTAGTCGAGAAACGGCGTGCGCGCTTCCAGGCCCCAGGCCATGGTCATGTTGTCGACGCGTTTGACCGGGTCGTCCACCAGCATCACCGTGCTGTCCAGGCGCAGGGCCTTGTCCACCGCTGCGTCGGCGCCCGGCATTGCAAAGTGCTCGCGCACGAAATTGCCAGCAGCGTCGTTGGCGGTCAGCCATTGGGGCGCGACGGTCGCCGCGTAGTCGTCGTAGCTGCGGTCGAAAAACGCCTCGCGGTAGGCCGCGTACGGGTCGCTGGCACCGTCCACTTGCGGGTACCAGTGGTAACCGGCGAACAGTTCATCGGCGCCCTGGCCGCTCTGCACCACTTTGCAATGCTTGGCCACTTCCCGCGACAGCAGGTAGAAGGCGATGCAGTCATGGCTGACCATCGGCTCGCTCATGGCGCGGAAGGCGGCCGGCAGTTGCTCGATGATCTCGCTTTCGGCGATGCGCAGTTGGTGGTGATGGGTGCCGTAGTGTTTGGCGATCAGGTCTGAGTACTGGAACTCGTCGCCACGTTCGCCGCCGGCGTCTTCAAAGCCGATGGAAAAGGTCGACAAATCCTCCACGCCCACTTCACGCAGCAGGCCGACGAGCATGCTCGAGTCGACGCCGCCGGACAGCAGCACCCCCACATCCACCGCCGCACGTTGGCGAATGGCCACGGCTTCGCGGGTGCTGTCGAGCACGCGGTCGGTCCAGTCTCCCAGGGTCAGGTGTTTTTCGTCCTCATGGGGCCCGTAGGGCAGGGTCCACCAGGTTTTCTGTTCGGTCTTGCCGCTGGCGTCGATGCGCATCCAGCTGGCGGGCGGCAGCTTTTCGATGCCGGCCAACAGCGTACGCGGCGCGGGCACCACGGCGTGGAAATTCAGGTAGTGGTTGAGGGCGACCGGATCGAGGATCGGGTTGATATCCCCACCCTTGAGCAACGCTGGCAACGCCGAGGCGAAACGCAGGCGCTGGCCGGTGCGCGACAGGTACAAGGGCTTCACACCGAGACGGTCACGAGCGATGAACAGACGCTGGGCATCACGCTCCCAGATGGCGAAAGCGAACATGCCGTTGAGCTTGGGCAGCAGCGCTTCGCCCCAGGCGTGATAACCCTTGAGCAACACTTCGGTGTCGCCACCGGAATAGAAGGCGTAACCCAGGGCTTCCAGCTCTTGGCGCAGCTCCGGGAAATTATAGATAGCGCCATTGAACGCCAGGGACAGCCCCAGATGGGCGTCGACCATCGGTTGGGCAGAGCCGTCCGACAGGTCCATGATCTTCAGGCGGCGGTGGCCCAGGGCAATCGGCCCTTGGGCATGAAAGCCCCAGGCGTCGGGGCCTCGGGGGGCGAGGTGGTGTGTGATGCGTTCTACGGCTGCCAGGTCGGCAGGTTGATGATCAAAGCGTAACTCGCCAGCTAGTCCACACATAAATTCCTTACCGGTTTTTCCGTTGGGGAGGGGTCAATACTCAATACGCCCAAAAGGGCGCGTACCCAGAAACTGACCCAGTGCTATGCGTGGAGTTTTAGACCGATAAGTTATAAGGCAGATAGCCGCCTTGCCTTTAATCCGGCTTTTTTTGTGCAGCGCCTTGGCCTCGCACCAACGCGCGCAGGGCAAATCGATTGGGGTGGCAAGCCTCGGCTACGCTGGTTGGCACTGGCAGGGGCTCATCACTCAGCCATGCAGCCAGCAGTTCGCCGCACAACGGCGCAGTGATCAGGCCACGCGAGCCATGGCCGCTATTGAGAAACAGCCCCGGCAGCCACGGGCAGGGCGTTTTCGGCACTTGCCGGGCGTCTTTGCCCAGTACCGCATAAGCCTGCTCAAACGCCGCATGGTCGGCCAATGGCCCAACGATGGGCAGGTAGTCGGGGCTGGTACAACGAAACGCGGCACGGCCTTCCAGTTGTTCGGCCGCCAGGCGGTCGGCACCCAGGCGCTGCAGCAGGTCGGTAGACATCTCGCGCAGCATCTGCAGGTTGCCGCTGTGTTCGGCGGGCGTGGGCGTGAGGTCTTGATTGTTGAAGTCAAAACTGGCGCCCAGGGTGTGTTCGCCAAGCCGGGCCGGCGCGACGTAGCCCTCGGCACAGACCACCGTGGCCAGCGCTTTACTCGCGCAGGTTTGCGCCAGCCGAGTGATCTGCCCACGGATGCGCTTGAGCGGTATGTCTGCACTGAAGGGGAAACGCTTGATCTCCGCAGCCCCTGCGAGCACCACGACACCGGCGCTGGCCAGCACGCGGTCACCGGCGCGGGCTTGCCATTGGTCGTCGAGCCGGTGCAGTTCCAGTGCCTCGTGGTGGGTGAGCACTTCAATCAGTGGATGTTTGGCCTGCCACTGGCACAGCGCGGGCGGATGCACCCAACCGCCCTCTGGAAAAAACAACCCGCCGTGGGCCAGTTCGATTCCCGCCTTTTGCTGCGCCTGCTCGCGGTCCAGCAGATGCAACAGGTCCGGAGCAAAGGCGTTTGCCAATTGAGCCTGACGCTGGATTTCCTTGGCGTCAAACGCCAGTTGCAACACGCCACAGCCGTCCCAATCGACACCTCGGTGCAAATGTTCCAGCAGGCGTCGGGTGTGGCCAAAACCGCTGACTATCAGCTGGGACAAGGCCGTGCCATGGGCCGAAAGCTTGAGGTACAACACACCCTGTGGGTTGCCCGACGCTTCCTGTGCCAAGCCGGCGTGGCGCTCCAGAAGGCTGACACGCCAACCCCTTGCGGCCAGGCTGGCGGCGGTCGCGCAACCGGCCAGGCCACCGCCGATGACCAGGGCATGACGTTCTCCCTCGATGGCGGGTGGCCGGGCGAACCAGGGTTTACGTGGGGCCGGCGCGGGTAAGTCGGCGGGCCAACCGACAAACTCCCCACGCAGGATCTCCCACTTATGGCCGATGCCTGGCGTGCGTTTCATCTTGAACCCGGCGGCATTGATCAACCGCCTTACCCAGCCGGTGCTGGTGAAGGTGCTGATGGTCGAGCCCGGTGCCGCCAGGCGCGCCAGTTGGGCGAACAGCTCGGCGGTCCACATGTCGGGGTTTTTCGCCGGGGCGAACCCGTCGAGAAACCATGCATCGACCTGGGCGTCCAGTTGCGGCAATTGTTCCAGCGCATCGCCGATCAACAGGGTCAGGGTCACGCGGCCGTTGTCCAGTACCAGGCGTTGGAAACCCTGATGGATGGCAATGTATTGCGCCAGCAGTTGCTCGGCCAAGGGTTGCAGTTCGGGCCAGAGGGCGAGGGCGCGTTGCAGGTCGGCATGGCTGAGGGGGTACTTTTCCACGCTGACGAAGTGCAGCCGCGCACCGGCGACTGCGTGCTGTTCGAACAACTGCCAGGCGCAGAGGAAGTTCAAGCCGGTGCCGAAGCCAGTTTCACCAATCACCAGGCGCCCACCTGCGGGCAAGGCGGCGAAGCGTTCCTGCAAGCGGTTCTGCTCCAGGAACACGTAGCGGGTTTCTTCCAGGCCCGACTGGTCGGAGAAATACACGTCGTCGAATACCCGCGAATGCGGGCGGCCTTGGTCATCCCAGTCGAGCTGGGCGTGGGTGATGGGGTTCATGGCGGCTCATAAAATGAAAGCGGGCAAAGGCAAGGCGGCCATTCTAGCCGATCAACAGGCGTTGAATTGATCCATGGCAAGGCTGGGTTGTATTTCCTTGCGCGTGTCGGGGCCCAATCCGCTAGTCTTGAGCCATCTTGAAACGGAGCTGCCCATGTTCGAATCCGCCGAAATCGGTCACGCCATCGACAAAGACACCTACGACGCCGAAGTGCCGGCCTTGCGTGAAGCCTTGCTGGAAGTTCAGTACGAGCTGCAACAGCAGAAACGCTTCCCGGTGATCATCCTCATCAACGGCATCGAGGGCGCGGGCAAGGGTGAAACCGTCAAGCTGCTCAATGAATGGATGGACCCGCGCCTGATCGAAGTGCGCACCTTCGACCTGCAGACCGACGAAGAACTGGCGCGTCCACCGGCCTGGCGCTACTGGCGGCAACTGCCGGCCAAGGGCCGCATGGGCATTTTCTTCGGCAACTGGTACAGCCAGATGCTGCAAGGCCGCGTGCATGGGCAGATCAAGGATGCGCGCCTGGACCAGGCCATCGCCGGCGCCGAACGTCTGGAAAAGATGCTCTGCGATGAAGGTGCGCTGATCTTCAAGTTCTGGTTCCACCTGTCCAAAAAACAGATGAAGGCGCGCCTCAAGGCCCTGGCCGACGACCCGCTGCACAGCTGGCGCATCAGCCCATTGGACTGGCAGCAGTCCAAGACCTACGACAAGTTCGTGCATTTCGGTGAGCGTGTGCTGCGCCGCACCAGCCGCGATTACGCGCCGTGGCATGTGATCGAAGGCGTCGACCCCCATTACCGTGGGCTGACCGTGGGCAAGATCCTGCTCGATGGGCTGCAAAGTGCCCTGAAGCAGGCCAAGGTCAAGGCCAGCGGCATGAACCCGGCGCCGTTGCTTGCCTCGGTGGACCGCAAGAGCCTGCTCGACAGCCTCGACATGACCCTGCGCCTGGACAAGGACGACTATGAAGAGCAACTGATTACCGAACAGGCGCGCTTCTCTGGCCTGATGCGCGACAAACGTATGCGCAAGCACGCGCTGGTAAGCGTGTTCGAGGGCAACGACGCGGCGGGCAAGGGTGGGGCGATCCGTCGAGTGGCGGCAGCACTGGACCCGCGCCAGTACCACATCGTGCCGATTGCCGCGCCCAGCGAAGACGAACGGGCCCAGCCTTATCTATGGCGGTTCTGGCAGAAAATCCCGGCGCGCGGCATGTTCACCGTGTTTGACCGCTCCTGGTACGGCCGCGTGCTGGTGGAACGCATCGAAGGCTTCTGTACCCCTGCGGACTGGATGCGCGCCTATGGCGAGATCAATGACTTCGAAGAGCAACTGCGCGATGCGGGGGTGATCGTGGTCAAGTTCTGGCTGGCCATCGACAAGGAGACGCAGCTGGAGCGCTTCCAGGCTCGTGAAGAAATCCCCTTCAAGCGCTTCAAGATCACCGAAGACGACTGGCGCAATCGCGACAAGTGGGACGACTACCGCGCGGCGGTGGGCGATATGGTTGACCGCACCAGCACCGAGGTGGCGCCCTGGACTCTGGTCGAGGCCAACGACAAGCGCTGGGCGCGGGTCAAGGTGCTGCGCACCATCAACCGTGCGCTGGAAGAAGCGTTTGATAAAAGCGACAAGCACGACAAAAAGAAAAAGAAATAGCCTGTAGGAGCGAGCTTGCTCGCGAAAAACGTCAACGATAACGCGTGCTTCCTGAGTGAACGCGGCGCCTATTAGTTTTTCGCGAGCAAGCTCGCTCCTACAGAGGCTTCATGCTTTTGCATCCACGCAGTGAATGATCATCGCGGTCGGCCAGGCCTGGATCTATCCTCGATCCACAACCACAAGATCGAGGTAGCCCATGCGTGAAGTAGTGATCGTCGACAGCGTGCGAACCGGCCTGGCCAAATCCTTTCGCGGCAAGTTCAACCAGACCCGCCCCGATGACATGGCGGCCCATTGTGTCAATGCGCTGCTGGCCCGCAACGGTATAGACCCGGCGACGGTGGAAGACTGCATCGTCGGTGCCGGCTCCAACGAAGGCGCCCAGGGCTATAACATCGGGCGTAACGTGGCGGTGCTCTCGCAACTGGGCACCGGTACGGCGGGCATGACTCTCAACCGTTTCTGTTCGTCGGGCTTGCAGGCGATTGCCATTGCCGCCAACCAGATCGCTTCGGGCTGCAGCGACATCATTGTTGCCGGTGGCGTGGAGTCCATCAGCCTGACCATGAAGAGCGTCAACACCGATAACCTGATCAACCCGCTGCTTAAAGAACAGGTGCCGGGCATTTACTTCCCCATGGGCCAGACCGCCGAAATCGTTGCGCGCCGCTATCACGTCAGCCGCGAAGATCAGGACCTTTACGCGCTGCAAAGCCAGCAGCGCACCGCCCAGGCCCAGGCTGATGGCTTGTTCAACGATGAAATCGTGCCGATGGCGGTCAAGTACAAGGTCGAGGACAAGAACACTGGCGCGGTGCAGATCCTGGATGGCGTGGTAGACCGGGACGACTGCAACCGCCCGGACACCACCCTGGCCAGCCTCAGCGGCTTGAAGCCGGTGTTTGCCGAGGATGGCTCGGTGACTGCAGGTAACTCCTCGCAGCTCTCCGACGGTGCGTCGATGACCCTGGTGATGAGCCTGGAAAAAGCTCTGGAACTGGGGCTCAAGCCCAAGGCGTTCTTCCGTGGCTTTACCGTGGCCGGTTGCGAGCCGGACGAGATGGGCATCGGCCCGGTGTTCTCGGTGCCCAAGTTGCTCAAGGCCAAGGGGTTGCAGGTGGCGGATATCGACTTGTGGGAACTCAATGAGGCCTTTGCTTCCCAGTGCCTTTACGCGCGCAATCGCCTGGAGATCGATAATGCCAAATACAACGTCAACGGCGGCTCGATTTCCATCGGGCACCCGTTCGGCATGACCGGCTCGCGGCAGGTGGGGCACCTGGTGCGCGAGCTGCAACGGCGCAACCTGCGTTACGGGATTGTCACCATGTGCGTGGGGGGGGGGATGGGCGCCACCGGACTCTTCGAAGCCGTACGCTGAGTCAGGTTGGAATACCGCCAATGTGGGAGCTGGCTTGCCTGCGATTGCGGTGGGTCAGCGACAGATTGGACACAGATAAATCGCCATCGCAGGCAAGCCAGCCCCCACATTCAAGACTGTGACGTATCCGAACTCAGTGACTTGCCCCTAGAATGCCTGCTCCACTTCCTCTGGCATCTGGGGCTCTCATGCACATCTCTTCCGGCCGCTGGGTCTACGGTTTCTTCCTGACCCTGCTGACCGCGTTTCTGTGGGGCATTCTCCCGATCAAGCTCAAGCAAGTGTTGCAGGTGATGGACCCTATCACCGTGACCTGGTTTCGCCTCATGGTAGCGGGCACGTGCCTGTTCGTTTACCTGGCCGCCACCAAACGTCTGCCCAGCCGCAAAGTGCTTGGCCCCAAGGGTGGGTGGCTAGTGGGCATGGCGGTGTGTGGCCTGGTGGGCAACTACGTGTTGTACCTGGTTGGCCTGAAAATGCTTAGCCCCGGCACGGCGCAGTTGGTGGTGCAGATGGGCCCGATCTTTCTGATGGTTGCCAGTGTGTTTGTGTTCAAGGAGCGCTTCAGCCTGGGGCAGGGGGTGGGGCTGATGGTGCTGATCGCAGGCTTTGGCTTGTTTTTCAACCAACGCCTGGTGGAGTTGCTGACGTCCATGGGTTCTTACACCGCCGGTGTGCTGACGATCCTGCTCGCCACCACCATCTGGGTGTTCTACGCACTGGGGCAGAAGCAGTTGCTGACGGTATGGAATTCATTGCAGGTGATGATGGTGATCTACCTGTCGTGCGCGGTGTTGCTCACGCCTTGGGCGCACCCGCTGGAGGCGTTGCAGTTGAGCCCGTTGCAAGGCTGGCTGCTGCTGGCGTGCTGCATGAATACGCTGGTGGCCTACGGCGCATTTGCCGAAGCCCTGGCGCATTGGGAAGCCTCGCGGGTCAGTGCGACCCTGGCGTTGACGCCGTTGGTGACCTTTGTGGCGGTGGCAGTGTCGGCCTGGCTGTGGCCGGACTATGTGCAAGCCGAAGAGATCAATGCCTTGGGGTATGTGGGGGCTTTGGTGGTGGTGACTGGCTCGGCGATGGTGGCGCTGGCGCCTTCGCTGCTCGCCGGGCTCAGGGCCCGGCGGCTGCGGATGTCGGTTTAAGCGCCGAGCATGTTTTGCGGGCGCACCCACTGGTCAAACTCGGCATCGGTGAGGTAGCCCAGCTCCAGTGCAGCCTCACGCAGTGTCAGCCCTTCGGCGTAAGCCTTCTTGGCGATTTCGGCTGACTTGTCGTAGCCGATATGCGGGTTGAGGGCGGTGACCAGCATCAGCCCGCGTTCCAGGTGCTGGGCCATTTGCTCGGCGTCGGGTTCAAGACCGGCA
The DNA here is from genome assembly GCF_021609665.1 of Pseudomonas sp. PA-1-3F. Lineage (NCBI taxonomy): Bacteria > Pseudomonadati > Pseudomonadota > Gammaproteobacteria > Pseudomonadales > Pseudomonadaceae > Pseudomonas > Pseudomonas sp. PA-1-3F. Next base: position 9,267 of record NZ_WJZD01000020.1, on the reverse strand, counting down.
ATGCAATGCTCCTGGAAGTTGTTGCAGCCATCGGCCAGCAGGCGGATCGACTCCAGCAGGTTGTGGATGATCACCGGTTTGTACACGTTCAACTGCAAGTGCCCTTGGCTGGCGGCCATGCCGATGGTCACGTCGTTGCCCAGCACCTGGCAGGCCAGCATCGACAGCGCTTCGCATTGTGTGGGGTTGACCTTGCCGGGCATGATCGAACTGCCCGGTTCGTTGGCCGGCAACTTGACTTCGGCCAGCCCGGCGCGAGGGCCGGAACCCAGCAGGCGCAGGTCGTTGGCGATCTTCATCAGCGCCACGGCCAGGGTTTTCAGCGCGCCGTGCAGGGTCACCAGCGGCTCATGGCCGGAGAGGGCGGCGAATTTGTTCGGCGCGGTCACAAAAGGTAAACCCGACAACGCGGCCAGCTCGGAAGCAATCGCCTCGCCAAAGCCATGGGGGGCATTGAGGCCGGTGCCGACGGCGGTGCCGCCCTGGGCCAGCTCGCACACCGCGGGCAGGGCGCTGCGGATCGCACGCTCGGCGTAATCGAGCTGGGCGATAAACGCCGAAAGTTCCTGGCCGAAGGTGATCGGTGTGGCATCCATCATGTGGGTACGGCCGGTCTTGACCAGCTTCATATGCCGCGCGGCCAATTCTGCCAGCCCACCGGACAAGGTGGCGATTGCCGGCAGCAGTTGCTTGTTCACCGCTTGCACCGCAGCAATGCTCATGGCGGTGGGGAAGCAATCGTTGGAACTCTGGGAACGGTTGACGTGATCGTTGGGGTGCACCGGGCTCTTGCCGCCGCGGTTGTTGCCGGCCAGTTCGTTGGCGCGGCCAGCGATCACTTCGTTGGCGTTCATGTTGCTCTGGGTGCCACTGCCGGTCTGCCAGACCACCAGCGGGAACTGGTCGTCATGCTGGCCGTCCAGGACTTCGTCGGCAGCCTGCTCGATCAGGCGGGCAATATCGGCGGGCAAGTCGCCGTTGCGGTCGTTGACCCGCGCCGCAGCCTTCTTGATCAGGGCCAGGGCATGCAATACCGCCAGCGGCATGCGCTGCTCGCCAATCGCGAAATTGACCAGCGAACGTTGGGTTTGCGCGCCCCAATAGGCGTCATCAGGGACCTGTACTTCCCCCAGGCTGTCGGTTTCGATACGGCTCATCGGTCACCCTCCTTATGCAGTCGTGATTGGTCAGTTTAGGCCCTGGCGGCCAGCGTGGGTTCCCTAAAAGCGCATTTGTGCCATCGCGCCCCGTGAAACCGGGGCTTGCCAAGGAGTGGGGTTGAGCCGCGAGGTTTTTTAGGCGCAGAATGGTCGCCCTTGGGGTCTTACCTCGCCTGCTAGAAAAGGAAACTCGATGACTCGTCTTCGTGCCATCTGTACCGCGGTTGCTCTGGTTTGCGCCAGCGGCCAGGTTCTTGCCGATACCGCCAGCCACAACGCCAGTGCCGAAGCCTTCCTTACCCTGGCCCATGCTGACAAGCTGGGGACCCCGGTGTACATGCAAGTGCAGCAAATGTTCGCCCAGCGTTTCGAACAGACCAAGGCGCCTGCCGCCAAGCAGTCGGTACTGGACAGCTACCAGGCCAAGGCCAACGCCGCTCTGGACCAGGCCATCGGCTGGCCGAAGCTCAAGCCTGACATGGTCAAGCTCTACACCACCAACTTCAGCGAATCCGAGCTCAAGGACCTGGTAGCGTTCTATCAGTCGCCACTTGGCAAGAAAGTCCTGGAAAAAATGCCCCAGCTGACCCAGCAATCGGCCCAGATGACCCAGGCCAAGCTGGAAAGCGCCGTACCGGTGGTGAACAAGCTGTTGGAAGACATGACCAACGAGCTGGCGCCAAAAGCCGCCGCACCGGCCAAGAAGAAGTAAGCAGGAATGACCATGCAACAGCGTATCGAAACGGCCCTTGCCGCCCTGGCCCCGCAACATTTGAGCGTGCTGGATGAAAGCCACATGCACAGCCGTGGGTTGCAGACCCACTTCAAGGCCGTGCTGGTCAGCCAGCAGTTCGAGGGGCTCAACCGCGTCAAGCGCCATCAGAAGGTCTACGCCACTCTGGGTGATCTGATGAGCGAGTTCCATGCGCTGGCGCTGCATACCTATACGCCCGACGAGTGGGCGACAATCGACGCAGCCCCGGCCTCGCCGACCTGCGCCGGCGGACATTGATGGGGTAACCCTGATAGAATCCGCAACGCGCCGCTTAGCCGGCGCGTTTTTTTTGCATCCGGTTCACCCCTTACGAGGGTAGCCACCTGGAGAGAACACCCATGACTCAACCGATTGTCGTGGCGGCACTGTATAAGTTCGTCACCCTCGAAGATTACGTCGCCCTGCGCGAGCCCCTGTTGCAGGCTATGATCGATAACGGCATCAAAGGCACCTTGCTGATCGCCGAAGAAGGCATCAACGGCACCGTTTCCGGCAGCCGCGAAGGCATTGACGGCCTGATGGCCTGGCTGAAAAAAGACCCGCGCATGGTCGACATCGACCACAAGGAATCCTACTGCAACGACCAGCCGTTCTATCGCACCAAGGTCAAGCTCAAGAAAGAGATCGTGACCCTGGGCGTTGAAGGCGTCGACCCGAACAAAAAAGTCGGTACCTATGTCGACCCGCAGGATTGGAATGCGTTGATCAGCGACCCGGAAGTGCTGTTGATCGACACCCGTAACGACTACGAAGTGTCCATCGGCACCTTTGAAGGCGCAATCGACCCGAAAACTACCAGTTTTCGCGAATTTCCCGACTACATCAAAGCCAACTTCGACCCGGCCAAGCACAAGAAGGTCGCCATGTTCTGCACTGGCGGCATTCGCTGTGAGAAGGCCTCGAGCTACATGCTCAGCGAAGGCTTCGATGAGGTCTACCACCTCAAGGGCGGTATCCTGAAGTACCTCGAAGAGGTGCCCCAGGAAGAAACCAAATGGCAGGGCGACTGCTTTGTGTTCGACAATCGCGTGACCGTGCGCCACGACTTGAGCGAAGGCGACTACGATCAATGTCATGCCTGCCGCACACCCGTGAGCGTAGAAGACCGCGCCTCCGAGCATTACGTGGCGGGCATCAGTTGCCCCCATTGCTGGGATAAGCTGCCGGAGAAGACCCGTCGCAGTGCAATCGACCGCCAGAAGCAGATCGAACTGGCCAAGGCCCGCAACATGCCGCACCCGATTGGTTACAACTACAAGCAAACCCCTTCCGAGGCCTGAGCCATGTCTGCGCGCCTGCTCTATGTAATGGACCCGATGTGTTCCTGGTGCTGGGGCTTTGCCCCGGTGGCACAAGCGCTGGTGGAGCAGGCCCAGGCGGCCGGCGTGGACGTGCACCTGGTGGTGGGCGGCTTGCGCACCGGCAGCGGCGCGGCGCTGGAGCCGACTACCCGGCGCTACATCCTTGAACACTGGCAGGCCGTCACCGACGCCACCGGCCAGCCGTTCAAGCGTGACGGCGCGCTGCCCGACGGTTTTGTCTACGACACGGAGCCGGCGTGCCGCGCTATCGTCACCGCACGCAGCCTGGCGCCGGATTGCGCCTGGAAGCTGCTGGGGCTGATCCAGCGTGCGTTCTATGTCGAAGGACGGGACGTGACCCTCGCCCATGTGTTGGTTGAGCTGGCCGAGCAGGCCGGCATTCCACGTATCGAGTTTGCCGGCGAGTTCGACCGTGCCGAGCAGCACGCCGCCACGGCGGCCGATTTCACTTGGGTGCAAGACCTGGGGATTGCCGGGTTCCCGACCCTGCTGGCCGAGCGCAACGGCCAGTTGGCCTTGCTGACCAATGGTTACCAGCCGCTGTCCGAGCTGTCGCCGTTACTGGGTCGATGGCTGGAGCGAGCTGCCTGTGTATGAACAGCCTCCACGCACCGACCGCCTGACCTGGGCAGAAATTCGCCGCCTGGCCCTGCGCCACAAGAAATCCCTGTGGGTCGCCAACGGTGTCGCCGTGCTCGCCACCCTGTGCAGCGTGCCTATCCCGCTGTTATTGCCGTTGCTGGTGGACGAAGTGCTACTGGGCCATGGCGATGCCGCCCTCAAGGTGATGAACCACGCGCTGCCCCTGGGTTGGCAAAAAGCCGCAGGCTATATCGGCCTTATGCTCTTGGTCACTCTGGCCCTGCGCTGCGGCGCGCTGGTGTTCAACGTGGTGCAGGCGCGGCTGTTTGCGCGCTTGGCCAAGGACATCGTGTACCGCATCCGCGTGCGTCTGATTGAGCGTCTCAAGCGTATCTCCCTGGGTGAGTACGAAAGCCTGGGCAGCGGTACGGTCACCACCCACTTGGTGACCGACCTGGACACCCTGGACAAATTCGTCGGCGAAACCCTCAGCCGCTTCCTGGTGGCGATGCTGACCCTGGTCGGCACCTCGGCGATCCTGGTGTGGATGCATTGGCAGCTGGCGTTGTTGATCCTGTTGTTCAACCCGTTGGTGATCTACGCCACGGTGCAATTGGGCAAGCGCGTCAAGCACCTCAAGAAGTTGGAAAACGACAGTACTTCACGCTTTACACAGGCGCTGACCGAAACCCTCGATGCCATCCAGGAAGTACGTGCCGGCAACCGCCAGGGCTTTTTCCTCGGGCGGCTGGGCCAGCGTGCCCAGGAAGTGCGTGACTACGCCATTCATTCCCAATGGAAAACCGACGCGTCGAGCCGCGCCAGTGGCTTGCTGTTCCAGTTCGGTATCGACATCTTCCGCGCCGCGGCCATGCTCACCGTGCTGTTTTCCGACCTGTCCATCGGCCAGATGCTCGCAGTGTTCAGTTACCTGTGGTTCATGATTGGCCCGGTGGAACAACTGCTGAACCTGCAATACGCCTATTACGCGGCGGGCGGCGCGCTGTCGCGCATCAACGAGCTGCTGGCGCGTGCCGATGAGCCGCAATACCCAGGCGGCGCAGACCCGTTCAGCGGGCGCGAGACGGTCGGCATCGAAGTGCGTGGCCTCGACTTCGGCTACGGCGAAGAGCTGGTACTCAACCAGTTGAACCTGGCCATCGCACCGGGTGAAAAGGTGGCAATTGTCGGCGCCAGTGGCGGCGGTAAAAGCACCCTGGTGCAACTGTTGCTGGGGCTCTACACGCCGCAGGCCGGCAGCATTCGCTTTGGCACTGCCACCCAGCAGGAGATTGGCCTGGAGACCATCCGCGAGAACGTCGCGGTGGTGCTGCAACACCCTGCGCTGTTCAACGATACCGTGCGCGCCAACCTGACCATGGGCCGCACCCGCACCGATCAAGCCTGCTGGCAGGCGCTGGAAATCGCCCAACTGGATGCTACTGTCAAGGCATTACCCTTGGGCCTGGACAGCGTGGTCGGGCGTTCGGGCGTGCGCTTTTCCGGTGGTCAGCGGCAACGCCTGGCGATTGCCCGCATGGTGCTCGCCGAGCCTAAAGTGGTGATTCTGGACGAGGCCACGTCTGCATTGGATGCGGCGACCGAGTACAACCTGCACCAGGCACTGGCGCGGTTTCTCAGCGGGCGTACTACACTGATCATCGCTCACCGGCTGTCTGCGGTGAAGCAGGCTGACCGAGTGTTGGTGTTCGATGGCGGGCACATCGCCGAGGATGGCGACCATCAGCAGTTGATTGCCGATGGTGGGTTGTACGCCAAACTGTACGGACACTTGCAACAAGTGCGTTGATTTAGCTTAGGCTGTGCTATCGGGAGCGGATTTTCGCGTGCGTATTAAGCTGTGCATGTGTAAGGGACTTCATGAAGCAAAAGCGGACTCTCGGAACGCCACGCCTGTTGGGTATTGTCTGGCCCTTCATCGCCGTCGTGTTGTTCCAGGCATTGTTAGGCTGCGTCAGTCTCTACGTGCTTTCGGCAGTGCGGGGCTATGTGGCGGGCGAAAGCCTGTGGTCCAAGGGCCAGAAGGATGCTATCTACTACCTGACCCTCTACGCCGATAACCGCAACGACGCCACCTACCTCAAATACCAGCAGGCCATTGCCGTGCCCCAGGGTGGGCATGAATTGCGCATTGCCCTGGACCGTCCCAATCCAGACATGGAGGCCGCGCGCCTGGGTATCCTCAAGGGCGGCAACCATCCGGACGACGTTTCCAGCCTGATCTGGCTGTACCTCAACTTCCGCCATTTCAGCTACCTGGAAAAAGCCATTGAGCTGTGGACGGTGGGCGACGGCTATCTGCTGCAGTTGGATGAGCTGGCCCAGGAGATGCACGGCGCCATTACCTCCGGCTACGTCAGCAGTGACGATGTCCATAGCTGGAAGGCGCGCATCACGGCCATCAATGAAGGTGTGACGCCCGCCGCCAAGGCGTTCAGCGATGCCCTGGGCGAAGGTTCGCGGATGATCCTGCGCCTGTTGTTGATCACCAACCTGGCGACAGCCTTGGGCCTGATCGTGTTGGCGCTGCTGCGCACCCACAAGCTGCTGGCCCAGCGTCATGCCTTTGCCGATGCGCTGCAAGCGGAGAAGGAGCGGGCGCAGATTACATTGGAGTCGATTGGCGACGGGGTGATTACCACCGATGTCGACGGGGCCATTGCCTATATGAACCCTGCCGCTGAAGCCTTGACCCACTGGCGCTCGGAGCAGGCCCAGGGCCTGCCGCTGGCGGCGTTGTTCAAGCTTTTGAATGAAAACGCCGAGCCCGACGGATTCACCCTGATTGAGCACATCGTCAAGGGCCAGTTCAGCGGCGGCAGCGAGCATTCCAAGCTGATCCAGCGCCTGGACGGCAGCACGGTCTCGGTCACCCTGGTGGGCGCGCCGATCCGCAGCGCCGGCAAGATCAGCGGTGCGGTCCTGGTGCTGCACGACATGACCCAGGAACGTCAGTACATCGCCAATCTTTCCTGGCAGGCCACCCATGACGCCTTGACCGGCCTGGCCAACCGTCGCGAGTTCGAGTTCCGCCTTGAACAGGTGCTGCAACAGGTCGCGCGCCAGCAAAGTGGGCGACATGCCTTGATGTTCCTCGACCTCGACCAGTTCAAGCTGGTCAATGACACCTGTGGGCACGCGGCAGGCGATGAATTGTTGCGTCACATCTGCGCGCTGTTGCAATCAGACTTGCGCGAAGGCGATACCCTGGCTCGGTTGGGCGGCGACGAGTTTGGCATCCTGCTGGAAAACTGCCCGGCGCCGGTGGCGGAAAAAATCGCCGAGAGCCTGCGCCATACCGTGCAAAGCTTGCACTTCGTGTGGAAGGGGCGGCCCTTCATGACCACTGTCAGCATCGGCCTGGTGCATATCTCGCAAACCCCGACCACCCTGGAAACCTCCCTGCGCGCCGCCGACATGGCGTGCTACATGGCCAAGGAAAAGGGGCGCAACCGGGTGCAGGTCTACCACGTCGACGACTCCGAGTTGTCTCTACGGTTTGGCGAGATGGCCTGGGTACAGCGGCTGCATATCGCCCTTGAAGAAGATCGCTTTTGCCTCTATGCCCAGGAAATCGCGCCGTTGGGCCCTACCGACGCTGGCAATGGGCACATCGAAATTCTCCTGCGCCTGCATGACGAAGCGGGGCGGATCATTTTACCCAACAGTTTTATTCCGGCTGCCGAGCGTTACGGTTTGATGACGTCCCTGGACCGTTGGGTAGTGGAAAACGTATTCAAGATTATCGCCCGCTGCATGCATGAGCGTCCGGGCCGACCCATGGCCATGTGTGCGATTAATCTGTCAGGCATCACCATTGGCGATGATGACTTTTTGGGTTTTTTACGTCAGAAATTCGATAGTTACAGCATTCCACCGGAAATGATTTGTTTTGAAATAACTGAAACGAGCGCTATAGCCAATTTGGGCAGTGCGATTCGATTTATTAATGAACTCAAAGCGTTAGGGTGCCATTTTTCCCTGGATGACTTTTGCGCCGGAATGTCCTCATTCGCATATTTGAAACATTTACCTGTAGACTTCCTGAAGATCGATGGAAGTTTCGTAAAGGATATGCTGGACGACCCGATTAACCGCGCCATGGTCGAGGTGATCAACCACATCGGCCACGTCATGGGTAAGCGCACGATTGCCGAGTTTGTTGAAACACCCCAGATCGAACAGGCTTTACTTGAGATAGGTGTGGATTACGCTCAGGGCTACCTGATTGAACGCCCGCAATTGTTTACCTTTGATAGCCTGCAGTGCCGACCTGAGCGGCCGCAGCCTCTGTTATTCAAGGCGCCCGGCACTTTCCGCTGAAACATTTGCTGGTCTGTACAATCACACTTGAAAAGGAGCCCCACAGTGATCGACACATTCAACAGAACCGGCCCGCTTATGGAAGCCTCGAGTTACCCCGCCTGGGCGCAGCAACTGATCCAGGACTGTAGCGAGAGCAAGCGTCGGGTTGTCGAGCACGAACTGTACCAGCGCATGCGCGACAACGCCCTCAGCGCCAAGACCATGCGCCACTACCTGATTGGTGGTTGGCCGGTGGTGGAACAGTTTGCCTTGTACATGGCGCAGAACCTGACCAAGACCAAGTTTGCCCGCCATCCTGGGGAGGATATGGCGCGCCGTTGGCTGATGCGCAACATTCGCGTGGAGCTCAACCATGCCGACTATTGGGTCAATTGGGCGCGGGCTCACGGCGTCAGCCTTGAAGAACTGCAAGCGCAGGAGGTGCCGCCCGAGTTGCACGCCCTGAGTCATTGGTGCTGGCACACCAGCTCGGCGGATGCGTTGATCGTCGCGATTGCCGCCACCAACTACGCGATCGAGGGGGCGACGGGAGAGTGGTCCGCCGTGGTCTGCTCTACCGGTGTGTATGCTGCCGCCTTCCCTGAGGAAGATCGCAAGCGGGCGATGAAGTGGCTGAAGATGCACGCCCAATACGACGATGCCCACCCTTGGGAAGCCCTGGAAATCATCTGCACACTGGCCGGGACCAACCCGAGCAAGGCCTTGCAGGAAGAGTTGCGCCAAGCGGTGTGCAAGAGCTACGACTACATGCACTTGTTCCTGGAAAGCTGCATGCGTCTAGAGAATGCGGAAAAAGACAAGGCGCCAGCCGTTCGCGAGCGCCCTGTGCGCATCGCCAGCGAGGCGTGATGTAACGGTTCGGATGGTATTTGTGGCCAGGGAGCTTGCTCCCGTTGGACTGCGTAGCAGGCCCAACCTCTTTTAACAAAAAAGCGGGGCGGCCTCGCGCCCCCACCGGAGCCAGCTCCCTCGCCACAGGGCAGTGTTTGTTGGTTAACAGCGCCGCGCCCCGCGATCCGTGGTGCGTGCTTGTTCTTATTAACATCCGGCGCCTCCGACGACATCTTTTTGGTTGTGGGTT